>CABPWH010000072.1 GCA_902461085.1 uncultured Collinsella sp. | reverse complement strand
GTGTTGCCTCCCGGCGCATTCCGCAGGGGGAGCGATATTTTGCAGCACGAAGTGCGAAGCAAAATATCGCTCATGCCCGAGGACGCGCCGGGAGGCAACACCGATTCGGGGCCGAACATATAGATCTACCAGCGCATTTACAAATTCGTAAACTTTTTTGAAAAAAGTGCTTGCACAGTTCTCGAATCATAGGGTATTATCTTCCTCGTTGAACGCGCGGGTCCAACAAAACGAACCGTGAATCAACAACATAGCATGTCGGAGTGGCGGAATTGGCAGACGCGCTAGCTTGAGGTGCTAGTGACCGCTTTTTGGTCATGCGGGTTCAAGTCCCGCCTCCGACACCATCGCATTTGAGAGGCCTCTTCGGAGGCTTTTTTGTTACCGATAGACGGTGGGGTCCACGATGGAAACGCTTGAACGCAACGAGTGGGCAGACGTTGCCCAACTAGTCGAGATCACGAGCGATGCTGTCATCATCTGCGAGCTCGACGGAACCATTCTGCATGTGAATAATCGCTTACTTGGTTTGATGTGCGAGGAACGCGCCGACGTCATCGGTGGAGATGTTAAAGACGTCCTGTACTCGTCCGCTTTTGAACGTGCGACGGAACATCGTCTGCCATTTGAAACTGATGGCTCCGAGAACGAACTGATGCTCAAGCTGAGTGACGGCTCCTTTATCCCCGTCTTGGTTCGTGCAGGCTCCGTAACGCCTCCACGCATCTTTGGGCGCCGCGCGCCACGTGTCCTGGTGGCGCTCCATAGCATCGAAGAACAGTATTCGCACGACCGTCAGCTCAAGCGTGCGCTTTCGGAGCTTAGAGTGGCGAACAAGCGCCTCTCTGGCACGCTCTCGGTCATTATGAGTACCGTGGGCTCCGATGAGCTGCCCAGCCTACTTGATACCGTTTTGAACCAGCTTGTAGGAACGCTCGATGCTTCGGGTGCTGCTATCTATTTTTCTGAGAGCGGCGGTTTTAAACTTCGCGGTGTTTCCAAGGAGCTGTACGACAGCTACCTGCCTGAGTTTTTGCCGTATGGCGCTGGCATTCCGACGTATGTTCTTCGTGAGTCGCGTGCCTGTCGCTTGTCGATTCAACAGGACCTTAAGGGTGATAAGGCCGCCTCCGGTATGTTTATGGACCTGGACAATCGTTCTAAGCACCTGTTGCGTATGCAGGATATGCCTCCGTACCGCAGCGAGATCTGTCTTCCCGTTTTTTACGGTACGCAGATCCTTGGCGTGCTGGAAGTTGGTTGGAAACGCCCTCAGGCACCGCTCGCCTATGACGTTAATGTACTCGAGGTCATTTGCGATTACCTGTCTATCCAGCTGGTCGGCATGGCATCGAGCCTTCGCTCTCGTCGCACGGCTGAGCTTGGCCGCTCACTCAATGTCTTACGTGATGAGTTGTTTACCTTTCTAGACGATTCCGCCGCGGCTTCCCAGGCGGTATCGTCCGAGATCTGCAATATGCTCAACTGCCATTTTTGCCCTGTTGAGTATGACGCCAGTCTGGACTCCTACGTTATAGATTTTGAAGGTGGCAGTCGCGTTGCTTTGCCGGACGATCCCGAGAAGCTTTTCTTTTCCACGACGGCGCCAGCGGCACGTCTGGGGGCTGGCCCTGATGGCTTTGAGGCATCTGTTTTGGGCGGCACGAGTGCCGAGGACCTTAAACACGTACGTATAACTCGCGTTGACGAATCGATGCCTATGGGAGGCTGGCTTAGGGCGCATGGTCTGCCTTGCCAGGGCCTCTACATCGACACCGGCATCGAGGCGGGGCACCCGCGCTCTGAAGGTGATGGCAAGCACAGTAACGACGCGATTGTTCCTGCTTCCGTTGCGAAGGGCCCGACGACGCGCGCGCTGCTGCTTCGTGATGGAAGCCAAGAGCCGATTGATGACCTTGAATATGACTACTTGGTGCACTTGGCGCATGACTTTGAACTGATCTACGAAGGCGAATCTCAAAAGCGCGAGGAGCGCCATATCGCTCAGACTCTTCAGATCGGCATGAGAAATTCCCTGGGGGATGTTCCGGGTATCGCAACCGATTCGGTGTACCTGTCGGCCACGAACTCGGCGTTGGTCGGCGGCGATTTCTATACGCTCATTCGACTTCCCGACGACTGCGCCGTTATGATTCTGGGTGATGTGTCTGGCAAAGGCATTGAGGCCGCATCGATGTCTGCGCTCGTCAAGACGGCCCTGACGGCATATGCCTGGGAGGGCGCTGGCCCGGCCCGTATGGCACGCTCCCTTAACAGCATGCTCATGGGCTTTTCGAGGGTCGAGACGTTCGTGACGGCCTTTATCGCCAAGATTGACCTTAAAGCCGGACGCGCAACGTATTGTTCGGCGGGCCATCCTCCGACCATGGTTATCAGGCCAGAGTCGATGCCGCTGGGTGGCGGCGAGGCTCGTGGGGGAGAGGTCGAGCTGCTTGGATGCCAATCGGGCGTAATCGGTGCCTTTGAGAGCATGGTGTACGAGACAGGCGTGTTTGCGTTCGCTCCTGGCGACATGCTCTTCATGTATACGGATGGAACGATTGAGGCCCGCGACCGCACCGGAGCGTTCTTTGGCGAGCAGCGCCTTCGTGACCTTCTGCTCTCTGTCTCGGGGGAGGGCGTATCGGGAATCTGCGGCAAGGTCTTGGGCGAGCTTGACCGATTTACCGAATCGGCGCTGGACGATGACATTGCATTGGTGTCCCTTGAGTTTTTACGGGGTCGTTCATAGACGACGCTGGGCGGGCTGAATCCGTACGGTTGAGGAAACGAATGCATCGAGTGGGCTTTTTTGGGGAACCATGGTCGTATGAATGAGTGGAATGACATAGCGGTTTTGACGCCACCAGGCGATATCGACATCGCCACGGTGCCTGCGCTGCGTCGGCGGTTGGATGCTTTGGTTGACCGCGGCGTGCGTCGTGTCGTCATCAACTGTCAGGCTGTTGGCTTTATCGATTCGACGGGCTTGGCATTCCTGCTTACGCGCGCTCGTGAGCTCATGAGGCGAGAAGGCCTGCTTTCGCTCGTCAATGCATCAGGCGAAGTTGTTCGCTTTTTGGAGATTGCTCGTCTTGTCGATATCCTTCATGTCGCGGGTCCGGCACGGGAGTCTATTCCCGCCATTCCGGTGGGGGAGCTGCCTCGCTGGAGTAAGAGCGTCGAGGTCCGTCAGGGTATCGAGAATCTTCCATACTACCGACATCATATCGCCGAAATCCTTGAATCGCTTCCGTTGCGCCGCGACGAGCGCTACGATGTCGCATTGGCGTCGGGGGAGGCGCTGGGTAATGCCTATGACCATGCGGGCGGTATCGGGTGCGTTCTGACGGTTCAGGCCTATGGCGACCGCGTTGTGATTGAGGTGTTTGATCGAGGCGCCGGCTATGCTATCGATGAAACGAGCGAACCGGTCGCATCTGAGGAGCGCGGCCGTGGTATCAAGCTTATGCGCATGCTCGTCGATAAGGTGGAGGTTGCTCGTCGTACAGACGGCGTCGGCACGCGCGTGCAGATGGTGAAGCTGTTTAACGGAGCACTGGAATCGTGTGCCTAGCCAATCGTTTTAGCGCGTTTAGCTACCAAGAACATGCGGCAGGCAACTTTTTTGAAAAAAGTACTTGCGTCTTTAGGACAACTCGCGTAAATTAATAAGCCGCAAGCGGACATGGCTCAGTTGGTAGAGCACAACCTTGCCAAGGTTGGGGTCGCGGGTTCGAGCCCCGTTGTCCGCTCCATTGCATTTCCGGACCGTTTAGGCGGTCCTTTTTCGGCGAAGTGGCCAAGTGGTAAGGCAGAGGCCTGCAAAGCCTTTACCCCCGGTTCGAATCCGGGCTTCGCCTCCAGGCAACATCCGGGCGCTCCGGCGCCCGTTTTGTTTTACATATGCGGACATGGCTCAGTTGGTAGAGCACAACCTTGCCAAGGTTGGGGTCGCGGGTTCGAGCCCCGTTGTCCGCTCCAAACGCAACAGCCCGGCTACCACGGTAGCCGGGTTTTTTGTATCCATCGCATGGGCTCGAACCCGAGAGGGAGCGAGCGTTTTGGGTCGTGGCTGTGGCGTTGTTTGCCGCGAATGTCCGCTTTGGGCGTATCATCGTGGGCATCTCGCATAACCTCGTTGCAAGGGAGATACGCCCCATGGCTACAGAAAAGTCTTCTTCGCGCTCATGGATGTCCGATGCCGCGATCTATCAGATCTACCCGCGCTCGTTTAAGGATTCGACTGGTTCGGGTCTGGGCGATATCGCGGGCATTACCCAGCAGATGGACTATCTTGAGCGACTGGGTATCGAGGCCATCTGGCTGAGCCCGTTTTACCCATCGCCTCTTGTCGATGGCGGCTATGATGTGGCGGACTACTGCGATGTCGACCCGCGTCTCGGCTCGCTTGACGACTTCGATGACATGATCGCTGCGGCTCACGCGCGCGGCATCAAGGTCATCGTCGACATCGTGCCCAACCATTCATCCAACCAGCACCCCTGGTTCAAAGCCGCTCTTGCCGCCGGCCCCGGATCGCCCGAGCGCGCCCGTTATATCTTCCGCGATGGTCGCGGCGAGCATGGCGAGCTGCCTCCCACCAATTGGAATGCCAACTTTGGCGGCCCCGCATGGACGCGTGTTGCGGACGGTCAGTGGTATCTGCACATGTTTACGCCCGAGCAACCGGACTTTGACTGGTCATGCCCCGAGGTTCATGCGCTCTTTTGCGACGTCCTGGCGTTTTGGGGCGATCGAGGCGTCGACGGCTTTCGCATTGATGTGGCGCAGGGTCTCGCCAAGGATCTCGACCGCGATGACCTCGACCGGTGGCATCTCGCCGAGGGCGATGACATGGTTGACGACGGCACCCATCCGCTGTGGGACCGCAATGAGGTCCACGAGATCTATCGCGAGTGGCGCCGCGTGTTCGACCGCTATAATCCGCCGCGCAGTGCCGTTGCCGAGGCGTGGGTGCTGCCCGAGCGCCAGTATCTCTATGCGCGTCCCAGCGAGCTTGGCCAGACATTCAACTTTGAGTTTGCCAAGGCCACTTGGACCTATGATGACATGCACACTGCAATCGAGAAGGGCTTGAAGGCAGCCGTCGAATCCGATTCCGCCTCGACCTGGGTACTCTCCAACCACGACGTGCCGCGCGTGGCGACACGCTATGCCCTGCCGCAAATCAAGGCGACGCGCTACCACCAGATTGCGCTCGACTGGCTCTTACGCGACGGGTTGTCTTATGACGAGGACCGTGAACTCGGCGAGCGCCGCGCGCGGGCGGCCCTTTTGCTTGAACTGGCGCTTCCGGGCTCGGCATACGTGTATCAGGGTGAGGAGCTCGGCCTTTTTGAGGTGGCTGACATCCCGTGGGCTGCACTCGAAGATCCTACTGCGACCAATACGCGCGGACCGAAGCGTGAGAAGGGGCGCGACGGCTGCCGTGTGCCCCTGCCGTGGGTGGCGGCGGACGATCCCGCGCAGGGCGGATCGTTTGGGTTTTCGCCGGCGGACGCCGATGCGGCGCCCCATCTGCCGCAACCTGCATGGTTTTCCGATTACGCTGCCGATAGGGAAGAAGCGGACCCGACATCGATGCTTGCGCTCTATCGTGACGCCCTCTGGCTTCGGCGCAAGCTGCGCGGTTGCGCCAACGATCTTGCGTGGCTCGATCTTGACGGGCGCACCGGTCTTGCGGATGGTGCCGAGGGCGCCGAGGGCGGCGTCATCGCCTATCGCCGCGACAACGGCTGGGCGTGTGTGACGAACTTCGGCGCAGCAGCCGTGGAGCTGCCGGCGGGCAGGGTCCTGCTCACCTCATCACCGCTTGCAGACGGCAGGCTCGCGCAGGACAGCTCTGCCTGGATCATGCTCGGTGAGATGTAGGGGTCTCTTGCGGCGAGATTGCGTTTGCCCGCGCCTTCCGTGGTGGCTGATGTCTTCGCGAGGTTCGCGAGGGCGCGAGGGCGTTGCAAAACTTTTTAAAAAAAGTTCTTGCATAGGATGCGGGCATCACGTAAGATTAATCCTCGTAAGCGGACATGGCTCAGTTGGTAGAGCACAACCTTGCCAAGGTTGGGGTCGCGGGTTCGAGCCCCGTTGTCCGCTCCATTTGGGCGTTTAGCTCAGGGGGAGAGCGCTTCCCTGACACGGAAGAGGTCAGAAGTTCAAATCTTCTAACGCCCACCAAATGTTCGCAGCTCAGAGGCTATGTCCTCTGGGCTGTTTTGTTTTGCTACCAAGCACGCCGTCAAATATGCCACCAAATATTGATCCAAGGTCCCCGTAGAGGTGCCGGCAGATTGCATACGTCCTGGCCGACCGTGACCGCAACATGTTGGTCAAGCATAATCTTTTGGATTCTTTTGGCGTGAGCGGCTTGGTTTTGGTAGGATTTGTCAGCGGCTTGACTAAGGGGGTTTTATAACTGCCATGCAGGTAGCCGTGTTGGTAACGTTTTACCGACTTCCCAAGAACCCCTCATTTTTAATGCGTCTGCAAAATGACTAATTGCTTTGACCTGCTGAAACACTATATGTTGTGTTTGACCTAAAAAAAGAATACAGGATATAGATGCCTCTTTGTCGTATGATAGATGGCGGACAGAGAACGAGAACCTTATTCGCCCCATTTGGACACGTCTTTGAGCCGCTTGATCGGCCGCGAGGATTGTCCGCATGAGGACTTATGGTTTATCGAGAACACAGATTGCGCGACGGCGCCGCAAGACAGGGGCAAGCCCTGCCGGGTATCGTTTGGCTCTGAAGCGCGATGAGGCTACGATGCGAAAGAGGCAAGAGGATGAAGATTATCAAGCGCAGCGGCACCGAGGTTGTCTTTGACATCGATAAGATCGTCAATGCCATCCGTGCCGCAAACTTGGAGGTCGAGGAGAGCTCTCGTCTTACCGACCGCCAGGTGGTTTACGCGGCGCAAAACGTCGCCGAGGCATGCGAGAACGCGGGCCACACTGTTTCGGTCGAGGAGATTCAGGATTTGGTCGAGGACGAGATCATGCGTCTCGACTGCTACGAGGTTGCCCGCCACTACATCATCTATCGCTATGTTCAGAGCCTGAAGCGCCAGAAGAACACGACCGATGACAAGATCCTGTCGCTGATCGAGTGCAATAACGAAGAGGTCAAGCAGGAGAACTCCAACAAGAACCCGACCGTCAATTCCGTTCAGCGTGACTACATGGCCGGCGAGATCTCCAAGGACCTGACTCAGCGTGTGCTGCTGCCTCAAGAGATCGTGGATGCCCATAATGAGGGCCTGATCCATTTCCACGATTCGGATTACTTTGCCCAGCACATGCACAACTGCGATCTGGTGAACCTGGAGGACATGCTCCAGAACGGCACCGTTATCTCGGGTACATTGATCGAGAAGCCGCACAGCTTCTCGACTGCCTGCAATATCGCGACGCAGATTATCGCCCAGGTCGCTTCCTCCCAGTACGGCGGCCAGTCTATTTCGCTGACCCATCTCGCCCCGTTCGTTGAGGTGAGCCGTCAAAAGATTCGCGGCGAGGTCGCTCGCGAGCTTGAGGAGCTCGGCGTCTCGGCATCTGCCGAGAAGGTTCGTGAGGTCGTTGAGGACCGTCTGCGTGACGAGATCCGTCGCGGCGTCCAGACGATTCAGTATCAGGTCGTGACCCTTATGACCACGAACGGCCAGGCGCCGTTCGTGACGGTCTTTATGTATCTCAATGAGGCCCGTACGCCCCAGGAGAAGCACGACCTTGCCATGATTGTGGAGGAGACGCTTCGTCAGCGCTATGAGGGCGTTAAGAACGAAGCCGGTGTGTGGATCACCCCGGCGTTCCCCAAGCTCATCTACGTGCTCGAGGACGATAACGTTCACGAGAATTCGCCGTACTTCTATCTGACCCAGCTGGCTGCCAAGTGCACCGCCAAGCGCATGGTGCCCGATTACATCTCCGAGAAGAAGATGCGCGAGCTCAAGCTGTCGAAGGGCGAGACCGCGGGTAACGGTGACTGCTACACCTGCATGGGCTGCCGTAGTTTCCTGACGCCCGACCGTTCGGGCAACGGCTTTAACAATGTCGCCAACGCGCTGAACTATGACCCGGCCAAGCCTAAGTACTATGGTCGCTTTAACCAGGGCGTCGTGACCATCAACCTGCCCGATGTCGCGCTGAGCTCGCATCAGGACATGGACAAGTTCTGGAAGATCTTTGACGAGCGCCTTGAGCTGTGCCATCGTGCCCTGCTGTGCCGTCATGAGCGCCTGATGGGCACGCTTTCGGATGCCGCGCCGATTCTTTGGCAGTACGGCGCCCTGGCGCGTCTGAAGAAGGGCGAGACGATCGACAAGCTGCTCGTGGGCGGATACTCCACCATTAGTCTGGGTTATGCCGGCCTGTATGAGTGCGTCAAGTACATGACGGGCCACAGCCACACCGAGAAGGAGGGCACGCCCTTTGCCATGGCCGTCATGCAGCGCATGAACGACAAGTGCGCCGAGTGGAAGGCCGAAAGCGATATTGACTTCTCGCTGTACGGTACCCCGCTTGAGTCGACGACCTACAAGTTCGCCAAGTGCCTGCAGCGTCGTTTTGGCATCATCCCGGGCGTGACGGACAAGGGCTACATCACCAACAGCTACCACGTCCACGTGTCCGAGGAGATCGACGCATTCGACAAGCTCAAGTTCGAGGGTATGTTCCAGCAGCTTTCGCCGGGCGGTGCCATCTCCTACGTCGAGGTTCCCAACATGCAGGACAACCTCAAGGCTGTCATTCGCGTGATGCAGTACATCTACGACAACATCATGTACGCCGAGCTCAACACCAAGAGCGACTACTGCCAGGTGTGCGGCTACGACGGTGAGATCAAGATTGTCGAGGATGACGGCAAGCTGGTGTGGGAGTGCCCCAACTGCGGCAACCGCGATCAGGAGAAGATGAACGTCGCCCGTCGTACGTGCGGCTACATCGGTACCCAATTCTGGAATCAGGGCCGAACCGAGGAGATCCGCGACCGCGTGCTGCATCTCTAATACCGCTCCGGGGCTGAGCCGGGAGGGCCGCTTGGGCATTTGCTCGCTATTTCGGACAGTCCTGCGCAAGACGAAGGCCACATTAAGTGGCCTTCTTTGCGTGCGG
>CABPWH010000071.1 GCA_902461085.1 uncultured Collinsella sp. | reverse complement strand
TCGGGGCGCGGGGGGGGGGGGGGGGGGGGGGGGGGGGGGGGGGGGGGGGGGGGGAGACGGCAGCACGCGAGCGGCAGGCACGCATCGTTGCCGTGGATGTTGACCCCGCCGCACGCAAGACCGCTGAGCGCATGGTTAAGTGTGCCGGCTACAAGCGCTTTGTCGATTTTTGCGCCGCCAAGTCCGCCACCGTACTGGACCACGCGGGCAGCGTCACCGGTGCCGCCGTGGTCGCGGATACGACCGAGACCCCGCTTTCGCTCATGCACGACGCCATGACGCTGGTCGGCGAGCTGCGCCGCGCGCCCGAACTCGCTTCGGCACCGGTCGCCGCGCTCACCCGCGACGGACTGCTGGCCCGCGCGCTCCGCTCCGAGCCCGAGTGCTCGATCGCCGTCATGCCCAACAACGAGGAGGCGACCGTAGAAGTCTGGCCGTCGCTCAACCACGCCGCAGCGGCATTTGAAGCCGCGACCAGTGCGGACGCCGCAGGCGAGGCTGCAGATGCCGACAATGCCAATGATGAAGGCAGCACCGCCCCCGCCATGCCCGAACCTGCCGCCATGCTCGACCTGGGCGACGGCAAGCCGCTGCCCGTGCTCATCCCAGAATCGGAGCAGTTCGCCAACCGCCTGCGCAAGAACGCCCGCCTGCGTCGCAAGTGGGCGAAGCGCGAGGGCGTGAGCTGCTACCGCGTCTACGATGCCGACCTACCCGACTACTCCACCGCCATCGACCTGTACGAGGGCTGCCCGCAGACGCCGGGCCGCTGGCTCGTCATCGCCGAATACGCCGCGCCCAAGACCATCGACCCCGCGCTGGCCCAGGCCCGTATGCTCGACATCTTGGCCATCGCGCCACGCATCCTGGATGTTCCGGCCGAGCACGTGCACGCCAAGGCCCGCATGCGTTCGCGTGGCGGCTCGCAGTACGGCAAGCAGGGTGCTGGCAAGGGCGGCTCGGGCGAGCGCGCCAACATCGCGCGCCGGCGTCTGCCGCTCATCGAAGAAGGCGGGCTCACCTTTGCCGTCAACTTTGACGACTACCTGGATGTGGGCATCTTCCTGGATCACCGCGTCACCCGCAACCTGGTGCGCGAACACGCCAAACAGGCACGCCGCTTCCTCAATCTGTTCGCCTATACCGGCACCGCCACCTGCTATGCGGCCGACGGCGGCGTCGAGGAAACCGTGACAGTCGACCTTTCCAACACCTACCTGGACTGGGCCGAGCGCAATATGCGCCAGAACGGCTTTGTTGGTCCGCAGCATCATTTTGTGCGCGACGACGTGCTCGCCTGGATTCGCGACCAGCGCCAGACGCGCAACCGCTGGGACTTGATCTTTGTCGACCCGCCCACGTTCTCGAACTCGTCCAAGATGGGCCGCCGCACCTGGGATGTCCAGCGCGACCATGTTGAGCTTTTGGCCGGCGTATCTCGCCTGCTTGCACAGGGCGGACATGCCATCTTTAGCTGCAACCTGCGCGGCTTCCGCCCCGAAACGCGCAAGCTCGCGCGCGCGGGCGTCGTGCTGGAGGACATTACGGCACAGACCATCCCCGAGGACTTCGCGCGCAACCAGAAGGTGCACCACTGCTATATCGTGCGCCGACTGCCCATCGAGGACGCCATGGCCGAGGTCGGCTTTAGCGCCGAGGAAATTGCCGAGCGCGTCGAGGAGCTGCACAACCCCGAGGCCCGCAAGCCTCGCGCAACGGCGCCCGCGCACGCGCAGGCCGGCAACGGCAAGTCCAACTTTGCCGGCAAACCCTCCCCTGCCGGCAAGTCCAAAAAGAAGAAGTTCTACGCCAGCAAGCCCAAGGGCAAATAACAAAGTTGCGGTGGAATATGGACTGCTTTGCCTGGAATTAGGCAAATTTAGACCGTATTTCACCGCAACTCATAGTGGGATGGCGGACGCCGTCCTACCCTTGGGTGACCAGGCGATAGCCGATACCCACATGCGTCTGGATATAGCGCGGGTGCGCGGGGTCGGACTCGATCTTCTTGCGCAGCGTGCCCATAAAGACGCGCAGGCTCGCCAGGTCGCTCTTAGTTGCCGTGCCCCAAATCTCGTGCAGGATAAACTGGTGCGTTAGTACCTTGTCGGCGTTATGTGCCAGCAGGCACAAGAGCTTGTACTCAATCGGCGTCAGATGCAGCTCCTCGCCATCCATCGTGGCAATGCCGGCATCAAAGTCGATATGCAGCTCACCGGTATCGAACGAGCCCTCGGAGGCAACACCACCCGTTTGCGCATACGAAAGGCGCCTGAGCGTCGTGCGAATGCGTGCAAGCAGTTCCTCGACCGAAAACGGCTTGGTCAGGTAGTCATCGGCGCCGGCATCGAGCGCGCGAATCTTGTCCGCGTCCTCGCTGCGCGCCGAGACCACGATGATCGGCATGCCCGACCATGCGCGCACCGACTCCACCACCTTGACGCCGTCCATATCGGGCAGGCCCAGATCGAGCAGCACGATGCTCGGTGCCTGCGATGAGGCGGCGGCGATGGCGGCATGGGCGGTCTCCACGGCCATATGACGCAAGCCGTGCGCCTCGAGCGCGGCAACAATAAGGTTGCGGACGGCGGGATCGTCCTCAACGACCAAGATGAGCGGTTTTACGGCAGAGTTCGGCACAGCGCTACTCCTTATCAAACGAAACGTCGGCGACGGGAAGCTCAATCGTAAAGACCGAGCCGTGCGGGTCCGCCGCGGCAACCTCTATGCTACCGCCATGCGCCAGCGCAATGGAGCGGCAGAGCGAAAGACCCAGGCCCACGCTGCGATGGCTGTCGGCAAGACCGTGGTTGGCGGTGTAGAACGACTCAAAGATTCGCTCGCGGTCCTCGGGCGCAATGCCCGGGCCGTCATCGGCCACCGAGCACGCCACGCGTCCATCGTCGACGCTAATCGAAATCATGATATGCGAGCCTGCGGGCGTATAGGTGATGGCGTTGTTCACCAGATTGACCACCAGCTGCACCATCAGGCGCGCATCGACGTTGACGAGCGCCGGCTCATCGCACGCCACCACCTTAAGGTCGTGCTCGCGCACGGCAGGGTTCACGTGGCGCAGCGCCTCCTCCACGATATCGTCCATGAGCTCGAGCGTGGTCGACAGGCGCATACCGCCGCCCTCGAGCTTGGTGATGGCGAGCAGGTTCTCGACGGTGGCGTTGAGCCATTGCGCATCCGAGCGAATGGACAGGAGCAGGCCGCGGCGCGTCTGGGCGTCGAGCACGGCGGTGCCGGTCGAGCCCTGGTCGAGCAGCACATCGGCATTGCCCGAAATACTGGTGAGCGGCGTGCGCAGGTCATGCGAGATGGAGCGCAGCAGGTTGGCGCGCAGCTGCTCATTTTTGGCGAGCACCGCCGCCTCCTCGCGGGCCTCCATGGCGCGGGCGCGGTCGAGCGCCAGCTCGCCTTCGCTCACGATGGCATCGGCAAGCGTCCGCTCCTCATGCGTCAGCACGTCGGGCTCGGCAACGATAGCCAGCACGCCCACCACCGAGGCGGGGTCGCCCGAGCGGACGAAGCCGTCGCCCGTGCGAACCGTCAGGTAGATGCCATAAAACGCCGAGCCGCCAAACGTGGCGTCGAGCGGCGTTCCCACATAGGCGGACGCCGAGAGCCGCGGCGGCATCTGCGGCGCCAGTTCGTGCACCGGTGCGGCATCGCCCACGGCCGTGTAAGTCGCGCGCGGCAGCAGGTCATCGCCCTCGGCGTCGGCGCTGTACCACACGACCGGACAGCCCGAAAGACGCGCCAGCTGCGTGGCCATGGCGTGAACGATCTGATGCTGATCGGCGCACCGCTGCAGCATGCGGTTGGTCTCGAGCACCATATGCGTGCGGCGGTCGCTGGCGGCAGCCTGTGCCAAGGCGCGGCGCAGGGCCAACGCAATCGAACTCGACACAAGCGAGACCACGAACATGATGAAGAACATGCCGGGATAGCCGCGGTCGATAAGCGACAGCGAGTAGCGCGGGTCGACAAACAAGAAGTTGTAGAGCGCCACGGCGGCAGCCGAGCTCAGCAAGCAATACAGGCGACTCCAGGTAAAGAATGCGCACAGCTGCACGGCGAACACATAGACGATCATGATGCTCGGCGCGAGACCCGGATGGTCGAGCAGCGCGCCCACAATCGTCGCCGCGACCAGCAGCCCCACCGATACGCAGGCGTCATACAGAGGAGTGCGGCGCGTCAGCGTTGTGCGCCGCCACCAAAAGCTATCGGCAATATCGCCGTCCGTACGGACGTCCATCAGCGTCCCGCCCCTCTCTCAAAAACAAAAACCACCACAAAGGGGACAGGCACCTTTGTGGTGGTTTCCCTTGTGGTGGTTCCAAGTGTATAGCCTTTGCAACCGGCGGTCGCTAGACAAACAGCACGTGCGCGAGCAGGGCACACACGCACACCGCTCCAAATACCAGTGCCATGATCGAAATTACGCGATCGGCCATATCCATGTTGGCACGGTTCGTAAGGAACCGATCTTCGGCGGCGTCGACACGCGCCTCACGCACCATTTCGACCACCGCCTCGCGGCCATCGAGCGCCTTTGCATCCATGTTTGCCTCCCCGGTCTCAATCTTGTCCATCAAAAACCAACTCCGTGCAACCTGTCGGCGCCTACGGGCGTTCGTTGGGGGCCAGGCGCTGCATCTTGTTCACGGCCTTGAACTTGGTGAACAGCGGCACGTACTCAAAGCTCACGTTGGAGTTCTCCAGGCCGTACCAGCGTGCAGGGGTGCCGGCGGCGCGGCGGATGATGTACTTGAGCGTGATGGCCGTACGCTCGCTCGGCTCCACATCGCTTTCAGGCGCCAGAAGCTTACGAATCAGGACGAACTTGAACGTACCGATGTTGCCCGGATCCTTGTAGACCGAGTAGTCATGCGTCTGCGCCGGCAGCTCGCCGGTGGCAGCCAGGTCCTGAACGACCTGACGCAGATAGGCATTGACGCGCTGGTTAATCTTGTAGCCCAGGTACAGATGCACGCGGAACACGTAGTCGGTGCCGAACGTCTCGACCGAATAGGCAAAGGTATGCGGCTCGTCCATGGTCTCGACATTCACGAACCACCAGGCGCGAGCGCGCTTGGGATGCTTGTCCAAGATCGAGTAGACGATATCACGGTCGATGTAATCGGTATGGGTGTCCTTGGTCAGGTACACGACGTTGTCGCTCAGGCGCTCGTAGCGATCGTCATCGCGCAGGCGCTTGAGCTGCGGCAGGTAGCTGCGCAGCGGCAGCAGCGTAAACTGGCGCTGCTCAACAGCCGTGCCGTTGTACCAGCACACCATAATGCCCATGATGAGTGCAGCCATGAGGATGGTGAAGTAGCCGCCGTGGAAGAACTTGGTGAGCGAGCTCACGAAGAAGAAGCCTTCGAGCAAAAGGAAGAAGGCTGCGAAGATCCACGGAGCAACCTTGAGCTTGCGCTCCTCGTGCAGGTAGAAGAAGAGCAGCAGCGTGGTGCACATCATTGTCAGCGTAATGGCAAGGCCGTAGGCGGCTTCCATATGCGCCGAGTTCTGGAACAGCAGTACCACGATGACGCAGCCGACAAGCATGACGTTGTTGACCATGGGGATGTAGAGCTGGCCCTTGGTCTCGGCAGGGTAGAAGACCTGCATGTGCGGCATGAGATCCAGACGGCTGGCCTCGGACACCAGCGAGAATGCGCCGGTGATGAGCGCCTGCGAGGCAATGATGGCCGCGACGGTGGAAAGGCCGACGGCAAACGGGCGCAGGCCCGGGGCGAGCATCTGGTAGAACGGGTTGAGGTCGGCAATGCCCATGAGCTCGGGATTGGCAGCGTTGTTCATAAGCCAAGCGCCCTGGCCCATATAGGAAAGCAGCAGGCAGCACTTAACGAACGGCCAGGTAGCGTAGATGTTGCCGCGGCCGACGTGGCCCATGTCGGAGTAGAGCGCCTCGGCACCGGTGGTGGCGAGGAAGCAGCTGCCCAGAATCATGATGCCCGCGTGGTTGTTGGGGCTCAGCAAAAAGGCGATGCCGCGCACCGGGTTGAGGCACAGCAGCACGGCGGGGTGCTGGAAGACAAAGAACAGACCCGTGCCGCCCAGGAACAGGAACCACAGCGTCATGATGGGGCCAAAGGCGTGACCGATCTTGGCCGTACCGATGCGCTGTACCAAGAAGAGCACGATGATGATGGCGAGCGTAATGGCGACGACGCGGCCCTGGTCATCGCCCAGCACGGCATGGACCGCCGGGATGGTGCGCAGGCCCTCGATGGCCGTGGTAACGGTAACGGCCGGCGTCAGGATGCCGTCGGCGAGCAGCGCGGCGCCACCCAGCATGGCGGGGATGATAAGCCACTTGCCGCAGCGCTTGACCAGGCTGTACAGGGCAAAGATGCCGCCCTCACCATGGTTATCGGCGCGCAGCGAGATGAGCACATACTTGATGGTGGTCAGCAACGTGACCGTCCACACGACAAGGGAGAGCGCGCCGAGCACGAACTCCTCCGTGACGCTTCCGATGCCGCCGTTGCCGGCAACGAGCGCCTTGGTTACATACATAGGACTGGTGCCGATATCGCCGTACACCACGCCCAGCGTGACGAGCATCGCCGAGATGCTCACAGGAATCGCAGCGTGCGAGGCTGCCTCCTTGGCCTTTTGTTCCATAAGCCGGTTTCCTCCCAACTTTAATGTTCGAAGGGATTATAGGTAATCGGCCTGCACTTGCACGGCACCGTTTTCCCAGCTAGATAAACATTTATACGGCCTTTAGGCCACCGCGGCGATATGGAATGTGACAAAGGGACTGTCCCTTTGTCACATTCGTCATTTTCCAAGCCAGTTTTTGAACCACCACTCCATGGAGCGGCTCATCTCGGCCATAAAGGGACTGGTGTGTTTGCGGGTGTAGATATCCACCACGCGCTCGCCCACCTCGCGGGCATGCGGACGGAACATCGCGTCCATCTCGGCCACCTGCGCGTCCATGGTCGCGGCATCGGCGCGGCAGTAGCGCTCCTCGTGTACCAGGTTCGCCACGGGGTGCGCAATGGCCGGACGCTCCTTACGGGGCATGCCGATGATGAGCATCGACAGCGGCATGGTATAGGGCGGCAAGTCCAGCAGCCCGGCAACTTCCTCGGCATTCTCGACGATATCACCGATATAGCAGCTCCCCAGGCCCAGAGCCTCGGCGGCAACCACGGCGTTTTGCGCGGCGATCACGGCGTCCTGGGCCGCGATGGCAAAGTCGCCCAAACCCGGCGCGCGGCGGGGCGCCTTGCCCGTGCGCTCGACAAACTCGGGCTCAAAGCAGCCCACGTGCTCAAACAGATCGATCCACTTGGCATAATCGACCACAAATATTAGTGCCCAGGGCGCCTTGGCGATCATGGGCTGGTGGTCGCACAGGTCGGCCAGACGGTCGAGCGTAGCCTGCTCGCGAATGCTCACGATGGAATACATCATCATGGCGCCTGCCGACGGCGCACGGCTCGCCGCATGCAGAATCGCCGCCCGCTGCTCGTCGGTCACCGCCACGGGGCGGTCGTCGTCATCACGCGCAAAGGCACGCGTGGAGGAACGGTGCTCCAACGTGTCCAGCACCGCGTTGCCCGTGGTCTCGACCGGATAACCGCCCGCGTCCATGCCAGCGCCCACGTCGCCCGCACTCGTCATACAAACCCGCTCGTTCACAGCCTCATCCCTGCCAATTCTTTAAGAAGCCTTTACGTTTCCGTGTAATTCCCGTCCATTATCGCGCAGGTCGCCACTACATTGCGCCACACCGCCACACGTGCGCGTTAATATGGCTGGTTGTTGTGCGCAGACACCAATTGCAGCGCATATCTTGGTAACAATCGGGTAAACCCCCGCTTTCGTACGTTTTAGTTTGTGAGGAGTCTCAGCATGTTCGCTGCCGCCATCTCGCTCGTCGGTCTTGCGGCGACCGTCTACCTTGTCTTGCGCGAGGCCAAGGCCATTCGCGCTCAGTCGGGCACCGTTGCCAAAAGCGCTCTTGGGTGGAGCGTCGCCTTCGGTCTTTTCCAGGTCTTTTTGACCATTTGGGGCGCCATTGGCCTCGTCGCCCAAAACGAGCCGCTCGCCTTTGTGATGCTCATCCTGACCAACGCCATCCTCACCGGCTGCGCCTGGGCCAGCATCGCACGTGACCGCATCGCCCCGCGCGTCTTTGCGTTCGCCGGGCCCGACGCTCCCGCCCCCACCGGCAAGCTCGCCCGCCTGCGCGACGCCTTTGTGGGCAAACCGCTCGTCGCCGCCGTCTTGTGCCTGCTGCTCGCCGGCGTCTTTGCGCTGCTGGGCATGGAGGTCTCGTCCAACCACGACTTTACCTGGGTCTACCCCCTGTGCATCCTGCTCGAGTGGGCCATCATCACCACACTCATGGTCGGCCTGTTCTTCCTGTTCCAGCGCCACGGCGCAGCTCCCGCGGTCCTGGCCTTTGCCCTCTTTGTCCTGGGCATTGCCGAGTTCTTCGTCATCACGTTTAAGTCCATGCCCATCCAGCCGGGCGACCTTTCGGCCATCTCCACCGCCGCTGCGGTCGCCGGTACCGGCTACACCTTCTCCATCTCGCTGTTCTGCGTGCTGTCCATGGGCTTTACCGCCATCGCCATGCTGCTATGCGAGTACGCCGGCCTGGTGGCACCGCACCGTCAGAAGGGCGCCGCCAACGCCAAGCGCATGCTGCTCACCAACCTGCTCGTCGCCGTGCTGTGCCTGGGCGGTGTGACCGCACACGTCACGCTCATCGACTACTACAACACCCTCGGCATCACCGTCTACACCTGGCGCCCGCTCGAGAGCTACTGGCGCGAGGGCTACCTGCCCGCTTTCATTAGCGCAGCGCAGTCCATCAAGCCGCCCAAACCCGCCGACTACTCCGTCGACGATGCCAAGGCCACGCTCAAAAAGTACGCCAAGGCCTACGACAAGTCCGACGCTGCCAAGAGTGACGAGCACACCGCCGCAAAGGAGCAGTTCGATAGCGAGAAGCCCACGGTCATCGCCATCATGAACGAGACGTTCTCGGACCTGTCGATCTACCAGAACATGCGCGCCGGCTACGAGGGCCCGCAGTACTTTAAGAACCTGTCCAACTGCCTCAGCCGCGGCAAGCTCTACGTGAGCGCCTACGGCGGCGGCACCGCCCAGAACCAGTCTTAGGTTTTGGTCACCATG
>CABPWH010000070.1 GCA_902461085.1 uncultured Collinsella sp. | reverse complement strand
GCGCCCTTGAAGTTGAACGTCAGATTGTCCAAATGCGGCCCGCGCAGCGTCGAGCAGTTACGGCGTTTGGTAAAACGCCGTAACTAACGTGCTCCGTACTGCTCGTAGTAGGCGTCGATGGCGGTCTTGAGCTCGTCGTCGATGACAACCTTGCCGTCGATCTCGTGGTTGTAGAGGGTCTCGACGACCTCAGCCATGGAGACGATGCTCGCGACGGGGAAACCGTACTTGGCCTCGATCTCCTT
This sequence comes from uncultured Collinsella sp., assembly GCA_902461085.1. Classification (GTDB taxonomy): domain Bacteria; phylum Actinomycetota; class Coriobacteriia; order Coriobacteriales; family Coriobacteriaceae; genus Collinsella. The sequence goes on along the minus strand of CABPWH010000070.1, from coordinate 9,075 downwards.
CTGCGCGGTGGTCACACCGCCCTTGCCGACCTCCATGCGGTTGAGGGACACGATCAGGCCCTTGATCTCGACATCGGCAGCAGCCTTGACCTTGGGATAGGTCTCGTCGATGGACTTGCCGCTGGTGGTAACGTCCTCGACCATGACCACACGGTCGCCGTCCTTGGGCTCATAACCCAGCAGGTTGCCCTTATCGGCACCGTGGTCCTTGGCCTCCTTGCGGTCGCAGCAGTACTTGACCTCCTTGCCGTACAGCTCGTGGTAGGCAATTGCGGTCACGACGGCCAGCGGAATACCCTTGTAGGCCGGTCCAAACAGCACATCAAAGTCGTCGCCAAAGTTATCGTGGATGGCCTGGGCGTAATACTCGCCCAGCTTCTTGAGCTGATAGCCCGTCACGTAAGCGCCGGCGTTCATAAAGAACGGGGACTGACGGCCGCTCTTGAGCGTAAAGCTGCCGAACTTAAGGACGTCGGACTCGACCATAAACTTGATGAACTCTTGCTTGTAAGCCTCCATGCGGGCTCCTCTCGTAATCGCGTACGTGCCTTCCAGTTTAGCGCAGGCGAAGCGTCGATGCGGGCGCGCTTTGGGGCCACGGCATTCTGTAAAGGCTTTGTCAGGGGGAATGGTTTTCCGAACAATGGGGTTGACATGTCAAACCCCCTCATCAAGAATACGGGCGGATTAAAAAGGGGTACGAGATACCCAAAGCGCGCTGCGCTCAGCCTTTAGGAGGTGTGCCATGGAAGGCAGTCCTAGTCGAAAAACCTGCATGTCGCCCTCGGCACGCCGCGAGGACTCCGCACACGCATAAACGCCACCGGCAGATCGCCAAAACCACCGCAAAGGCGCGCTGCACCCTTTGTGGGCTCAAGAGCTTGACGTGAGCGACATCTAGGTTTTTTGAAGCAAATACGACACGTACGCTAACTCCCCTCAACAAGGAGGACCCTATGCTGATGCTCAAAACCGTCACGGTACTCGAAGCCATCTCCAAGCGCCGCCGCACGGCGCGCCCTGCCGCTCATACCGGCCTGTCCAAGAACACCATATTCGCCGCCACCCATAGTGCCGAGGACGCCCTCGTACTGCTTGACGCCACAGCAAACGGCCTCACCGTCGAGCAGGCAACTGAGCGCCTGAACACCGTCGGCCCCAACACCATCGAGGCAACGACCAAAACGCTCGCCCGCCGCATCGCCGACGCGTTCATCGATCCCTTCGCCGGCATCCTCGCCGCGCTCGCACTGGTCTCGCTCTACATCGACGTGCTCGCCGTGCCCGAACCGCAGCGCGACCCCTCCACGGTCATCGTCATCGGCACCATGCTGCTGGTATCGGGCGGCATGAAGTTTATCCAGGAAGCCCGCAGCGGCAATGCGGCCGAGGCCCTCAAGGACCTGGTCTCCAACACTTGCACCGCCCTGCGCGACGGCGAGCGCATCGAGATCCCCTTCGACGAGCTCGTCCCCGGCGATGTAATCCGTCTCTCTGCCGGCGATATGGTGCCGGCAGATGCCCGCATCATCACCGCGCGCGACCTGTTTGTGATCGAGTCCGCACTCACCGGCGAGAGCGAGGCCGTCGAGAAGACCACCGCCGTCACCGTCGTCGAGGGCGCCGACGGCTCCGCACTGCCACTCTCTGCCTGCAAGAACATCGTCTTTACCGGCACCTCCGTGCAAAACGGCGCCGCCATGGCGCTTGTCGTTGCCACCGGCTCGGACACCTACCTGGGCGGCATCGCCAAGATGCTCAACGGGCGCGGCGAAAAGAGCGCGTTTGACCGCGGCGTCTCGAGCGTCTCCATGCTGCTGGTGCGCCTGATGCTCGTTATGGCGCCGGCCGTCTTTGCCATCAACGCCGCCACCAAGGGCAACGTCATCGACGCGCTGCTGTTCGCCACGAGCGTGGCCGTGGGCATCACGCCGCAGATGCTTCCCGTCATCGTGACCACGAGCCTGTCGCAGGGCGCCAAGGACCTCGCCCGTCGCCAGGTTATCGTCAAGGAGCTGCCGGCGATTCAAAACCTCGGAGCGATGGACGTCCTGTGCTGCGACAAGACCGGCACCCTCACCGAAGACCGCATCGTGCTCGAGCGCTACCTCAACACCGATGGCAACGAGGACGCGCGCGTGCTGCGCCATGCGTTTTTGAACAGCTTCTTCCAGACCGGCCTCAAAAATCTTATCGACCTGGCCGTAATCGACCGTGCCGATGTGACGCCCTCGACCGTCGCACCCGATTCCATGCTGGGCCAGAGCCTGCGCGACCGCTACACCAAGGTCGACGAGGTTCCCTTCGATTTCTCGCGCCGTCGCCTGAGCGTAGTTGTCGCCGACGCCCAAGGCAAAACCCAGATGGTTACCAAGGGCGCTGCCGAGGAAATGCTCGAGATCTGCTCCTTTGTCGAGATCGATGGCATCGCTCAGCCGCTCACCGACGAGAAGCTCGCCCAGATTCGCAAGCAGATCGCCGGACTTAACGCCGAGGGCCTACGCGTAATTGCCGTGGCGCAGAAGACCAATCCGCGCTGCGTGGGCGAGTTTGGCATCGCCGACGAGTGCGACATGGTGCTGATGGGCTTTTTGGCCTTCCTCGATCCGCCCAAAGCAAGTGCCGCGGGCGCCGTCGCCACCCTCGAGGCCAAGGGCGTGGCGGTCAAGGTCCTAACCGGCGACAACGACCGCGTCGCCGCCACCGTCTGCGAGCAGATTGGTATCGATGCGAGCAACGTCTTGCTCGGCTCCGAGATCGATGCGCTCGATGACGCCGAACTTGCCAAGCGCGCCGAGAAAACCCACCTCTTCGCCAAGCTCTCGCCGCTGCAGAAGGCGCGCCTGGTACGTGTCATGCGCGAGATGCTCGGCCACACCGTGGGCTTTATGGGCGACGGCATCAACGACGCCGCCGCCATGCGTGCGAGCGATTGCGGCATCTCGGTCGATTCGGCCGTCGATATTGCCAAGGAATCCGCCGATATCATCTTGCTTCAGAAGGACCTGGGCGTGCTCGAGCGCGGCATCATCGAAGGCCGCCGCACTTACGGCAACCTGCTCAAGTACCTCAAGACCACGGTGAGCTCCAACTTTGGCAATGTGCTGTCCGTGACCGTCGCGAGCCTGTTCTTGCCGTTTTTGCCCATGAGCGCCCTGCAGCTGGTACTGCTGTCGCTGGTCTACGAGATCGTGTGCATCGCACTGCCGTGGGACACCGTCGATGACGCCTGGACTGCCCGCCCGCGCGCCTGGGACGCCGCGTCCATCAAGGGCTTTATGCTCGAGCTGGGCCCCGTGAGCTCGCTGTTTGACATCGTGACCTTCGCCGCGCTCTTCTTTGTCGTGTGCCCCGCCGCCGTGGACGCAAGCTGGTCCGAGCTTGCCGCCGCGGGCGACGTCGCGGGTATGGCGACCTTTGCTGCGCTCTTCCAGAGCGGCTGGTTTGTCGAGTCAATGTGGTCGCAGACACTCGTGGTCCACATGTTGCGCTCCCCGCATCTGCCGAGCCCGCACGACCACGCCGCGCCCGCATTGTGCGTTCTTACCGTGCTGGGCCTGGCGCTCGTCACCTGGCTGCCGGCAAGCCCCATCGCCGATGCGCTCGGCCTCATGCCGCTGCCCACGAGCTTTTTTGGACTGCTCATTGGCATCGTTATCGCCTATATCGCGCTCACCCAGCTGGCAAAGCGCCGCTACATTGCCCGCCACGGCGAGCTGCTGTAGCAAGTAGACGGAAAACACCCTGCCAGCTGCCGTTGCCACTACCACAGCTGCCAACGCCGCTGCCGTTGCCTCTGCCGCCGCCGCAGTCTATCCCCCCCAGCAGTTGCGGTGAAATAGTTCCTGTTTAAAGCCCCGTGACTTTAATTTAGGGACTATTCCACCGCAACTTATTGGGAGATTAGCTAGTCCTTGGGTGTCCAGGACCAGAAGAAGTTGATAAGGGCCACACGCGAGGCGGTACCGGCCTTTTTGTTGATCGAGGAAATGTGGCGGTAGAGCGTGGAGCGCGAAAGGAAGAGCGTCGTGGCGATGTCCTGAACGCTCTGGTCCGAAACGACCAAGACCTCAAGAATATCGCGCTCGCGCTCTGTAAGCCCGAAGGTGGCGACGAAGGCATCGAGGCGTTCATCGGACGTGAGCTCCGCTGCCTCCACGGGCTCGGGGTCGAAGCATGTGGGCGCAAGATCCCCACCAAGATCGTCGGTGGTAAGCGGCAGGCCATCCTGCATCACGACATCATCGGCCCGTTGCCCCAACTGCCCCAGCAGCGTAATCGCAATGCCCACAAACATCACGAGCGCCGCGCCGACTGCCGCCAGCACGTTTTGACTCGAGATGATCGCCACCGCCGGCGCCGTCACGAGCATCGAGCACACGTTGTTGACGACGCGGCCCATGCACGGCCAAAAATATGACCAGCGCGCATAGAGCGAGATGGCGGCGAATTTTGTGGTAAAGAACACCACAAAGAAGCCCGACCCCAGATAAAAGATGATCGTGGCAGCGAGCTCGTTGCCGCCATTGCCATCGACGATGAGCACAAAGAACGAAAGCGTGGACAGTATGGCGGCACATGTCATGCCGATATTCATATACGAGCGGCCGTGCAGGTCAAATAGTGCGCCAGCGACCAACGAGCTCACGACAAGCAGCAGGCGCGGCCAATCGCCCAAATCGACGGTTCCGACAGCATGCAGGGTCGTGAAGCCCGCGTTGAGAGCGGCGAATACGCTGGAAAGATACGCCGTCGCCACGGTCAGGCGAACTACGGCGCGACGGAATGCCGCCTTTGCCTCGGGATCGTCATGCCACTTGGCGCCATATTCCAGAGCATCTACCGAAAGCCCGGCAGCACTGGGTTCAAAGCTGGGATCGGACTCGTCGCGCAGCTTGGCGCGTCGGGCACCGTGGAGCAACGCCACCTGCGCGATCGCACAGACGACCAGAACAGCCCGCTGAGGAATGCCGACAGGCATCACCATGTGGTTGAGAACCTGCACCAGAACGCCCATGGCGTAAGAAAGTGCGGCGGCGCGCGCCAAGCAGGGCGTTCGCGCAAAGCGCCTCGCAAAATTTGCATGAGCAGTCGATCCGCAGTAGCCCAGCGCGCAGCACGCCACCAAACCGTCGGCAATTACCACCTCAACCTGAACCGCCATAATCAACAGCAGCAATGCCGCCACCAGCAAAACGCCCGTGACGTCACTCGTTGCGTCGATAGCATGGGGACGGCGATAGTACAGAATGGGACGCACAAAAAAGCCAATCACGCTCGCGCCGATGACAAGGCTCTCATAAATAACGACCTCGTTCGGAGACACGAACTCGGCCATGCGTACATCAAAAAGATACTCGCACGCCAAAAACGTGAAGAAGAACAGCGCCAGGCATATAATCTCCCGAATGCCCCGACGCAAATATGCGATTGTGTCTCCCATGCCCCTCATGGTTAACCCCCAGCCGCTCAATTGTCTGGAAATCTATTTTAATAAAGAACCAGTCTCAATATCGAAGCCAGGCTCGAAATGCTGCAAATTTGACCCCAGCCGTTCACGTCACACCGCGGTTTTGAGCCTCATGGACCAGAAGGGACACGCGCGGCCTCTAGCTCGGCAAGGAGTGTCTCCAACTGCCACTCATTTAAGTACGTCCCCAATGAGTGCCCAATGACTACCCGCAGCAAGGAGTGTCCCTATGTATCGGATGAAAAATGGGCCATGTGTCCCAGTTGTGGAGACTCCTTGAGCCGTCTGGGTATCGCGAAGGATCGCGCACTCCCCCATCATCAAAAGTGACACACGCTACCAGTTGATGGGAGGCAGCCATGGGCTTCTTTGACAAGATGTTCGAGAAGAAAGAGTGCGCGATTTGCGGTACTGAGCTGGGACTTCTAGGTAAGACAAAAATCAATGAAGGCTACCTGTGCAAAGAGTGCGCCGGCAAGCTCTCCCCCTACTTTCACGGCTATCGCTCCAGCACCGCGGACGACATCCGTGAGCAACTCGCCTACCGCGAGGCCAACGCCGAACGCCTGTCTTCGTTCAACCCCACGCGCACGCTTTCTGCCGGGCGCACCAATATTATGCTCGATGAGGACGCGGGCCTGCTGATCATCACTTCGCAGAGCCGCTGGCGCGACGCCAATCCCGACATCATCGAGTTCTCGCAGGTACTCGGCTGCGATATGGATATCGACGAGCATCGCACCGAGATCTATCGCGAGACCAAGGACGGCGAGCGCGAGAGCTACAACCCGCCGCGCTACGACCTGGATTACGACTTTAATCTGACCATCCACGTCAACACGCCGTACTTCACCGAGATCAACCTGCGCGTGAACGACTCCACCATCGATCAGCGCGGCTCCATCGAATATCGCGAGGCCAAGCGCCAGGCAACCGAAGTCCGCGATGCGCTGGTGCAGCTGCGTCAGAAGACACGCGACAGCGTCGTGGCCGCCAAGGCCCCCAAGACCGCGGTGACCTGCCCCTTCTGCGGAGCCACCACCATTCCCGATGCCAGTGGGCGCTGCGAATACTGCGGCGGCGCCATCGGCGCATAGCCCCCGGCAGCGAAAGGACCGATCATGGCCTTCGAGAGCGTTAACTATCAGTGCCCTGCCTGCGGTGGCCCCTTGCATTTTGCAAGCGCCGAGCAAAAGCTCGTCTGCGACTACTGTGACTCGCGCTTTGAAGTCGAAGAAGTCGAGGCCCTCTATCGCGAGCGCCAGGACAAGGCAGACGCCAAAGCCTATGCCGCAGCCGCAACGCCAAAGCCCGTCGCCGACGACGCGGTGCAGGAGCTCGCCCAAAACGCCGGCTACATCTGCTCGTCGTGCGGCGCCGAGCTCGTGTCCGACGGCACCGTCGCCGTCACCACCTGCCCGTACTGCGGCAACTCCGCCGTGGCGCCCGGCCAGCTCTCGGGCGACTTCTCACCCGACCTGGTGATTCCGTTTAAGCTCGGGCGCGACGATGTCACGGCCGCACTCAAGGAACACTACAAGGGCAAGATCTTGCTGCCCAAGAGCTTTGTCACCGGCAACCACATCGACGAGGTCCAAGGTGTCTACGTGCCGTTTTGGCTCTACGGCGCCCGCGTTGACGGCGAAGTGTGCTTTGATGCGACCAACGAGACCGTGACTGAGGAATCCGATCGCACCGTCACGACCACCGACCACTACGACGCCTACCGTAAGGGCAATATCTCGTTTGAGCGCGTGCCCGTCGACGGATCGTCCAAGATGCCCGACGGCCATATGGACGCCATCGAGCCGTTTGACTACGACGCGCTGCGCCCGTTTTCGGTCGCGTATATGCCCGGCTACATCGCCAACCGTTACGACGAGGACTGCGAGACCTGCAAGGCGCGCGCCGAGCGCCGTATGGAAGAAAGCACGATCTCGGCCCTGCGCGAGACCGTCGTCGACGAATACGACGATGCCACGGTCGAAAGCAAGCAGCTCGACTACACCTGGGAAGACAGCGACTACGCCCTGTTCCCCGTCTGGATGCTCTCCACCTCGTGGAACGGCAAGAGCTACCTGTTTGCCATGAACGGCCAGACCGGCCGCTTGGTCGGCGAGCTCCCCTGCTCCAAGCCCAAGCTCGCCATCGCCTCGGTGCTGTTCTTTGTGATCGGATTTATCCTCTCCCAGATTCTCTTTATGGGTGAGAACGCCTTCGATCCGGATTACCTCACCTTTGATATCGAGGGCATCCTCATCAACATCATCGCGCCGCTGATCATCGTGATTATCGGAGACGTGCTACTGGTAGGCCAGCTCAAGACGGCCAACGAAGCAACCCATGCCGATGAGTATTGTGGCGAGCTCGACCTGACCGAGAAGCACGACACCTTCAGCCACACCGAGACCACCGTTGTCATGAAAGACGACAAGGACGACTAAGCAATCCAACCAATACCACCCGGCCTTTGACGAGAAAGGAAGATCACCATGGGACTCTTGAAAGCTGGATTGGGAGCTGCCGGCGGCGTCATGGCCGACCAGTGGAAGGAATTTATCTACTGCGAATCGATGCCTGCTGACGTCTTGGCCTGCAAGGGCAGCAAGCGCACCGGCGGCCGCAGCTCCAACACGCGCGGCGAGGACAACGTCATCTCCAACGGCTCGGTCATCGCCGTCAACGACGGCCAGGGCATGCTCGTGGTGCAAAACGGCAAGATCATCGAAGTCGCGCTGGAGCCCGGTGAGTTCGTCTTCGATACCGGCAGCGAGCCGAGCGTCTTTAGCGGCAACCTGGGCGATTCCATCAAGGAGACCTTCGCCAATATCGGCAGCCGCTTTACCTTTGGCGGCGACGCGGGCAAGGACCAGCGTGTCTACTTCATCAACACCAAGGAGATCATCGGCAACAAGTACGGCACCGCCTCGCCCGTGCCCTTCCGCGTGGTCGATAACAACATTGGCCTGGACGTCGACATCTCCGTGCGCTGCAACGGCGAATATTCGTACCGTATCACCAACCCGCTGCTGTTCTACACCAACGTATGCGGCAACGTGACCGATAGCTACACGCGCGACAAGATCGACAGCCAGCTTAAGTCCGAGCTGCTCACCGCCCTGCAGCCCGCCTTTGCCAAGATCTCGGAGATGGGCATCCGCTACAGCGCCATCCCCGGCCACACCACCGAGCTCGCCCGCGCGCTCAACGAGGTCCTCTCTGCCGACTGGCGTGACCTGCGCGGCGTCGAGATCGTGAGCTTTGGCGTCAACTCCATCGCCGCCTCGCAAGAAGACGAGCAGATGATCAAGGACCTGCAGAAAGCCGCGGTCATGCGCGATCCCACCATGGCAGCCGCCAACATTGCCAGCGCCCAGAGCGACGCAATGCGCGCGGCAGCCGCCAACCCCAACGGCGCGATGGCAGGCTTTATGGGCATGGGCATGGCGGGTGGCATGGGCGGCATGAACGCCAGCCAGCTGTTCGCCGCCGGCCAGGCACAGCAGCAGGCCGCCCCGCAGCCGGCTCCGGCACCCACTCCCACACCGGCTCCCGCTGCACCTGCGGCCGGCGCATGGACCTGCCGCTGCGGCGCCGCCCACACC
>CABPWH010000069.1 GCA_902461085.1 uncultured Collinsella sp. | reverse complement strand
ACATGTTCTTCGGAGTCTTTCGGGTTGTGTGTGTTTTTTGTTTCGCCGTGGCCTGACGGTCTCCGAGATGTTCGTCGGTAAGGAGAACTAAGCATGGCTGACACCATCAAGATCAAGCAGGTCCGCAGCACCAACGGTTGCAAGCAGGACCAGGTCCGTACTGTCCGTGCCCTCGGTCTCCACAGGATCCGCGAGGTTCGCGAGATTGCTGACAACGAGTCCGTCCGCGGCATGATCTTCAAGGTCAAGCACCTTGTCGAGATTGTAGAGGAGTAGTAAATGCAGCTTCACGATCTTACTCCCGCGCCCGGTTCCACCAAGAACCGCAAGCGCGTCGGCCGTGGCAATTCTTCGGGTCACGGCACCACTTCTGGCCGCGGCCAGAAGGGCCAGGGTTCCCGCTCTGGCGGCACCAAGGGTGCCGGCTTCGAGGGTGGCCAGACTCCGCTGGCTATGCGCCTGCCCAAGCTTCCGGGCTTCCGCAACCCCCGTCGTATCGAGTACACCGCTGTTAACGTTGAGCGTCTCGAGCGTAAGTTCGAGGACGGCGCTGTGATCGACGGTGCCGCTCTTAAGGCCGCTCGCATCACCAAGAGCGAGTTCGAGCCCGTCAAGGTGCTCGGCAATGGTGAGCTCACCAAGAAGTTCACGGTCAAGGTCGACAAGGTCAGCGCTTCTGCGCAGGCCAAGATCGAGGCCGCCGGCGGAAAGGTCGAGCTGCCGTGCTAAATGGTCTTAAGAATGCTTTCCGCATCAAAGAATTGCGCGAAAAGATTCTTTTTACCATAGCTATGCTCGTCGTGTACCGCATTGGTGCGCACGTTCCTGTGCCCGGCATTCCCTTCCAGGGGATGCTGGGCCTTTTCTCGACCGATAACAATTCGGTCGCCGCAGGTGCTATGGCCCTCCTGAATCTTTTCTCTGGCGGCGCGTTGAGCTATGTGTCGGTGTTTTCGCTGGGCATCATGCCTTACATCACCAGCTCGATCATCCTCCAGATGCTCCAGGCCGTCGTGCCTTCCCTGCATGAGCTTGCCCGCGAGGGCGAGGTCGGTCAGACCAAGATTACGCAGTATTCGCGTTACCTCACCCTGGCTCTGGCAATCCTCAACTCCGTGGGTTACCTCTTCCTCTTTAAGAGCTTCGGCATCAGCTTCAATGGCGCCGGCGCTCCCGAGATCATCTTCGACCTCATGATCGTCGGTACACTCACCGCGGGCGCCATGCTGATCATGTGGATTGGTGAGCTCATCACCCAGCGCGGTATCGGCAATGGCATGTCGCTGATCATCTTCGCGAACATCATGGCCGGTCTGCCGCAGGCTATCTTCTCCAGCACCGAGGGCAATGCCGGTGGCATCATCACCATGGTGATCATCTGCGCCATCATCCTGCTGGTTATCCCGCTGATTGTTTTCCTTGAGCGCGGCCAGCGCCGCATCCCGGTCTCCTACGCTAAGCGCGTCGTGGGCCGTCGCATGATGGGTGGCCAGACCACCTACCTGCCCATCAAGGTCAACACCGCGGGTGTCGTGCCGATCATCTTCGCTTCGGCGCTGCTGTACTTCCCGGCTCAGATTGCCGTGTTCTTCCCCGGCATCGGCTGGATTCAGGCAGTTGCCTCTGCGCTTTCGCGCGGCTGGCTCAACTGGGTGCTTAACGTTGTCCTCATCGTGTTCTTCGCGTACTTCTACACCTCCATGGTGTTCAACCCCGATGACACGGCCGACAACCTTAAGAAGCAGGGCGGCTTTATTCCGGGCGTGCGTCCGGGTAGGGCTACCGCGGCCTACATCAAGAACGCGCTCAACAAGATCACGCTTCCCAGCGCTGTCTTTTTGGCGCTCATCGCCATCGTGCCTTCGATCATCTTCTCCTTCACGGGTAACCAGCTGATTCAGGCATTTGGCGGCACGTCCATCCTCATCATGGTCGGCGTCGTGCTCGACACGGTCGATAAGCTCGAAGGCCAGATCAAGATGTATGATTACGATGGATTCTTTAAATAGGCTAGAGGAGGATTGCTCATGAACCTCGTATTGCTCGGAGCTCCGGGTGCCGGTAAGGGCACCGTCGCACAGGAGCTCGTCGCCGAGTTTGGCGTCGCCCACATTTCCACGGGCGACCTGCTGCGTGCTGCCGTCAAGGGTGGCACCGAGCTTGGTATTCAGGCTAAGAAGTACATGGACGCTGGCGAGCTCGTTCCCGACCAGCTCGTAATCGACCTTGTCAAGGAGCGCCTTGCCGCCGATGACGCCCAGCAGGGCTTCATCCTCGACGGTTTCCCGCGCAACACCGCCCAGGCTGTGACGCTCGATTCCGAGCTCTCCGCCATGGGTCGCGAGATCGACTGTGCCCTTCTGGTCGATGTGGCCCCCGAGGTCATTATCGATCGTCTGTCTTCGCGTCGTACCTGCCGCGCATGCGGTTACACCGGCACCGCTGCCGATGCTACCTGCCCCAAGTGTGGCGGCGAGATGTATCAGCGCGACGACGACAAGCCCGAGACCATCAAGAACCGTCTCGACGTCTACGAGAAGTCCACGAGCCCGCTCGTCGACTACTATCGTGGCCAGGGTCTGCTCAAGTCGGTCAACGGTGACCAGGCTCGTGAGACCGTGTACGGGGATGTCAAAGAGGCTCTCGGTCTATGATCAAGATTAAGTCTGCAACGCAAATCGAGCAGATGAAGAAGGCAGGAGCGCTATCTAAGATGGCGCTCCGCCACGTTGGAGCCATGGTGCGTCCCGGTGTTTCCACCTTTGAGCTCGATCAGCTCGCGGAGCAGATTATCCGCATGCATGGCGGCACCCCGGCCTTTAAGGGCTACGGCGGGTTCCCGGGGACCATATGCGCATCGATCAACGATGCCGTGGTTCACGGTATTCCCAATCCCGACATGATCTTGCGCGATGGCGATATCATCTCCATCGATACGGGAGCCGTTGTCGACGGTTGGGTCGGCGATAACGCTTGGACGTTTTTCGTCGGTACCCCCACGCCCGAAGCCAAGGCTTTGTGCGAGGTCACGCGTGATTGCCTTAAGGCTGCCATCGAGCAGGCTGTTCCCGGTAACCATATCGGGGACGTCGGTTATGCCGTTCAGTCCCTCGCCGAGTCTCACGGTTACGGCGTGCTTCGTGATTATGTGGGCCATGGCATTGGCCGCGTGATGCACGAGGACCCCAATGTTCCTAACTATGGAAAGAAGGGGAGGGGCGTTCGCCTCCAGGCCGGCATGGTCATTGCCATCGAGCCGATGGTTACGATGGGTTCCAACCATGTGAGCACGGGCTCCGACGGTTGGATTGTTACGACCAACGACCACCTGCCCGCCGCGCACTACGAGAACACCGTCGCCATTACCAATGATGGTCCGGTGATTCTCACCACGGATGCCCAAGGTGCTTGGTGTTCGCTCCAAGGCGGAGAAATGTAACAAGTTCCACTTAGTTGTGGAGCCATTACGAAGTTATTACGATGCGTACATACGTGTTGTAGAATACTCAATCGCTGTCGTTTTCTAGAGAAAGATGATTGCTTGTGAAGAAGGAAGACGCAATTGAGCTCGAGGGTACGGTAAAGGAACCGTTGCCCAACGCCATGTTTAAGGTCGAGCTCGAGAACGGTCATTCGGTTCTGTGTAACATTTCTGGCAAGATCCGAATGAATTACATCCGTATTCTCCCCGGTGACAGGGTTGTCGTGGAGCTTTCCCCGTACGACCTGACCCGCGGCCGCATCACCTATCGCTACAAATAGCGGCACGCATACACGCACTCCATTTCCGACTGCAGGCTTAGCTCAACCTACGGTCGGATTGTGTGTGAAGACCAGCCATAGTTTTAAACGCCTGCGGCTGGGCGAGTAGATAGTAGGGAAGTAGTTTGAGCGCTACCGAAAGGAAGAACGATGAAGGTACGTCCTTCGGTCAAGAAGATGTGCGATAAGTGCAAAATCATTAGGCGCCATGGCAAGGTCCTCGTCATTTGCGAGAACCCCCGTCATAAGCAGCGTCAGGGTTAAGAGAGGAGACTACGTTGGCCCGTATTAATGGTGTCGACCTCCCGCGTGAGAAGCGCGTTGAGATCGGTCTGACCTACATTTACGGCATCGGCCGCACCACTGCGACGAAGATTTGCGTCGAGTGCAACGTTAACGTGGATACGCGCGTTAAGGACCTCACCGAGGATGAGGTTAACGCCATCCGCGATTATATCGACAAGAACCAGATCATGGTTGAGGGCGACCTCCGCCGTGAGCGCAATCAGAACGTCAAGCGCCTTATGGACATCGGCTGCAACCGCGGCCTTCGTCACCGCAAGGGCCTCCCGGTCCGCGGCCAGCGCACCCACACTAACGCTCGTACCCGCAAGGGCCCGAAGCGTCAGATCGGTGCTAAGAAGAAGAAATAAGGAGCGCTAGATAGATGGCTACTGCTAAGAAGAACGTTCGCGCTGCCCGTCTGAAGCGCGCGGACCGTAAGAACATTTCCGTGGGCCAGGCTCACATTCGTTCTACGTTCAACAACACGATCGTTTCGATCACCGATCCCCAGGGCAACGTCATTTCCTGGAAGTCGGCTGGCCAGGTGGGCTTCAAGGGCTCCCGTAAGTCCACGCCGTTCGCTGCCCAGATGGCTGCCGAGGCTGCTGCCAAGCAGGCCATGGAGCACGGTATGAAGAAGGTTTCCGTCTTCGTCAAGGGCCCCGGCTCCGGTCGTGAGACCGCCATCCGCTCCCTCCAGGCTGCTGGCCTCGAGGTCTCGAGCATCCAGGACAAGACCCCCATTCCGCACAACGGCTGCCGCCCCAAGAAGCGTCGCCGCGTGTAACTGAAAGGATCGTATCAATATGGCAATCGACAGGACTCCTGTTCTTAAGCGCTGCCGTCAGCTCGGGATCGATCCCGCTGAGCTCGGTTACAGCAGCAAGAAGGAATCTATCCGTCAGCCCAAGCGCCGTCGCAAGGAATCTGAGTACGGCATGCAGCTGCGCGAGAAGCAGAAGGTCAAGTTCATCTATGGCGTTCTGGAGAAGCAGTTCCACGGCTACTTCAACAAGGCCCGTAAGATGAACGGCGTCACCGGTGAGAACCTCATGATCATCCTTGAGTCTCGCCTCGACAACGTTGTCTTCCGTCTTGGCTTCGCCCGCACCCGCAAAGAGGCTCGTCAGTCCGTCCGTCACGGTCACTTCACCGTGAACGGCAAGCGCGTGGACATCCCGTCCTACCGCGTCAAGGCCGGCGACGTCGTCGCTGTCGGCGAGAAGTTCCGTGACCTCCTCCCCATCAAGGAGGCCCTGATTTCCTCCGAGCGCTTTGAGGTCCCTGGCTGGCTCGAGGTCGATATCGAGAAGCTGTCTGGTAACGTGCTCGCTCTGCCGACGCGTGAGCAGATCAGCGGTGATATCAACGAGCAGCTCATCGTCGAGCTCTACTCTAAGTAGTCCATCCGGGCTGCTGAGGCTGGAGGTAATACATGTCAGAATTCATTAGGCCTCAGGTTCAGGTCGAAGAGATCAACGAGACGTCTGCTCGTGTCTCCGTCGAGCCGCTCGAGCGTGGCTACGGCGATACGCTGGGTAACTCCCTTCGTCGCGTTCTTCTGTCCTCGCTCGAGGGTGCCGCCGTCGAGGCTATTCAGATCGATGGCGCGCAGCACGAGTTCATGACCATCCCTAACATGGTCGAGGATGTCACCGACATCGTCCTGAATGTCAAGGGTCTTGTCTTCAGGGCTCTCGGCACGACCGACGAGGCGACCGCCACCATCTCGGTTGACGGCCCCTGCGAGGTCACCGGTGCGGACTTCTTTATTCCGTCCGAGTTTGAGCTGGTCAACCCCGAGCAGCACATCGCAACGCTCACCGAGGGTGGCCATCTCACCATGAGCATGCGCATCGGCTATGGCCGCGGCTATGTTTCTGGCGAGGCCAACAAGCGCGACAACGATCCCATCGGTGTGATCCACGTCGACTCGCTGTACTCGCCGGTTTCCCGTTGCGCCAAGCTCGTTGAGGCTTGCCGTGTCGGTCAGCACACCGACTACGACCGCCTTGTCCTCGAGATCGAGACCAACGGCTCCATCGCCCCGCGCGACGCCGTGGTCCAGGCTGCCAATATCATCAACCAGCATATGGCCGCCTTTATGAACCTTGCCGAGACCCCCGAGGTCGAGGAGGAGGCTTCGATCTTCGCTCCCGAGGTCACCAACGACAACGCCGAGCTGGACAAGCAGATCGAGGATCTGGACCTTTCCGTCCGTTCCTACAACTGCCTTAAGCGCGCCAGCATTCACTCGGTCCGTCAGCTCGTTGAGTTCTCGGAGAACGATCTGCTCAACATCCGTAACTTCGGTGTTAAGTCGATCGAGGAAGTGAAGGACAAGCTTGAGTCCATGGGCCTGAGCCTGAAGGCTTAATGCTTCGCATATTTGAGGAGAAACTAGACCATGCGTCACAACGTTAAGAAGGGCCTGAAGCTCGGCACCGATGCGAGCCACACCAAGGCCATGAAGAAGAGCCTTGCTAAGGCCCTCTTCGAGAACGACCGCATCAAGACCACCGAGACCCGCGCTAAGGCGCTGCGTTCGGTCGTCGATCCGATCATCACCTGGGCCAAGAAGGGCGACCTGCACTCTCGTCGTCTGGCTATCGCCAAGCTCGGCGATAAGCAGCTCGTTGCCGAGATCTTCGACAAGGCTGCTCAGGGCATGTGGCAGGACCGCAATGGCGGTTACACCCGCATCATGAAGCTCGGTAACCGCAAGGGCGACAACGCTCCCATCGTTATCATGGAGCTCGTCACCGAGCCTTGCACGCCTAAGGCCAAGAAGGCTGCTCCGGCCCCCAAGAAGGCCGCTGCTCCCAAGAAGGTCGAGGCTGCCGAGGAGGCTCCTGCTGAGGAGACCGCTGAGTAGACAATCCGTCTGCATAGGCTATATTCGAGGGGTACGTTCGCGTACCCCTCTTTTTTTGTCGAAATGCCATTGCCTGTTTGTTGGGAGCGTCCATGACCGCGCCGTCTGATTTCAATTCGATTCCCGAGCTCGATGCCACGCTCGTTTTCCGCGTGGCCTACGATGGCTCGTCCTACAGCGGCTTTGCCGAGCAGCCCGGTCAGACGACGGTTGCGGGCGAGCTGCGCCGCGCTATCGAGACGCTCCTGCGCCGTCCGATTGTCCTGACGTGCGCGGGGCGTACCGATGCCGGCGTACATGCCGTGGCTCAGTACATCAGCGTGCCCGTAACGGACGCTGAGCTCGCTTGTACGCGCCGTAGGTGGCTGCGGGCTATGGATGCCCTGCTACCCAAAGATATCGCCATAAACGAGGTCTACAAGGCCCGTAAAGGCTTTTCTGCACGCTTTGATGCGCGTTCACGTACATATACGTACCGTATTGCCGATCGCGACGCGCGTCCCGTGCTCTCACGGGGTGCCGTGTGGTGGCATCGCTATCCCTTGGACGTCGAGGCCATGTCTGCGGCCTGTCCCGCGCTTTTGGGTGAGCAGGACTTTAAGAGCTTTTGCAAGGTTGCCTCGGCCGTTGGCAAGCCCACGCATCGCTGCGTGATGCGTGCCGAGTTTGGCCATGAGGTTGCGTTTGGCGAGGACATCCTGACGTTTACCATCGAGGGCAATGCGTTTCTGCATTCGATGGTCCGCACGATCGTGGGCACGCTTGTCGAGATTGGCATGCATCGCCGTGAACCCGAGTGGATGCGCGAGGTCATCGATGCTTGCGACCGTACCGCTGCGGGCCCCACGGCTCCTGCCTGCGGCCTTACGTTTATGGGCGTGGATTACGATCCCGCCGAGCTTGTCGTGCTCGACTAGGGGAGGGCTCGACGCGTCGTGCGTCGACACCTGTCATCTGTGGGCTGCGCGTGTGCAACATCTGTTCTTGACGTGCAATACAACTGGTGTCTCATTGCTTTTATTGCCGGGGTGTACCATGAACCACGGTTTGATTTATTGCTGTCGAGAGGACGGATAACTTGGTTCGACGTGGCTCGCATCCGCGACTTTCGGTGATCCTTGTGGTAGAAGGTTCGCCCAGCTATGCGATGCGTGCGCTCGAGAGTATCCAGAACCAAGACCTCTACGATTTGCAGATTGTCGTTGTCTGCCGCGATGCTGCGCCTGGTGTGCGCCATTCGCTTCAAGTTGCCGCCGACAGGGACATCCATATTGATTTGATTGACGTCGAGGACGCGAAGCGCGGCGCTTGTCTTCGTGCCGGTTTTGCTGCTTCGCGCGGCTCTCAAATCATCGCCATGAACGCCGATGAGTGGTTTGCTCCGCAGTCTCTTTCCAAGATGGTCGATATCGCGTGCGATACTGCGGCAGACATAGTGCTCCCCACGGTGTCGCTCGACCGCTATGATGCACATCGAGAGCGCCATTCGCGCGTCTTGGATGCTGCTCATATTTCCATTGATAGCAAATCTTCGATGGTGACCGGGCTGTCCCAGTTGATTTTAGGCGGCCTAGTCGTTCAGACCTCTGGCGTGATGTATAGCCGTCCGCTGTTTGAGGCATGCCTTTTGTACGACAAGGCGTTTCGCACAGTTGGGTTTATGGCGTGCTCGCTCTCGCGGGCGCAGCGCGTCTCCGGATGCGGCGACGCTTGTTTCCACGCGGCGGCACCTAAGCTTACAGATGCCTTTGATCCCACCATGTATGCCAAGGTATCCGATGACACCCGGGCGCTCGACGAGCTTGCGGACTCACTCTCGGAAGCAGATAGCGGTGGTCGGCTCAAGCTGGCAAGCCAAAAGTTCTACTTTGCCGGACTGGTCGCCTGCATCGAGAATTTGTGTCTGAGCCCGCATGGGGTGTCGTCAATCGAGCGTTCCGCCCGTATGCGTGATATGCTCGAGGCGCCTCGAACCCGTCAGATGGTCGCCGCGCTCAAGGATAACCATCGGGGGCTCGGTCTGTTGTTTGGGCCGATCGCCAGCGCCAAGCCCGCGCGCTGCGTGATGTGTACGCATCTGGCAGCTTTTCTTAACCGGACGGGCGCAAAAACCGCCTAAACGGCTCATCTCGAAACAAATTTGCATAGAATTGTTTCGAAATGCGTTCTTATACACAAAAGCCTTCAAATAGCGTTAAACTATTCAATCACTGATTGATTGTCTCCGCCATCTTTTGGAGAGAGGGTTTGTATGGCTAAAAAACGCAATGGGCGCCAGGATGCCATTAGAGATATTGTGCGCAATAAGGACGTCCGCACGCAGCGCGTGCTGGTCGATGAGCTCCGCGCTATGGGCTTTGATTGCACGCAGGCGACTGTCTCTCGCGATATTGCCGACATGGGGCTGCGTAAGCTCCCTGAGGGCATCTATGTTCTGGCAGAGGACCTGCACCTGCAGCGTATGGTTTCCGAGCTCGTAACGGGCGTTCTGCGCACCGATAATCTGGTTATGATCAAGGCTCAGCCTGGCACGGCTTCCGGCATCGCCGCCCCCCTTGATGGGGGAACGGTCTT
>CABPWH010000068.1 GCA_902461085.1 uncultured Collinsella sp. | reverse complement strand
CAAAGGAGCGGGCAACAGCCACGGGGTCGTCGGAGTATACCTTGCAGCGGCTCCGGTCGCCGCGCTCCAAGCGCACGACCTTGCCGCCGATCAAATCGATTGCGGGAAACAGAATCATCGGCCGGCCCCCTCGACGATGCTCACGAAGTTCTTAAGAATGCGCTGACCCAGCGCAGAGGATTTCTCGGGATGGAATTGGCAGCCCCACACGTTGCCGTGGCGCACGATGCACGGGAAGCTCCGCGTATAGTGCGTGCGCGCCAGCACATCGGCGGCATCAGCGTCGTCTGCCACCGCGTAGCTGTGGGTGAAGTACATATTGGCGCCCTCGGCAAAACCGGCGAGCAGCGGATCGGCCGCACCGGCGGGCGTCATGTGCACCTGGTCCCAACCCACGTGCGGCACCTTCAGTCGGCTCGACTCCAGGCGCGTGCACGAGCCGCGCATGATGCCCAGGCCATCGACCCGGGGGCCGCCGGCCTGCTCGGAGGCATCGTCGTCCGCGTCCGCACCCTCGTCCGCCGGCACGCCCTCGTCGCCGCGCTCAAAAAACAGCTGAAGGCCCAGGCAGATGCCGAGCAGCGGAGTTCCAGCGGCAACGGCGTCGAGCACCGCGTCCGCCTCGCCGCTCTCGCGCATAAAGGCAATCGCGTCGTAGAACGCACCCACGCCTGGGATGACCAGGCCGTCGGCGTTACGGATCTGCTCCGGGTCGTCCGACGTGCAGGCGACGGCACCGGCGCGCGCAAGCCCGCGCACAACGCTCGACAAGTTGCCCTTGTGGTAGTCGACCACCACGATCTTCGGTTCGCCCACGCGACCCCTCCACTTCTCATCATCCAAAACCACCACAAAGGGGACAGGCACCTTTGTGGTGGTTTTACCCTTGTGACGGTTACAGTGAGCCCTTGGTGCTGGGGATGCCCTGCACGCGGGGATCGAGCTCGCAGGCGTGACGCATCGTGCGGCCCACAGCCTTAAAGGCAGCCTCGATAATGTGATGCGAGTTGCCGCCCGCCAGCTCGCGCACGTGCAGCGTGAGCTTGGCGTCGCGCGCAAAGGCGTAGAAGAACTCGACGGCCAACTCGGTATCGAAGCTGCCCACGCGCTCAGTCGGCACGGGCAGCTCGCAGTAGGCCTGCCCGCGGCCCGAGATGTCAACAGCAGCCATCACGAGCGTCTCGTCCATGGCGATCGCCGCGTCGGCAAAGCGCGTGATGCCTGCCTTGTCGCCCAGCGCTTGGCAAAACGCCTCACCCAACACGATGCCCGTATCTTCAACGGTGTGGTGCGCGTCGACTTCCACGTCGCCCACCGCGCGCACCGTCAAATCAAACAGACCATGGCGGCCAAAAGCGTTGAGCATGTGGTCGAAAAACGGCACGCCGGTCGAGATATCGCACGTACCGGTTCCATCCAGGTCGAGCTTGACGACAATATCGGTCTCCCCCGTCTTACGGGTTACCTCGGCATAGCGGCCCATCTACATCTCCTCCTTCACCAGCGCGGCAAACGCAGCCAGCACCTCATCATTTTCCTGCGGGGTACCCACGGTAATGCGCAGACAGTCCGCAAGCCCCGGCGCATAGCTAAAGTCGCGCACCAAAATCGAATACTCATCGCGCAGACGCTCGCGCACGCGCGTGGCATGCGGCGTGCGCACGAGCACAAAGTTCGCCGCGCTCGGCCATGCCTCCACGGGCAGACCATCGGCAGCCATCGCGCGCAGGGCGCACAGCTCGCGCTCGCGCTCGGATGCGACCTGCGCCACCACGGGCGCGTACGCATCCCGGGCACGCACACAGGCAAGCGCCGCCGCCTGGCTCAGCACGTTGACCGAATAGATCTGGCGAATCGCCGCGAACACGTCGATGACCTCGGGCGGCGCGACCACGTAACCCAGACGCGTGCCGGCGGCGCCAAACGCCTTGGACAGCGTATGCAGAATCACCAGGTTGGGATGCTCGGCGATAAGGCCTTGCGCCGTGGTAGCCACGCCAAACGAATCGTCGGCAAACTCAACGTAGGCCTCGTCGACCATGACCATGCCGGGGCACGCATCGCACAGGGCCGCGACAAAGTCGAGCGGAGCCACATCACCCGTTGGATTGTTGGGCGAGGTCACGATTGCCAGGTTGCACTCGGGCGCGGCCGCGAGCACAGCAGCTTGGTCGAGCTCAAAGGTCGCCGGGTCGCGCCACACGTCGCGCACCTCGGTCTGGCAGAGCGACGCAAAGAACGCGTACTCGCTAAAGCACGGCGGGCAGTTGAGCAGGGTCCGCCCCGCGCCGCCAAACGCCAGCAGATAGTTATAGAGCAGCTCGTCGCCGCCGTTTCCCACGCAGATGTTCTCGCGCGTCACACCATGCCAGGCAGCAAGCTCGTCGCGCAGGTCGTTCGACATGGGATCGGGATAGCGGTTGAGCGGCGTAGCAGCCAGGGCGGCGTCGACCGCTTCGCGCACGCCGGCCGGCACGGGATAGGTGTTCTCGTTGGCCGAAAGGTTGATGCGCGTGGGCGTAAAGTTGGGATCGTAGGGCTCAATACCGGCCAGGTAGGGCTGGACGAGCTCCTTCATGCGGGGCGTGAGTTCAGCCATTTTAGGCCTCCTCGACGACCGCGTCAGCACCATTCGCGCTTGCAGCCGCCAGGTCCACGCCCTCGGCAACCGTCGCCACGGCGTCGCCCGGCCAGGCGACCTTGGTCAGGTCGGCCGCGGCCAGAGACTCGGCGCTCACGGCATCCTCGCCCTGCTCCAGCACACGGCGACGCAGTGCGGCGGAAAGCGCGTGTGCCCACAGGCCCTCGGCCTCGGCCAAACGCTGCGTAGCGGGAGCATCGGAGAGCAGGCCCTCGGGCGTATAGCAAATGACACTTGAGCGCTTGACGAACTCCTCCACCGAAAGCGGGTTGGAGAACTTGGCCGTGCCGCCGGTCGGCAGCGTGTGATTGGGGCCGGCAACGTAATCGCCGAGCGGCTCGGAGCTCCAAGCGCCCACAAAGATGGCGCCGGCGTTGCGAATGCCGCCGAGCAGGCCCATCGCGTCCTTGCAGTGCAGCTCCAGGTGCTCGGGCGCCACGGTGTTCACCGCTTCGACGGCGGCAGCCATGTCGGCGGCCACCACGATGGTGCCCTCATTGTCGAGCGAAGCGCGCGTGATCTCGGCGCGTGGCGACTGCGCTACCAGAATATCGATACCCGCCTCGACCTCACGCGCAAACCGCTCGTCGCAGGTCACCAGATAGCAGGCTGCCAGCGGATCGTGCTCGGCCTGGGCCATCAAGTCGGCCGCGACCACCATGGGCTTGGCCGTGGCGTCAGCCAGCACGCAGACCTCGGAGGGGCCGGCGACCATGTCGATACCCACGTCGCCCGAGACAATCTGCTTGGCCGCGGCGACAAAGGCGTTGCCCGGGCCGGTGATCTTGTCGACGCGCGGAATGGTCTCGGTACCGTACGCCAGTGCGGCCACGGCCTGGGCGCCGCCCACCATATAGATCTCGTCCACACCGCCGAGCTTTGCCGCAGCGAGCGTGTAGGGGCTGATCAGGCCGTCCCTTTGCGGCGGGGTCACCATGACCACGCGCTTGACGCCGGCAACCTTGGCGGGAATGGCGTTCATGAGCACCGTGGAGGGATACTGCGCGCGGCCGCCCGGCACATAGATGCCGGCCGCAGCAAGCGGGGTCACCTTAACGCCGAGCATCGTGCCGTCCGGGCGCGTGGTAAACCAGCTCTGCTCGACCTCACGCTGGTGGAACTCGCGAATCTGGCGTGCAGCCTTTTCGAGCGCCGCGACAAAGGCCGGATCGAGGCCTTCGAGCGCGGCATCGATCTGCTCCTGCGGCAGGCGAAAACTCTGCAGCTCAACACCGTCAAAACGCTGACAGTAATCGCGCACCGCGGCATCGCCGTTGGCGCGCACGTTTGCCACGATATCGCGGGCGGCGTCGACGATGTTTTGCGGCAGCACGCCCTTGCGATTGAGCTGATTGGTAACGAGACGCTCACCGGGAGCAAGCTTGATAGTCTTCATATCGGTATCCCCTATCGGTCGAGGTTGCGTTTGAAAAACGAGGTGCCGGGCAGCGGCGCCAATCGGTCCGCAGCCCGGATATGGGGGTGCCCGTGCGTGCTCGCGCTATTGTGCCGAGCCCGCGACGGGCTCAAAATGCTTGTCCTTAACAGCAGCTGCCAAGCGATCGGCCAAGTTGCGAACGCGCGGATCCAAGCGCGCGGCACCTGGGTTGACGAAGAAGCGGGCCGTGCAGTCCATAATGCGGCCGGTGATGACCAGGTCGTTGTCGCGCAACGTGGCACCCGTGGCGGTAATGTCCACGATGCGGTCGGTCATGCCGACGATGGGGCCCAGCTCAATATTGCCGTGCAGCGAAACGATGTCGGCATTCACGCCGCGCTCGGCATACCAGGCGCTCGCGATGCGCGGGTATTTGGTGGCCACGCGAAGCGACCCGCGACGGACGTAGTTGCGCTCGGCCTGACCGGCGCGCCATGCGGGCTCCGCCTCAATGAAAGTGCACAGGCCGTAGCCCAGATCGACCAGCTGCAGTAGGTTGAGGTCTGCCTCGATAAGCGAGTCCCAGCCGCAGATGCCGCAGTCGGCGCCGCCGCAGCCCACAAAGGCAGGCGCGTCGCTGGGGCGCACAATGACAAACTCGATATCTCCGACCGCGCCCTCGCCGGCACGCGTGTCGCGGCCGCGCACAATCAGGTGACGACCGGGGTCGCGCAGCTCGGAGACGTCCAGGCCCGCGGCCTCGAGCACGTCGAGCGTGTCGGCCTTAAGCGAGCCCTTGGGCACGGCAATGCACAGCGGACCCTCGGCGCCACGGCCCACGGCATGGTCACCATCGGAAGCGGCATCCTCGGCCGAGGTGCGCGCGGCCTCCAGGCGCTCGAGCGAAAAGGCGAAGCCCGCCGCCGGCACCTCGACGCCGTCGCCGAACGCGCCGGTAAAGATGGAGTCGTAGCGACCGCCCGAGCCCACCGGATCGGGCAGGCCGCCGGCATAGGCCTTAAAGACCAGACCCGTGTAGTAATCGAAAGAGTTCATGATGGAGAAGTCGAAGGACAGCACCTGGGCGTCCTCGGGAGCCAGGCCCTCGACCAGGGCACGCAGCTCGCGCGTGAGCGGCGCAACAATGCCCGCCGCCGCCAGCAGCGCGTCGACGCGGTCGAGCACCTCGGCACCACCGTGCAGGCGCGGCAGCTCGCTAATGGCGGCCTTGACGGCCTCGGGCTCGGTGCTTTTCGCCACGCGGGCATCGAGGCCCACGAAGTCGTTGGCGTGCACACAACGCAATACCTCGGCAGCCAGCTCGCGATCTTCACACGCCGCAAGCAGTTCCTTAAACGGACGCACACTGCCCGCGATAATGCGCGCACCGGGAAGTGCCAGCTTGCGCACGGCCTCGGCGACCAGTGAGACAATCTCGACATCGCCCGCGGTGTCGCCCGCGCCGATGAGCTCAAAACCCAGTTGCGTAAACTGACGCGAGCCACCGGCATTGCGCTGACACTCGCGAACCACCGGCGCCTCATAGCGCAGGCGCAGCGGCAGATCGGCCGCGCGCATGCGAGTCGAAACCAGACGAACGATCGGCAGCGTGTTGTCGGGACGGACCACCAGCAGGCGACCGTCGTCATCAAAGAGCTTAAACGGCGTGTCCGCAATGCGACCGCCCTCCTCAAGCGACCCCTTGTCCTCGAGCAGCGGCGTCTCGACCGGCAGGTAATGATGCTCCCTGAAGCAGCCCTTCACCGTCAGTGCAATCTCCTCGCGCGCCTGAGCCTCCTCGGGCAATATGTCCCGGAATCCCCACGGTGTGGCCGTCATCTGGTGAGCCTCCTCATGCTGTGTTTCATATAGAACAGAAGACCGGCATAGCTCCGCCGGTCTTCTGGGTACTTTAGCATACTAGAGTGCTTGCGGGGAAAATCCGTCGTAGCCGCTCACACCGTATTCATTTGGAAACATAGGATAGGTTGCCGCAACCCAACCCCACCTAGGCGCCAATCGCACGACGATACTCTGCCATTACCTGCGCATCGGCAGCTGCGGGGTCGGCAAAATAGCGCCAGTCATAGGTCTCGGCCGAAACAACTCCGCGATAGCCGCGCGCCACCAGCCTATCCAGGTCGGCGCGCATATCGCGGTCGCCGTCACCCCAGGCAAGATGCGTCGTGCCGTCTGCCGCAACATCGACAAAATGCACGTGGGCGACATCATCGCCAAGCAGATTAAAATAATCGTCGATGGTATCCCCCGCCACCGCCATAGCGCCCAAATCCAGACACGCCTTAAGTGCCGGATGATCAACCGCCTCGATCATGCGCTTCGTGTCGGCCGCCGAGTTCACGATCATCGACTCAATCGGCTGTAGGGCCTCAAGCACCAGTCGCACGCCGCGCTCTCCCGCATGCTCGGCAATCGCACGCAGCATCGAGGCACTTCGACCCCACGCGTCCTCAATCGGCTCGTTCAAAAATGCCCAGCCGCTCGAGACCATGACCTGCTCGGCTCCAAGTTCCGCCGCGATATCCACAACGTTCTTAAAGTACGCGAGCGTGCGGGCGCGCGCCTCATTCCCGCGCGCCGCGATATTCCACGGCTTGGGGTTGTTCTGTTCGGGACAAAGCCCCACAATCCGAACCCCATACTGCTGCGACAGCTCCCGCACCTGCTCGAGCGAATCGTATCCATGGCAATCGACATACAGATGCATCGCCCCGGTCCAAAGCTCGCAACACGTGTAGCCCGAGGCCGCTGCCGAGGAAAAGAATTCCTCAAGGTCAAAATAACGATGGCTGATATTCATGACGGCAAGCTGCGGATACTCCATCTTGTCCACCTTTCGGCAAAAGGGCGCCGCAGCACAGTGTGCGCGACGCCCCCTCTTACATTGTTCTCATTATGACGGATACTCTACTGGACACCAAGCACTCCAAAGAACGCGCCAGCGATACTCACGAGCAGGATCACGAGCATGATAAGCAGCGGATTCATCTTCTTCTTGAGCATGAGATAGACGATTCCAAACAGCCCCATCGTGACAAAGCCCGGGAAGATTCCGTTGAGCAGCTCGGCCAGCGTCTGTTGTCACCTGATCGGCCGCACCGACCATGAGCGGAATGTCCACGGTGACCATCTCCATGGTCATAGCGCCGATCACCATGGCGCCCATGATAGAGGCCATCTTGACGATCGTGTCCATAATGCCCGATTCCTGGACCTTGCTGATCATGTCCGAGCCAAAGCGATATCCCACAAACGTCAGCAGGTAACGGATGATGTAGTGGGGGACGTTGAACACGAGCAGGAACAAAATCGGGCCAAGAATAGAGCCCTGCAGCGCCAGCGACGTGCCGACACCCGTTGCCAAAATTCGCAGCGTGCCCCAGTAGAAGGCATCGCCCACGCCGGACAGCGGTCCCATCAAAGCAAGCTTGACATTTGAGATCGCGCTCGTGTCAAAGCTATCGTCAGTAGCGTTGACCTCTTCCATTGCAGCGGCGATGGACATGGGGAGCGTCGAGATGTACGGCGTGACGTTATAGAGCTCCATATGGCGCTTAAGGGCGGCCTTAAAGTCCGCATCCTGCGGATACAGCTTTCGAAGGATCGGCATAAGGGCCCACATAAAGCCAATATGGCCCATACGCTCGTAGTTCCAGGAATGCTCATAGGGAATCGAGCGCCAGAACAGCTTCTTAAGGTCTGCGCGGGAAATCAGCCCGTCGTAAGAAGACTCAAACTTAAAACTCATCGAACCCACTCCCAATCGCAGGATCCTCGGTTGCCACTGCGGGCTGCTCCGCTTTTTTCTTATCACCCAAAACCGTCATCGCGACGACGATGATCGCGGCAAAGATCGCCACGCCCGTCGTGCTAATGCCAAAGTAGGCGACGAGGAAGAAGCCAGCGAAGAAGAACGGAGCCACCGTTTTGTTCATAATCATCTGCGCCAGCATCGCAAAGCCGAGTGCGGGCAAGAAGGCGGCGGCGACATCCATGCCGGTCTGAACGAAATCGGGGATGATGTTGAGCAGGCTGGCAACAGCATCGGCACCAAAGAAGAATGCCAGGGGAATAATCAGCAGGCCGCACCAGCTCTGCGCGTAACCGGCGATGAGCATGTTGCGCGTGATGGCCTTGGTGTCTCCGTCCTCGACGTTTTTGTCGATACGGTGCACCAGCAGCAGCATCACCGGCTGGCCCAGGGCAGTATCGAGCGCCAGGACGATCGTTGCGATGGGAATGCCCAGGGTCAGGGCCGCCGAAGCGTCCGCGCCGGCCTGCATGGCAAGAGATACACCCAGGATAGTGCCGGAAATCGTATCGGGCGGGTTATACGCACCGACCGAGATGGCGCCGACCATGGCAAGCTCCATCGTGGCGCCCATGATCGTGCCGGTCACCATGTCGCCCATGACAAGGCCAACCAGAGGTCCGAGCACAATCGGGCGCTGGAGGTAGCTCGTACCGGTCAGCCACTCGGAATAGCCCAAAAGGGCAATAAGGAAAATCAGGATTGTCTTGATAACCATGATGGCCCCTAACCGACGACCTTCGCGGCGTCAGTCTTCGCATCTGCCGGAATCATTTGAATGAACAGCTCGTAGCCCTCGCCGAGCAGCTCTTTGACGTATGCCTCGTTTTCGGGCGTAAGGAACACGCTCGTCGAGACCTGGCGGGCATCCTCGCTAAAGGCAACATTGCCGAGGTTGATCTTCTTGACGCCCATCGCCTTGGCGACGGCACCGGCCTGCTGGATCGTCTCGCAAACTACGAAGAGCTTGTACTTATCGGTCACACCGCTCTGGAGCGCCTTGACGGCATCCTCGGTGTTTTTGACGACAACCTTGCAGCCCTCCGGTTTTGCAAGGGACAGGGCCTGCAGACGAAGCTTGTCATTGAGGACCGTGTCGCTTACCAACAGGATGCAGTCGGCACCCAGAGCCGAAGTCCAGCTAACGGCAACCTGGCCGTGCAGCAGTCGATAGTCCACGCGAATCATCTGAATCATGATGTGCTCCCTAGCGATTAAAACTCATCGAGTTCGGCCTGCCCCAGCAGGTCGTTGACGTACTTGACCTTGGTGTCGTCCGCCTCGACGATCTGGCGAATGGCCTCATCAATTGGGGTGGAGTCGGGCACGAACAGCAGCTGAATAAGGAGCGGCAGGTTCATATTGGTCACCAGGTGCGTGTTGGGACGCGTCTGGACGATCTTGGTGAACTCGTTGTTGACGCTGCCGCCGAATAGGTCAGTGCACACGACAACCTCGTCGTCCGCAGCAAACCCATCGAGAACCGCTGCGGCCTCCTTGGTCAGGTCCTCGTTTCCGTCGACATACATAGACAGCGCATGGACGTTTTCGCGCTCACCGGAGAGCAGCCCAATGCTCTCGACGATTCCAGACGCAAAATGAGCATGGGATGCAACGATAAACTGCCTCATTCGATTCCCCTTTCTTGCGAATTTCGGCATAAAAATGCCCGGACGCATGCGCCCGGGCAGGATGCTTCTTGATCAGTAGCTTATTTGTCACCGATTAGTAGTCGAACTGGTGATAGTAACGACGGTAGTTGAGGTTGTGCTTGGTGACCGTCTCGTAGTAGCGAGCCAGGCGGTCGGTCACGA
>CABPWH010000067.1 GCA_902461085.1 uncultured Collinsella sp. | reverse complement strand
ACAATGCAAAGGGGGGCGGGCTGGGTGATGGCGGAGCCGGCGGCCACGAGCGCGCCGTCGCCGATCTGGGCGGGCGCGACCATCATGGTGTCGGAACCGATGAAGGCGTCCTTGCCGATGACGGTCTTGTGCTTGTGCACGCCGTCGTAGTTGCAGGTGATGGAGCCTGCGCCCACGTTGACGCCGGAGCCCATGGTGGTGTCGCCGATGTAGGACAGGTGCGGCACCTTGGAGCCCTCGCCGATCGTGGACTTCTTGATTTCCACGTGTGTGCCGGCCTTGGAGCCGTCGAGCATGTGGGTGCCCGGGCGCAGGTAGGCGCGCGGGCCGCAGTCGACGCCGTTCTCAATGACGGCCTCGATGGCGATGGTCTCATCGATGGTGCAGCCGCTGCCGACGGTGGTGTCGGTGAGGCGACTGTTGGGGCCGAGCTGGCATTCCTCGCCCACGGTGACGTGGCCGATCAGATGCGTCTGCGGCCACACGACGGTGTCGCGGCCGATAACGGCGTCGGGGCCGATCCAGGCCTGCGTGGGATCGATGAACGTGACGCCCTCGGCCATCCAGTGCTCGTTGATGCGGTCGCGCGCAATGGCGGTGAGCTGCGCGAGCTGGATGCGGCTGTTGACGCCCAGGCCGTCGCGGTAGTCATCGCAGTGGAAGATGGAGACCGCCTGGCCGTGACCCTTGAGGATTTCGAGCATGTCGGGCAGATAGTACTCGGACTGCGCGTTGTCGTTGCCGATCTCGTTGATGTGGGCGGCGAGCTGCGCGCCGTCGAAGGCGTAGCAGCCGGCGTTGCACTCCAGCAGCGTGGCGGCCTGCTCGGGCGTGCAGTCCTTCTGCTCGATGATGCGCTCGATCTGGCCGTCGGCGCCCAGCTTGATGCGGCCGTAGCCGAAGGGGTCGGGCGGGGTCATGGTCATGACGGTGCAGGCGAGCTCGCCGGTGGCGACGGTTTGCGCGAACTTGGCGACGGTGTCGGCGGTGATGAGCGGCAGATCGCCGTTGAGCACGACGACGGGGCCTTGCGCGATGCCGCAGGCCTCGAGCGCGACCTTCACGGCGTGGCCGGTGCCCAGGCGCTCGGTCTGCTCGACGCACTCGACCTTGGTAGCGCTGTTGGCATAGGCACCGTCGATGAGGGCGCGCATCTCGTCGGCGTGGCTGCCGATGACGACCACGACGCGGCTGCAGCCGGCCTTGATGGTGGCGTCGACGATCCACTGGACCATGGGCTTGCCCAGGATCTTGTGCGAAACCTTGCAGTGGTTCGACTTCATGCGGGTGCCCTCGCCGGCAGCGAGGATAATTGCGGTTGCGTCCATGTGATCTCCTGTTACGTTATAGAGACGTGTGTTTGGAAACGATACACGGCGCAATATGATACCGCAGGCATATGTTGAGCGCGTAGCGATTGGTTTGCGGCGGTTGAGGCTTGCGCCGCCGGCGTGGCGTTTGCGCTGCTTGCGTGCGGCGTTGGCGGTGCTGCGGAGCTGTCGTTTGAGCGAGGGGACGGGGGTGCCCGTGGACAACATACGAGAGGAGTTTGGCGGCGAGCCCGTCGCGGCATTCTCGATGTCGCATCCGGCTGTGCCGGCACTCTATATAGTGCTGACGCTGGGGCTCACCATGTTCTCGATGCAACCGGTGCTGATCGCGCTGTCGCTTGCGGGCGGGCTGGCGTACGGGCTTGCGACGCGCGGTGCTGCGCGCACGTTGGGGGCGCTTCGCTGGCAGTTGCCGGTGATTTTGATTATCGCGCTGGTCAATCCGCTGTTTAGCGCCTCGGGCTCGACGGAGCTGTTCCGTATTGGCATGCGCGCGGTGTATCTGGAAAGCATGGTATACGGCCTGTGCATGGGCGGGCTGTTTGTGGCGAGCGTGCTGTGGTTTGAGGCCGCGGCGTCGATGCTCGAATACGACAAGGTGCTCGCACTGTTAGGCAACGCCGCGCCGGTGATCGCGCTTATGATCTCGATGTGCATGCGGCTTATCCCGCAGTTTTTACGCCGCGGTCGTACGGTGCTGGCGGTGCAGGATGCGATTGATGTGCCGGGCCGCGTGCCCACCGATCCCGTACGATCGCGCCTGCGGGCGTCGAGCGTGTTGATGGGCTGGGGCATGGAAGATTCGCTGGAGCGCGCGGACGCGATGCGCTCGCGCGGGTGGGGTGCCGCGACGCGTCGTACGACGTATGCGCGGTATCGGCTGGGGCGCGGCGATGTTGCCGCGCTGGTTGGACTTGCGCTGTTTGGCATGGCCACGACGGCAGTGGCGTGGACTGCGACGATGCAGTATTCGTTTTACCCGCAACTATCGGTGCCGGCGCCGTGGCTGGGCTATGTCGTGTACGCTGCCTGGATGATGCTGCCTTGCGCGTCGCACGCGATTGATGAGAAGAGGTTTGGCTGATGGCTCGGTTGGATAGGAGCTCGGCGGCGGGTGTGGCATATGGCTCGGCCGCGCCAGCGATTGAGGTGCGAGGCCTTAGTTTTGCCTATCCCGGGGTCAAGGCACCGGTGCTCGAGGGGCTTGATTGGCGTGTTTCCCAAGGTGCGTTTGCACTGCTTGTTGGCGGTACCGGTTCGGGCAAGTCGACGCTGCTGTCGCTGCTCAAGCCCGAGATCGCTCCAGCGGGCGAGCGCACTGGCGATGCGCGCGTGCTGGGCGAGAACGTTGCCGACATGGACGTGCGGGCATCGGCAGAGCGCGTGGGTTATGTGTTTCAGGATCCCGAGAACCAGATCGTGTGCGAAACCGTGTGGCACGAGATGGCGTTTGGCCTGGAAAACTTGGGGCTAGCACGTGATGAGATGCGCCGTCGCGTAGCTGAGACCAGCTATTTCTTTGGGCTGGAAGATTGGCTTCACCGCGATATTGACACGCTTTCGGGTGGTCGCAAACAGTTGCTGTCGTTGGCGGCCGTTCTGGCGCTGCGCCCGCGCGTGCTGCTGCTCGACGAGCCCACGTCTCAGCTCGATCCCGTTGCCGAGAAGAATTTCCTGCACGCGCTGTTTCGTGTGAATCGCGAGCTGGGCTGCACGGTTGTTGTGGCGACGCATCAGCCGCGCCCAATGCTCGAATACGCGACGCGTGCGTACCGGATTGAGGATGGCCGCGTGCACGAGGCGGCGGATATGGCTTCTTTGGTACGCCGAGAATCGCTGTTTTCCGATGACACGTTGGGGTGGGGTGCCATCCGATGTGCAAAAAACGGAGTATTCAGCAGGCGTGAGGACAATTTGGGCTCTCTGGAGCCGCCCGGGGGCGTATCGAGCGCGAAAAAAAGTTTGGAATTGGACAAATCGTCCGAATTTGTGGCGCAAACGTCGCTCGAGAACGGCTTGGAAGCCTTCTCGCGCACGGATGGAAGCAGAATACTCCAAAAAATGCACGCTGGGTCGGCTACCACCCTGTCGGAAGGTTGGTTTCGCTACGATCGAGCGTCCGGCTGGGTGTTGCGTGGGCTCGATGCGTCGTTTTCGGCCGGTGCGGTGCATGCGATCGTGGGCGGCAACGGATGCGGTAAGTCGACGATGCTCTCGGTGCTGGCGAAGACCGCCAAGCTGCAGCGCGGCCGCATGGTGCGCGGAGCGGCCTCGGCGGCGTTGCTGCCTCAGAATCCCAAAGCATTGCTGGTTGCCGAGACGGTGTGCGACGAGCTGATGGAATGGGCTTCAGCCTGCGGATATGACGAGACCGTGGCGCGGGAGCGCGCGGCGAGCTTGGGGCTGGACGGCCTGGAGACGCGCCACCCCTACGACCTCTCGGGCGGACAGCGCCAGCTGCTCGCACTGGCAAAGCTGCTGCTGATCGGCCCCGAGCTGCTGCTGCTTGACGAGCCCACGAAGGGCTTGGACCTGGAGAGTCGCCGCACCATCGCCCGCGCCCTGCGTGACCATGCGAAGGCTGGCGGCAGCGTCATCATGGCTACGCACGATTTGGACTTTGCCGAGCAGGTAGCCGACGACGTCGCCATGATGTTTGACGGCGAGATTGCCTGCATGGAGTCCCCGGCCGACTTCTTTGCCGACAACGTGTTCTATAGGGCGTGATGGGATGACGGACTGTCGTTTCTCGCGTTTGCTTGCAAAACTGGAGATCCCGCTGTTGTTGGCGGTGCCGGCGGTGATGGCTGCCGCGTTGCTGGCGGGTGTTGAGCAGGCAGCGTTGGCCATGCTGGTTGTGGTGGCGTTGGTGCTTGCGCTGTTCTTTGCGGGCTATGAGGCATCGCGTCCAGGCCTGCGTCAGATTATGCCCACGCTGGTGCTGGCGGCGCTGGCGGCGGCGGGGCGCATCCTGTTTGGACCCATTCCCGACTTTAAACCCGTGAGTGCCATCGCTATTATCGCGGGGGCGACGTTGGGCCGACGCAACGGCTTCATGGTCGGCGCGTTGGCAGCGCTGACCAGTAATTTCTTTTTTGGACAGGGCATGTGGACGCCGTGGCAGATGTATGCCTGGGGTCTGGTGGGCTATATCGGTGGCGCACTGGCGCATGCGGGCGCGTTTGACCGCGCCGATGGAACCGTGCGCATGCCGGCGCTACTGACCTACGGTTTTGCTTCGGGTTTGCTATACGGCGTGGTAATCAACGCCTACGACATCATCGGTTTTGTACAGCCGCTTACTTGGGCGGGCGCCGTGGCACGTCTTGCCACGGCGGTGCCGTTCGATATTACGCACGGCCTTGCGACCTGCGTGTTTTTGGCCGCCTTGTACAAGCCTTGGTGCCGTCGCATCAACCGAGTCGTCGTGAAATACGGGCTGTAAGGCATTTCGCGTTCCCTCACGAACTTGCGGTGGAATAGTTCTCGTTTTTGGCTATTTGCTACCCAAACAGGAACTATTCCACCGCACTTATAGGGGGAGAGGGGTCACATGATCTGTTTTCCTCTGTCCCCTAGAGGAATTACTCGGGGCTAGAGCTCTAGCGTGAGGGTGACGGGGCAGTGGTCGCTGCCAAAGATGTCGCCGCGGATGCCGGTGTCGCGTACGTTGTCTGCGATTGCGTCGCTTACCAGGAAGTAGTCGATGCGCCAGCCGGCGTTGTTCTTGCGGGCATTAAAGCGGTAGCTCCACCAGCTGTAGACGCCCTCGACGTCCGGATTAGCCGCGCGCCAGGTGTCGGTAAAGCCGGCATCGAGCAACTCGGTAAACTTTCCGCGCTCCTCGTCCGAAAAGCCCGCGTTGCCGCGGTTGGACTTGGGGTTCTTAAGGTCGATCTCCTCGTGCGCAACGTTAAAGTCGCCGCAGGTCACGACGGGTTTGCCGGTCTCGCACTCGAGCGCGTTCAAAAAGCCGCGGTAGGCATCGTCCCAGGCCATGCGCACGTCGATGCGGGCGAGTTCGTTTTGCGCGTTGGGAGTGTAGACATCCACAAACCAGAACTTGTCGAACTCCAGCGCGCAGACGCGGCCCTCGGTTGCGGCTTGGGCGACGAGCTCGGCCGCCTCGCCCTCGCCGGCGTAGGGTAGCAGCGCGTCGGCGTGCAGCACGCGCAGCGGTTCCTGGCGGCTAAAGACCGCAGTGCCCGAATAGCCTTTACGCTCGGCGTAGCTCCAGGTTTGGCGATAGCCGGGCAGGTTAATATCAACCTGGCCTTCTTGCAACTTGGTCTCTTGCAGCGCCAAGATATCGACGTCGAGTTCTTGCGCGATCTGGATAAAGCTCGGGTCCTTTTTGAGCACGGCGCGCAGGCCGTTAACGTTCCACGAGGCAAAGGTGTAAGTCTGAGGCATGGTGTCCTTTCGACGGGGTTGGCAGGCTTAAGATTAACGCAACAAGAGCGGGGCGGAGTCCGCGAGTGATAGTGCGAACGCCGCCGTCCCGGAGACACGGACGGAGGACATATATGACGCAGGCAATATCAAACCCCAAACAGGCGTCCGCCGCGCTGGCGGAGCTGTTCGAAACCCATAGTCACGTGGTCTTCTTTGGCGGCGCGGGTGTTTCCACGGCGAGTGGCATCCCCGATTTCCGCAGCGTGGACGGCCTGTATCACCAGCAGTTTGCCTATCCGCCCGAGACCATGCTCTCGCACAGCTTTTACGAGGCGCATCCTGCGGAGTTCTTCGACTTTTACCGCACCAAGATGATCGCGCTTAACGCTAAGCCCAACCGCTGCCACATCAAGCTGGCCGAGCTGGAGCGCGCCGGCAAGCTTGATGCCGTGGTGACGCAAAATATCGACGGCCTGCATCAGATGGCCGGCTCGCAACGCGTGTTCGAGCTGCATGGATCGGTCCATCGCAACATTTGCCAGTCGTGCGGCGCGGTCTATAGCGTCGAGTGGATTTGCTCGCGCGAGCACGAGGACGCCGCGGGTGCGCCTGTGTGTCCTGCGTGCGGCGGGCGCATCAAGCCCGATGTAGTGCTCTACGAGGAGCCGCTCGACGAGCACGTGCTGACCGGTGTCGTTGCCGCCATCGCCGCGGCCGATGCCCTCATTGTGGGCGGGACCTCGCTCGTGGTGTATCCGGCGGCGGGCCTTACGCGTTACTTTACCGGCGATACGCTGGCCATTTGCAATCTTGCTCCCACCGATCAGGATGCAAATGCCGACCTGCTGATTTCTTGCGACATCGCTGCCGCGTTTGCGTTCTAGCCCGCGTGCGCGGATACAATAGAAAGACTGAGTGCAAAGCGACCCCGCCGCCAGCTCCCCAAGCTCGGCGGCGTGGGCATTTTAGGAGGATGTTCATGGCGAACGACAGCAAGACATGGCGGTGCGGAAAGTATGAGCTCAGCTTTGACCGTCCGCGCATCATGGGCGTCCTCAACGTGACGCCCGATTCGTTTAGCGATGGCGGGGAGCACTTCGATCCGGATGCCGCCATCGAGTACGGCCTGGCGATGCTCGACGCCGGCGCCGACATCATCGACGTGGGCGGCGAGTCCACGCGCCCCGGCTTTACCCCGGTCAACCCCGACGAGGAGGCTCGCCGCGTGCTGCCCGTGGTGCGCGCGCTGGCCAAGGAGGGCGCCATCGTCTCGATCGACACGCGTCATGTGGCGGTTGCCAAGGCGGCCGTGCGCTGCGGCGCCTCGATCGTCAACGACGTGACCGGCTTCACCGATCCCAAGATGGTCGAGTTTGTTAAGACGAGCACCTGCGGCGTCATCGTGATGCATGCCGGCGAGGTCGCCGCGCCCACCCGCACGCACGCAACGGTGCAGCTCGATACCTCGGCAGCGGCGTTTGTTGCCGAGAAGGCGCGCGAGGCGGCTGCCGAGGCCGCGCGTGAGGCCGAGAAGCCGTCGCGGCAAGTTGCTGGGTGAGCCTAAGTCGGAGGCCAAGCTTCCGGGCGGCGTGGTGCAGCCCTCGTTGCCGTTTGGCGAACCGGAGCCCACGTCCGAGCCTGCAAGCGAGCAGGAGGCGCCCGCCGCCGAGCAGACTGCTGCCGCCGAGACCGTCGCGCCCGCGCCCGCAGCCACCGAGGCCGAATCGGAGTCCAATGACCGCCTGGCCGCCATGATGCGCCGCAGCGCCCGCCGCGAGGAAGCCTACGTGCCCACCTCGCAGCTCCGCCGCTTCACCCTGCCCGATTCGGCGCCCATCATGCGCCGCGTTATGGGCTTTCTGTCCGACCAGGCCCGCACACTCATCCATGCCGGCGTGTCGCGCGACCGCATCTGCATCGATCCTGGCCCGGGCTTTGGTAAGTCGGCTAACGAGGACATCGTCATCCAGCGCGAGACTGCCAAGATTGCGTCACTGGGCTATCCGCTCATGTGCGCCGTGTCGCGCAAGCGTTTTGTGGGCGCTGTCTCGGGCGTGACCGAGGCCGCCGCGCGCGATGCCGCCACGTTTGGCGTGTGCCTGGGCGCCATCCAGGCCGGTGCCAACATCGTGCGCGTGCACGACGCCGCGGGTTTTGCGCAGTTCCTGAACGGTTACTGGGCGGTTGCCAAGCCGCAGCCGCGCCGCGCGTTTGTGGCTGTGGGCTCCAACCTGGGGCATCGCTGCGACAACATCCGCGCTGCACGCGAGATGATCGCCGAGATTCCACTCACCTGCGTGTCCAACTCCTCCAAGATCTACGAGAGCGAGCCTGCCTACGAGACGCGCCAGGA
Source organism: uncultured Collinsella sp. (assembly GCA_902461085.1). Lineage (GTDB taxonomy): Bacteria > Actinomycetota > Coriobacteriia > Coriobacteriales > Coriobacteriaceae > Collinsella. The sequence goes on along the minus strand of CABPWH010000067.1, from coordinate 1,695 downwards.
CGCGTTTGCCAACGCCGTCATCGAGATCAAGACCGAGCTGGCGCCGTTGGTGCTGCTCGACGAGCTTATGAAGATCGAGGCCGAGCTGGGGCGCGACCGCTCCAAAAAGGCCAAGGCCAACGGTCCGCGCACCATCGACCTGGACCTGCTGTGGATGGACGGCGAGACCCACGGCGGCAAAAAGCTGCGCCTGCCGCATCCGCTGATCGGCGAACGCGATTTTGTGCTGGTGCCGCTCGAGGACCTGATGCACGACCCGGCGCGGTTCTTCCGCTACAACGGCGTCGAGGTCAAGGAGCCCGAGGACCGCGTGGGCCATATCGTGGGCGAATTGGGGCGTATGTAGATGATCGAGATGAATGCTGTTGCCGCTGGCACCGAGCTCGACGCGGCGCGCGACGCGGGCCGCGAGGGCATGTCCGCGGGCTGGTGCGCGTGGAGCGCGGGCGATGCATCGCTGATGTTTTCGCTGGTCGTGCGCCCCGATGTGAACATGCATGCCTTCCACGGCCTGCCGTTTGTGGCGGCTATGGGCATGATGGACGCGCTTGTGGGCACGGCTTCGACGCCGGGGTTGGGCCTTGCCGGTAAGGTGGGTATCCAGTGGCCGAGCGATATCGTGTGCGGTGCGCCTGCGTTTGAGACGTCGCTCGCGCGTGTTGCCGTGAACGGCGGTGCCGGTGCTGCGGGCATGTTCGGTGCCGTGACGGTGGATATTGAGCGTTCGGCGCTGAGCGAGCTTGGTGTGGACGTGGCTGACGAAGCGCTGGTCGAGACGCTGGCCGCCGCCGTGTTGACCCGCGTGGACGCCTGGGCGGTTGTTGCCAACACGCCGCAAGGCGCCGCAGGGCCGCTGGCTCCCGTGCTGGGCGAGTACTTCGACATGGTGCCGCTGCTGGGCCGCCAGGTTGCGGCGGTGTCTCCCAACGGCTTGCCGCTTGCGGTCGGTGTGTTTGCGGGCCTGGACATCTGGGGCCGCGCGACCATCAAGACCGATGCCGGCGAGCAGGAGTTTCCGCCCGAGGCTGTACGAATTCGCGGGCTGTAGTGCGGGGCGCCAGCGCTCAAAGATAACGATGGCAACAAGACCCTTCTCGGCCTGTGCCGGGGAGGGTTTCGCCTATCTGAGGAATAGGCTTGGCGAGCCTTTGCGGAGACTGTGGCATCGGGCGTGCTCGACTTAAGCCCCTGCTCTATCCCAGCTCCTGCATGCGGCGGTAGATTTCGCAGATGCCCTTGATGGTGAGCTGTCCGTCGACCACGTCGAAGGCATCGGTCGAATCGGCGACGATGCCGGCGAGGCCGCCCGTGGCGATAACGGTGGCATCCTCGCGGCCCAGCTCGCGCTTCATGCGCGCGACCAGGCCCTCGGCCATGGCGGCGGCGCCCATCACGGCGCCGACCTTAATGCACTCCTCGGTATCGCGGCCGATGGCGTGTTCGGGCGCCTCGAGCGGCACGCTGGCGAGCTTGGCGGCACGGGCGGCAAGCGCGTCCATGGAGATGCGAATGCCCGGCGCGATCGCTCCGCCAATGTAATAACCGTCCTCATCGATGACGTCGATATTGGTCGCGGTGCCAAAGTCCACCACGATTGCCGGCGCGCCGTAGAAAGTTTCGGCCGCAACGGCGTTAGCGACGCGATCGGCGCCTACGGCTTTTGGGCGCCCCCCCCCCCGCGCTGGCTGTTTGACG
>CABPWH010000066.1 GCA_902461085.1 uncultured Collinsella sp. | reverse complement strand
AATCAGAACCACCCTTAAAAAGGGTGGTTTGCTCTTAGGGTGTAACCCACGGGCCCCGGGCTCGCGTCTAAAGGCGCGGGCCCGGACTTCGTCCAGGCCTAGTGCATCTTGACCCGTGGCGCGCCGGTCGAACCGGCGGGATCACCCCCTCTTGAAGGGGTCCTCGTACTCCCTCACGCTCAGCTTGTCCAGCGCGATGTCGTGGGACTCCTGCTCCCTGATGTACTTGGCGATCGTCGCCTCGTTCAGGCCGACGGTGGACACGTAGTAGCCCTCCGCCCAGAACTTCCTGTTGCCGAACTTGTACTTGAGGTTGGCGTGCCTGTCGAATATCATCAGCGAGCTCTTCCCCTTCAGGTAGCCCATGACGCTCGCGACGCTGTACTTCGGCGGGATCGCCAGCAGCACGTGCACGTGGTCGGGCATCAGGTGTCCCTCGATTATCTCGATCCCCTTGTACTCGCACAGCTTCCTGAGGATCTCCCCTATGTCGCTCCTGATTTGGTTGTAGATCACTTTGCGCCTATACTTCGGCGTGAACACGATGTGGTACTTGCACATCCACTTCGTGTGGGAAAGGCTGTAGGCCTTCTGGGCCATGGCGACCACCCCTTCGACTCGAGTTCTTGACGGCCTGAACAATCGTCAATATCGGTCGGAGGGGTGGCTTTGTAAAGCCGTTTGTCTCCACCCGCGTAGCGGGTGGTTTAAAGCTGGCCGCTGCGCGGCCAGCAGACTAAAGTCTTGAATCAGAACCACCCTTAAAAAGGGTGGTTTGCTCTTAGGGTGTAACCCACGGGCCCCGGGCTCGCGTCTAAAGGCGCGGGCCCGGACTTCGTCCAGGCCTAGTGCATCTTGACCCGTGGCGCGCCGGTCGAACCGGCGGGATCACCCCCTCTTGAAGGGGTCCTCGTACTCCCTCACGCTCAGCTTGTCCAGCGCGATGTCGTGGGACTCCTGCTCCCTGATGTACTTGGCGATCGTCGCCTCGTTCAGGCCGACGGTGGACACGTAGTAGCCCTCCGCCCAGAACTTCCTGTTGCCGAACTTGTACTTGAGGTTGGCGTGCCTGTCGAATATCATCAGCGAGCTCTTCCCCTTCAGGTAGCCCATGACGCTCGCGACGCTGTACTTCGGCGGGATCGCCAGCAGCACGTGCACGTGGTCGGGCATCAGGTGTCCCTCGATTATCTCGATCCCCTTGTACTCGCACAGCTTCCTGAGGATCTCCCCTATGTCGCTCCTGATTTGGTTGTAGATCACTTTGCGCCTATACTTCGGCGTGAACACGATGTGGTACTTGCACATCCACTTCGTGTGGGAAAGGCTGTAGGCCTTCTGGGCCATGGCGACCACCCCTTCGACTCGAGTTCTTGACGGCCTGAACAATCGTCAATATCGGTCGGAGGGGTGGCTTTGTAAAGCCGTTTGTCTCCACCCGCGTAGCGGGTGGTTTAAAGCTGGCCGCTGCGCGGCCAGCAGACTAAAGTCTTGAATAAAAAGCCCGCCGATCAAATGATCGACGGGCATAGACATAGAGCATCGGTTCAATAAAAACCGAACACCAACATGTTTTCGGCTAAAAAACGTCCTTGGCAAACACCTTTGAGTCATTGGGGACCTGACGGATTTCGATAACCACGCCATCGTTCACAAGCTCTTGGATATGCTCGGCATCGGTTTCGGTCGCAAAGATCGCGGGGGTCGGATGAAGCGTGGTCTCGGGAGACTTTCGAGTTCCGCCCAGATTGATCTCCTTGATGTCTTTGCAACCCTTAGCAAGGCGATAGGCATCCTCGATCGTCTCGACAATGATAAACAGCGAATACTTGTCGGTAACGCCGCTGTTGAGCGCCTCGATAGCAGCGTCAACATCCTTGATGACGAGTTTAACGCCGCTGGGGCGGGCGAGCCTCAAAGCGGCTTTTCTCATATCGTCTTTTGCCACGGCGTCGCTGGCACACAGGATGCAATCGACATCCAGCGCATGTGTCCAAGACATGGCGACCTGGCCGTGAATCAATCGGTAATCGACCCTCGTAAGCTTAATCATCAAAAACATCTCCACACGTAATAAAGGTAATGACAGGGTTGAATTATTCGTTGAAGCTTGAGCTAGAACTCTTCTTCTTCGACATCGGAGAGCATATCCGCCGCCTCACAAAGCTGGATAAACGAACGTGATCCCTCGACCGCGGCTTTGGCCTTGTCCGCATCCAGGGAGTCCAGCTGTGTAACCATTTCCACCAGCAGCGGCAAGTTCATTCCGGTGATCAACGTAAACGATCCGGTGGCCTGCCTCTGGATGAATTCGTTGTTTACAGAGCCGCCAAAGATGTCAGTCACGACAAACCAAGAGTCGGCAGGGTCCCTCGTCTCCATCCATGCATCAATCAACGCCGCGACGTCCCTTGAATCGTCATCGATATAGGCGCACAGGCACTCGATTCGGTCGTTAGTGCCCATCAGAATCTCCAGAGAGCTTTTCATGCCTTGGGCGAGATAACCATGACTCGCTAGCAATATCTTATTCATAGTTCTCCAATACCAATAGGACGTACTATATTGTCATAACAAAGTATATTAGCAATCTGCCCTACGTGGTGTGTCTATTTTCCAAATCCGCGAACGGTAGCAATTGGTCGGTAAATAGACTAATCTATCTCTAATTTACAAATAGAACTTCAGTCGCTCGGTGCAGTACACCTGACGGGAGATGAAAAGCGGCTCGCCGCTTGGAGCATAACGTCTATCGACAAACAGAAGCAGCGGAGAGTCAAGCTCCACGTTAAGGTATGCCGCCTCGAGCTCGCTCGCATAGCAGACCTCGAGCGTACGCGTGTTGGGACCCATCTTGATTCCCTGGCGATCGAGTACCGCCATCAGCGAATCCTCGAGGGACTCATGCTCCAAAAAAGAAAGCGCAGCGGAATAGCTATTGGTTTCCAGCATCGTGGGCTTGTCATCCACAAGGCGCAGACGACGACTACGCAATACCTTTTGGGTATCGTCTACGCCCAGGAACTTCGCGTCTCGCAGGCTTGGGAAGTCCCAGCCCATTGCGAGAACCCTGGTAGACGCCTGTTTTCCAGCAAGCTGGCACGAATGGGTAAAGCTCTCACGGTCGTCCGCGGCATACATCTGTGTGTCCGACGAAACGAACGTGCCCTTGCCGCGGGCCCTCTCAACAAGCCCAGCATCTTCCATTTCTTTAATTGCGGAGCGAACCGTTATTCGGCTCACGCCAAATTGCTCGATGAGCTCCGCCTCGGTCGGAAGCTTATCTCCCGGGCGGTACGTGCCGTTGGCGATCGAATCAGAGAGCGCACGGACAATTTGTTTGTACAGGGGGATAACGCTATTTGCTTCAACCATATCAACCATACCTTTGCAAGGAATCAGCAGCTTATAGATAGATAACTTATAATGTATTAGAACTTTTTAGGAGTCCATATATTTCCTAAATGATTCGGTAAACGGGGTGTTATTTCACTTTAGTGGGGTGCAGCGGCTACCCGCGGCATTCGTTATCAACCTAGCTAGGCTAGTCCACCCACATCGTCTCCAGTTCGCCGCAGAGCCGCGGCCCCATATGGGTATACTCTCGAGGATTCGACTCGATTCGCCCCCGCTGGGGCGTCAAAGGAGACTGCATATGCCCACCACCTCAACCGACCCGCGCGCTGCTGCTGCCGCGCTGCTGGTACCCGGCACTACCTGCCACGGCTTTGCCGTCGAGCGTTGCGAGACCGTGCCCGAGCTCGACTCGGACGCCTACGTGCTGCGCCACACCGCCTCGGGCGCTCGCCTGCTGTACCTGGCGTGCGACGACGAAAACAAGGCCTTTGCCATTGGCTTTAAGACGCCGCCGGCCGATTCCACCGGCGTGTTCCATATTCTTGAGCACTCGGTGCTGTGCGGATCGGCTAAGTTTCCCGTCAAGGAGCCGTTTGTCGACCTGATCAAGAGCTCCATGCAGACGTTCCTCAACGCCATGACCTACCCCGACAAGACTATTTACCCCGTTGCCACCACCAACGAGCAGGATCTGTACAACCTGATGGACGTGTACCTGGACGCGGTGTTCAACCCGGCCATCTACACCAAGCCGACCATTTTTGAGCAGGAGGGCTGGCACTACGAGCTGGACCTGCCGGAGGGCGCCGAGAGCGAGGGCGACGGCAGCGCCGCAAGCCTGCGCGAGGGCACGCTGCGCTATAACGGCGTGGTGTTCAACGAGATGAAGGGCGCGCTGTCCGACCCCATGAGTGTGCTGGACGACGCCGTCAACGCCGCGCTCTATCCTGACACCGCCTATGCGCACGAGAGCGGTGGCGACCCGCGCGCGATTCCCGCGCTCACCTACGAGCAGTTCCTGGACACGCACGCGCGCCACTACAATCCTTCCAACTCCTACATCACGCTCTACGGCGACCTGGACGTGGACCGCGCGCTGGCCTTTTTGGACGAGCGCTATCTGTCGCAGCCGAACGCCGCGAGCCGCCGCATGGACGCTGCCGTTGCCGCCGGCGAGGACCCGTCCACGCTGGCGCCCAATCCGCTGGACGTGCAGGAGCCTGTGACCTGCGAGTATAAGCGCGTCGAGATGGCCACCACGCCCGAGAACGCCCTGGTGGGCCTGGGCCTGGTGCTGGGCAGTGCGCTCGACCGCAAGCGCACGATCGCGGCGGACATCCTGTTCGAGGCGTTGCTGGGTTCCAACGAGGCACCGGTTAAGAAGGCCATTCTGGCCGCCGGCCTGGGCGGCAACGTGGTGAGCTACACCGCGGCCGAAAGCCTGCAGCCCTACGAACTCATCATGCTGCAAAACGCGCAGCCCGGCGTGGCGCGCGAGCTGCGCCGCGTGTTCCAGGACGCCTGCCGCGACCTGTGCGAACATGGCGTTCCGCGCGAGCGCCTGGAAGCCATCATCAGCAGCAACGAGTACGACCTGCGCCAGCGCGACTATGGCATCGCCGACGGCGTGGCCATTGCGTGCGACGCGCTGAGCACTTGGCTCTACGATGACGACGCCGCGACGCTGGCGCTCAAGTACGGCCCGGTGTACGAGGAGCTGCGTGGCGAGCTGGACGGCAGCTACTTTGAGGACCTGCTGCGCGAGCTGGTGCTGGAGAACGACCACATGGCGTTGGTCGAGCTGGTGCCGGTTGATGCCGCCGAGGGCGCAGAGGGTGCCGAAGCTGCCGAGCTTGCTGCCAAGCGCGACGCCATGACCGATGCCGAGCTGGCGGACGCGGTCGAGCGCACGGCCGTACTGCGTGCCGCGCAGGAGGCCGAGGACACGCCCGAGGACAAGGCCACGCTGCCGCGCCTGCGTGTATCCGACATTGGCGAGGCGCGCCCCGAGCCGCCGCTCGTTGTGGACACGACCGCACCCATCCCCTGCCTGCGCCACGACATTCCCACCAACCGTCTGGCCTACGCCATGCAGTACTTCGACCTGAGCTGCGTCGCGTTTGAGGACCTGCCCTATGTGACGCTGCTCTGCCGCTTGCTCAAGCAGCTGCCCACGCGCGAGCATTCGGCCGAGGAACTCGACAACCTGCTTGCCGGCAAGCTGGGCTTTTTGAACTTTACGACCGAGGTCATGACCCAGCCCGACGTGGACGGCGTGCGCCCCTACCTGCTGGTGAGCGCCAGCGCCCTGTCCGAAAAGATCGACGCGCTGGCGAGCCTGCCGCGCGAGGTGTGGTCGGGCACGCTATTGCTCGATGCCGACGCCGGCCGCGTGCGCGACGTGCTCACGCAGATTCGCATTGGGCTCGAGCAGGGCTTTATCAACAACGGACACTCGGCGGCGCTCGGTCGCGCGATGAGCTACAGCTCGCCTTCGGCCGTGGTGCGCGAGCAACTTTCGGGCGTGGATTTCTATCTGTTCCTGCGCGATTTGCTCGAGCACTTTGACGAGCGTCTGGACGATCTGCGTGCCAAGCTTGCCGAGCTGGCAGGCCGCATCTTTGTGGCCGATGGCTGCATGGCGAGCTTTACCGGCAGCGATGAGGACTTTGACGCGTACTGGGACGCCGCGGGCGACCTGGGGCTGGGCGCGGGAGACGGCGCCGATGCCGGCCGCAACGCGCTCGTGGTGCCGGCGCCGTGCGACCGCCACGAGGCTTTCGTCATCCCCAGCGACATCTGCTTTGCGGCAAGCGCGTGCGACCCGCGTCGCTTGGGGCTCGACGTGACGGGCGCCTGGGCGGTTGCCGCCAACGCGCTCTCCTACGACTACCTGTGGAATGAGATCCGCGTGAAGGGCGGTGCGTACGGCTGCGGATTCCGCGCTGCCGGCGAGCGTCAGACGGCGTTCTACACCTACCGCGACCCGGCGGTCGACCCCTCGATTGAGCGCGTGGCGCACGCAGGCGAATGGCTCGGCAGCTTTGAGCCCGACGAGGCCGCCTTTGAGGGCTTTATCGTGAGCTGCGTGAGCGGCATGGACGCACCGGTGAAGCCCTATGCGCTCACCAAGCGCCGCAATACGACCTACCTTGCCGGGCTCGATCCGCACGCACGCGAGGAGCGCCGCGCCCAGATGCTCGCGGCCACACCCGCTGAGCTGCGCTCGCTCGGCGCCGACGTGACGCGCATCGCAGCCGCGTCGCCGACCTGCGTCTTTGGCGGCCGCGACGTCATCGCCAAGAGCAACGCCGGCTTTACCGTCATCGACCTGCTGGGCTAAGGCACCAAGGTAGATTTTTGGGACATGCCTAAAAATCTACCTTTTCTTTTGCCGCTGCTTGGGCGGGGCAGCTCAGCCCGTCCCACCAGTTTGTCTAAATCTGTAACATCTAGACGGCAATATCGGCTCCAGATGTTACAAATCGAGACGTTCCCGAACGGCACCGGCCCTTTGTCTCGATCTGTAACAACTTGGTCCAATTTTGCCGAGTTACTGTTACAGATCGAGACAAACCGCCGCAGATACCCGCCCTCCAGCAAAACCACCACGAAGGTGTCCATGAACTGCCCCCTTTGCGATGGTTTGTGTGGTGGTTTTTGCTGTTTACCCAGATAAAACCTGCCAAAATAAACCTGTCCCGTTTTGGAAGGTTTGGGAGATGAGGCTGTGATGGATAAGGCTGAATTGCGGCGGGCGGTGATTGCCCGGCGCAATGCGATTGACTTGGATGTTCGGGCGGCGAAGTCCGCTGTTGTATGCGCGCGGCTTGTTGAGCTGATGGAGGTCAACGGCACTGCGGGCCAACGCACCGTTGCCGTCTATGCCGCCATGGGTTCCGAGGCAGACCCTGCCGCGTTTGCCGCTGCGGCCGCCGCGCGCGGCTGGCGCGTAGTCTATCCGTGCATGCTCTCGGCAAGCGACGCCGCCGCATGCGGCCAGCGCATGTGCATGCGAACGGTCGCCGCCGGCGATGTATCCGCGACTCCGTTTATCACTCATCCCACGCGGGCCTTCGCAGCTACGGATATCGACAACAATCGCTGCCCCATCGTACCCGCCGCCGAGCTCGACATGGTTGTCGTGCCGCTCGTGGCTTTCGACCGCACCGGGGCGCGCCTGGGCTACGGCGGCGGCTGCTACGACCGCTACCTTCCCATGCTCTCGCCCGCATGCCAAATCGTCGGCATCGCCTTTGACGAACAGCGCGTCGAACACGTTCCCACCGAAGCCCACGATCAGCCGCTACCCAACATCATCAGCGCCTAACTGCTGCCGCATCAGCCACGGCTACAGCAGCATCATCGCGGCCTAGTGTTCCTCGCCGGCGCGGGCTAGGTCGTAGGGCGTGGTCTGGTAGACGTAGTAGTTGAGCCAGTTGGTGTAGAGCAGTTGAGCCTGGCTGCGCCAGACGTTGAGCGGCTCGGCGGTGGGGTCGTCGCCCGGGAAGTAATGCGCCGGCACCTGAGGGTTGAGCCCGCGCTTCACATCGCGCTCGTACTCCAGGCGCAGCGTGTCGGTATCGTACTCGGGATGGCCAAAGACAAAGAAGCGGCGGCTGTCGGTCGACTTGACAATGTACAGACCCACCTCGTCGGACACGGCCACGACCTCAAGCTGCGGCTCGGCCTCCACGTCCTCGCGGCGCACATCGGTGTTGCGCGAATGCACGGCATAGAAACGGTCATCGAAGCCGCGGACCAGCGGGCTTTGCGGCTTCACCAGATAATGCTCGAACACGCCGCTCGCCTTTGCCGGCAGGTCATACTTCTGGATACCGTAATGATGGTACAGGCCGGCCTGCGCGCCCCAGCAAATGTGCAGCGTAGAGTGTACGTGCGTGGTAGACCAGTCCATTATCTGGCAGAGTTCGGGCCAGTAGTCGACCTCCTCGAACGGCATCTGCTCCACCGGCGCGCCCGTGATAATCAGGCCGTCGTAGTGGATGTCGCGGATGTCGTCGAACGTGCGGTAGAACGTCTCCAGGTGGCCGGCACTCACGTGCGTGGCCTCGTGCGTTTTGGTACGCAGCAGGTCAACCTCCACCTGCACCGGCGTGTTGGAGAGCTTGCGCATGATCTGCGTCTCGGTGGCGATCTTGGTGGGCATGAGGTTGAGGATGAGCACGCGCAGCGGACGGATGTCCTGATGCAGCGCGCGGTACTCGGTCATGACAAAGATGTTCTCGCTCTCGAGCTGCGCGGCGGCAGGGAGGGCGTCGGGAATGCGAATGGGCATGGATGCTCCTTACGAGTCAGTTGCAGCTATGGTACAACGAGCAGCCCTATCCGCGCGAGCACATCGCCCAGCGATGCCGTCAGCGGCCCAAATCACTCCAAAAGTAGAGATTAAGGCATATCCCAAAATTCTACTTCGCTTTAGCTTAGCGAAGTGACGGCAGGACGCTACAATGGTTCGACGCAAAAAAACTCGGCCGAAAGGATACTCATATGTACCAGACGCGTAAGATCGGTGTGGTCGGCCAGGGCCACGTAGGAGCACATGTCGCCAACAGCCTGCTTATGCAGGGCATTGCCGACGAGCTGTACCTGTGCGATATCAACGAGGCCAAGGTGACGTCCGAGGTCCAGGACCTGCGCGACTCCCTTTCGTTTGTCCCGTACAACACCAAAATCGTCAACTGCTACGACCACTACGAAGAGCTGGCCTGCTGCGACGTCATCGTCAACGCCGCCGGCAAGGTCGCGCTAGCCGCCGGCAACCGCGACGGTGAGCTGTTCTTTACCACCGACGCCGCCCGCACCTTTGCCAAACGTATCGTCGACGCCGGCTTCGACGGCATCTTTGTGAGCATCTCCAACCCCTGCGACGTCGTGTGCACCGAGCTGTGGCACCTGACCGGCTACGATCCCAAGAAGATCATCGGCTCGGGCTGCGGCCTGGACTCCGCCCGCCTGCGCACCGAGATCTCCAAGAAGGTCGGCGTGAGCCCCAAGTCCATCGACGCCTACATGATCGGCGAGCACGGCTTTAGCCAGCTGGCCGCCTTTAAGTCCGCAACTATCGCCGGCAAGAGCCTCAGCGAGCTTCAGGCCGAGAACCCCGACAAGTACGCCTTTGACCACATGGAGGTCGAGGAGCTTGCACGAAAGGGCGGCTACGTAACCTACCAGGGCAAGCAGTGCACCGAGTACGCCGTCGCCAACTCCGCCGCGCGCGTCTGCGCCGCCGTGCTGCACAACGAGCACGCCGTGCTTTCGGCATCCACACTCATGACCGGCCAGTATGGCGAGGAGGGCATCTTCACATCCCTGCCGTGCGTGATCGGTGCCGAGGGCGTCGAGGAGGTCTACACACTCGACCTTTCCGAGCACGAGCTCGAAGGCTTCCACAAGAGCTGCCAGCACATCCGCGACAACATCGCCCAACTCGACTGGTGGGATGCCGAGGCCTACGACGCCAAGTAAGCTGCTGGCTCCGCAACCTTACCAATCTATGCGCGATACCAAGCGGGCCGCGCCGGAAATCC
>CABPWH010000065.1 GCA_902461085.1 uncultured Collinsella sp. | reverse complement strand
GGACTTGCAGCGACGGACCTCAGGACGCTCTTACACCACGTCTGCGCGCGCGACCTTGAAACTCCTTAATCACCGTCAGTTAGCGCCGAATTGGAAGTCGATGGTCACTCATTAACGTACAGCTCTTATAACTTTGTTCATTATTTTCCACACCTAAAATGAAACGCCGTTTGTGACAGTACTCACAAACGGCGTTTTTTGACCACGGGGGTATCTGGCAGGGGGCCAGTAGCACCCTGATCCGAGTTTCGAACGCATCCAAACCGGTTCTGGTGTCTGTTTTCGAGCTTTTACTCGCCCTTGGGCGCGGGGTGTTTGCAAACCACGCTCATGTAGATCATGCCGAGCACGGCAGCGGTGACCGAACCGGCAAGAATGGCAGCCTTGGCAGCCAGAACCTCAAACTGGGCCGTCGGGAAGGCGAGGCCGCTGATGAGAATCGACATGGTAAAGCCGATACCGCCCAGAATGCCCACACCGGCAATCATGTGCCAGTTGACATTGCGCGGCAGCTCGCAGGCCTTGAGCTTGACCAAGGCGAACGTCATGCCAAAGATACCGATCGGCTTGCCTAGCAGCATGCCAAAGTACACGCCGAGCGTCACCGGGTCGGTGAGTAGCGTGCTCATGTCCACGCCCACTAGGCGAACCTGTGCGTTCACGAACGCAAAGATCGGCAGAATCACAAAGTTAACCGGCGTGGAGATCAGACGCTCCATGCGGATGAGCGGCGGGGTCACGCGGTGCATGACGCGCTCGACTTTGGTGGTCGAGACGGTAAAGTCATGCTGGCCCAGGATGTGCGCCTCGTCGTCGTAGCGGTCATCGAGCAGCGGCAAGCACTCGCCCAGCCAATCGGTGAGGCTATCAAGCTTAACACCGCACTTGGCCGGGATGGTGAAGGCCAGGATGACGCCAGCAAGCGTAGCGTGCACGCCGCTCTTGAACATGCAGAACCACAACAGCAGGCCCAGTACCGAATACGGGGCAAGGCGGTAATGCTGCGTCTTGTTGAGCCACACGAGCGCACAGGTCACAAGCGCGGCGGCGCCCAACCAAAACGGATTGGGGCTCTGACCGTAGAAGATGGCGATGGCGGCGATGGAGATGAGGTCGTCGGCGATGGCGAGCGTCGAGAAGAACACGCGCACGCCGTTGGGCACGCGGTTGCCCAAAAGCGACAGCACGCCCAGCGCAAAGGCAATATCGGTTGCCATGGGAATGGCCCAGCCGTTGTGCGCGCCGGCATGGTTAAAGATCAGATAGATGCAGGCGGGAACGACGACGCCGCCCACGGCCGCCAGCATGGGAAGCATAGCCTGGCGCGGGTTCTTGAGCTCGCCAACTGTCATCTCGTACTTAAGCTCAATGCCCACCAACAAAAAGAAAATCGCCATGAGGAAGTCGTTGACGAATAGCTCGACGGTGAGACCGGCCGTAAGGTTGCCCAGACCCACATACAGCGGGGTCTCCAAAAAGTGATGGATGGCCTCGTAGGCATCGGTATTGGCGCAAATGACGGCGGCGATGGCGGCGAAGACCATGACGGCGGCGGAAATCGTGCCGTTCTCGGCGATGCGCTCCCAAATGTCATGGCGCTCAAAACGCTTGCGCTCACGGACGTTGAACAGCTGCTCGGGTGCTGCCATGGGCGGCTCCTTTCACGGGAAAGCTCCCGTCTTAAAAAAGCACGGCCCGCCCAAGTGGCGGCGCCGCGCTCTAACGTATTACGCTTGCATCTAGCCTACCCTGCACGACAAGCGCGCAAGCGTAGCCGAAAAGCGGAACCACAGGTTGAACATTATTTGCTCAACGGCACGGGCACGCCTATCCAAGAGACGACGCGGCGCCGTGCACAAAAAACGACCGGAGCACGGGGCTTCCGCGATCCGGTCGTGGCGTTTGGTCGACTAAACCTAGCAGGCGGCCATGATGGGGGCAGCGACCTGCTTCTTACGGGAGAGGACGCCCGGCATCCAGACGCCGTCGTGCTCGTCGGCAATGCCCAGGCCCTTCTGAGCAGCCTCGGTCTCGCCCTCGAGCAGGACCTGCGAGCCCTCCTCCATGATGTCGGTGATGCACAGGACAATGCCGTCAGCACCCTTCTCGGCGGCGTAGGCGCGCATGGCCTCGCGAATCTCGTCGATCATGCCGAGTGCGCGGCTCTTGTCGACGGTCTCGTACTGGCCGATGAGCAGCTTCTTGCCAGCGGGCTCGAACATCTTGATGTCGTTGCCGACCATCTCGGCAGCGGTGAAGGAGCCGGACGGACGGGTAAGGAAGACCTCCATGCCAAACTTGACCGGGTCGACGCCCACCTGCTCGCCGAGCTTGGCGGCGACGGCGCGGTCGACATCGGTGGTGGTGGGGCTCTTAAGCATGAGCGTATCGGTCATCATAGCCGAGAGCAGCAGCTTGGCCTGGACGTCGGAAAGCTCAACGCCGAGCACGCCGGCGAGCTTGGTGACAATGGTGCAGCTAGAGCCCCAGGGCAGGCAGATGTAGTGCAGCGGGCCGGCGGTCTCGAAGTCGCCGATGCGGTGATGGTCGACAACGCCAAAGACCGTGGCGTCCTTAAGACCGGCGACGGACTGGGCGGACTCGTTGTGGTCGGTGAGGACGACGAGCTGACCGGCCTCGACGGACTCGATCACGCGAGGCTCGGCGATACCGGCGTCGGCGAGCAGCTTGGCGGACTCTGCCGGAAGCTGACCAAGGGCGCAGGCCTCGTAGGTGTTGCCGGCATACTCAACCTGGTTGAGCAGCTGGGACAGGACGACGGCGCTCATGATGGCGTCGTTATCGGGGTTCTGGTGACCAAAGACAAGAACGTTTGCCATGGATATCCTCCACTTGATATGTGTACTTGGACGTAGCTATGGTAGCACGCCGATGCCGAGCCTTCGCAGACGGAAGGGCCACGGCATATTTTGGGGCAGGCACGGGGGCCAAGGCTGTCCCTTTTACACCGTGTTGGTGCAAAGTAACCTGACCCCCTTGCACCAGCTATTTACCGGCGGCGCGCAGAGCTACGTAGGCGGCGCCGATGATGCCGGCGTCGTTGCCGAGCGAAGCGACCTTAATGGGCGTCTCGCGCGAGGCGGAAAGCGCGTAGTGCTGGAAATGCTCGCGAACCGCGTCGAGGTAGACATCGGCCGAAGCGGACGCGCCGCCACCGATCAGGAACATCTCGGGGTCGACCACGTTGGCAATAAGCGCCAGGGCACGGCCGAGATAGTCGGCCATGGTATCGGCAGCTGCCAGCGCGAGTTTGTCGCCCTCGCGGCAGGCCTGGAACACGTCCTTGGAATCGGAGGGGCCGGTCAGCTCGATGGGCTCGATGCCCGCCTTCTCGCACTCGGCAAGGTAGTTGCTCACCACGCCGGTGGCGCTGGAATACTGCTCCAGGTGGCCATGGCCGCCGCAGCCGCAGGTGCGCTCCTCGGCCGGGTTCAGGCACATGTGGCCAATCTCGCCGCCAGCACCCACAACGCCCGATACCACGTCGCCGCTAACGATAACGCCGCCGCCCACGCCGGTACCGATGGTGACCATCACCACGTTCTGCACGCCCTTGGCAGAACCGAGCCAGGCCTCGCCCATGGCAGCGGCGTTAGCGTCGTTCTCGTACTTAACGACCGCGTCGGGGCAGTGCTCCTGGATGGCGATCTTGAGCTCGGGCAGGTTAATGGCAATGTTGGCCTTGACCTTGGCATCGCCCGATGCCGGGATGGGGCACGGAACGGCCAGGCCAATGCCCGCCACAAAGGCACGCGGAATCCGTGCCTTGGCGACCACCTGGTCGATAGCCTCGGTCACCGCGGCAAAGCCCGCAGCGTCAACGATGGGAGGCGTGGGCACGCTGGCCTTGGCCAGCAGGTTTCCGTCCTCGTCGAACAGGCCCTCCTTAACCGAAGTGCCGCCGACGTCAATGCCGATGTAGTACTGCTTAGGTTCCATGGGAGCCCACCTTTCTCGTTTAAACATTGCCTGTATGGTACCGCTCCCAAGGCAAAAACCTACCAAAAAGGGACAGGTTTGTTTTGGCAGGTTTTATCTGGGGAAACGCAAATGGCTGCTCAACAGGCCGCGCAAGACCATCCCCAAAAATAAAGGCGCCGGGAGGCGGAGACTCCCGGCGCCCGTCAAAGGGACTATGTTGTCTGTTGGACCGCACGGTCCTTCGCGGCGATAACGCCGACTAGGCCTTAAGTGCCTGCAGCTGCTTGTGGATTTCGATGAGCTCCGTCGCCATGACGCGCATGGTCTCGGTACCGGCCATCTGGTCCTCGGCATGCAGCAGAATCAACGGGGCCTCGCCGTTACGCTCGCCGTTGGCCTCCTTCTTCAGAAGCCCCATGTGAACATCGTGGCCACCGTTATAGGCCTCGTCGCCCTGCTTGATAAGCTCCTCGGCGGCGTCAAAATCGCCCTCCTTGGCCTTTTGCACGGCATTGATGTACATGCTCTTGGCGGTACCGACGTAGCTGATGATCTCAAAGCAGGTCATCTGCAGTTCGTTCATATCCTCCATGCAGAGCACCTATCCCATCACGCTGACGCAGTGGTCGATGATGCCGGCAGCGTTCATGCGGCCGTAGTCGACCATGTTGATGACCTCGACCGGAAAACGACCGGCGGCCTCCTTCTCAAAATCGCCCTTGGTGTAGCCGATCTGCGGGCCAAGCAGCAACATGTCGCACTCGTCCAGGTGATCGTGGGCCTCGTTCATGGGACGAGCCTCGATCTCGATATCCAGACCACGGTTTGCAACCTCGGCCTGCATCTTCTGGACCAGCAGGCTCGTGGACATACCGGCATTGCAGCAGAGCATGATCTTCTTCATGGTTTCCTCCTTATAACTGCGCGGCGCGCAGACGACAACTGGTTTTATTCCTTGCGGCTATTGTGCCCACCCCCCTGCATCTTTACACAAGGGAGAGAGCCGCGGGCACCGGCACCGCGTACCGGCGCCCGCAAAGGTGAAAGGGACGAACGTTAGGCGTTCTACTCGGCGAGAGTCTCCTGCTTGGCGATTGCCTTCTCGGAAATCTTCATAAAGGGCAGGTAGACGGCCATGCCAATGACAATCTCGAGAGCCTGCCACACGCCAGCGCGCCAGTCAAAGCCCGTAGCGAGCAGGGCATTGATGACGGGAGGCATGGTCCAGGGCACCTGGGCGATGCAGGGGCTGATGATGCCTGCGCAGGTAAGGCCATAGGTGATGCCGATGAACAGGTCGGGAAGAAGGACAAACGGGATCATAAGCGGCAGGTTGTACACGATGGGGTAACCGTAGATAACCGGCTCGTTGATGTTGAACAGACCAGGCAGGATAGCCATCTTAGA
This sequence comes from uncultured Collinsella sp., assembly GCA_902461085.1. Classification (GTDB taxonomy): domain Bacteria; phylum Actinomycetota; class Coriobacteriia; order Coriobacteriales; family Coriobacteriaceae; genus Collinsella. The sequence goes on along the minus strand of CABPWH010000065.1, from coordinate 4,655 downwards.
AACGGTCTCGGAAGCCTTGTTCTTGGAGAACAGGAGCGTGTCGAGCAGAAGCATGAGGGTGCAGCCCGAGCCGCCGATGAGGGCAAAGCTGTTAACGATCTGCATGTTCATGTAGTGATCGGGCTGGATGGTGCCACCGGCGGCGAAGGTAGCCATGTTGTCGACAATGAGCATGGTCAGGATCGGCTCGACGGTAGCGCCAGAGATGGTGGACTGGTGAATACCGACGCAGAACAGCAGGTTGGCAAGGGTGTAGATGAGGATAACAGCCCACGGACCGGCGTTCATGATGTTCTTGAGCGGGTTGGAGATGCACGTGGAGATGATGGCGCACAGATCGGTGCCGGCGCACACGGCGAGCAGGGCTGCGGCAAGAGCGAAGATTGCGAGGTTGAGCAGCATCGGGATCATGACGTTGAAGGAGTTGGAGACCGCGGGAGGCACGCCCTCGCCCAGCTTAACCTTGAGCTTCTCGACGCCAGAAATCTTGATGAAGAGCGAGACGGAGAGCAGAGCGATGATAATGGCCGAGAACAGACCGTTGGTGCCGGTGTTGGCAGTCGAAAGGGCGCCCGTGACCTCGGCGGAGGTGATCTTGTCGGTGAGCAGCGGGCTCGTGGCGGCAAGCGAGGCGGTGATCTGCTGCGGCATCATGATGACGAAGGCAGAGATGGCGACGACCACGCAAGCGAGCGGGTTATCGAAACGCTTGTTCTTGGCGAGGCTGTAGCCAATCAATCCGGCCAAGATAATGGCAGAGACATTGAGGGTGCCCAGCGTAATTGCCGAGCCCCACGTCTGAAGGTTGGCAAGGCCCGCCGCATCGAGCGGGAACAGAGGGAACACGACGTTGTTAATAAGAACCGCGATACCCGCAAGGATATAGAGCGGCGTGATGGTCGCGAAGGCGTCACGCAGGGAACGCAGGTGAACCTGGTTTCCCACCTTCGCAGAGACCTCGGCAAACTTGTCGAGGAAGCTCTTTCCGTTGTCACTGGCCATGATTGCTCCTAACTTTCAAATCCGGCCTTTTCCTATGCGCACGGTGGTCTGTCGCCCTCTGCCACCAGATGTGCCATGTGTTGCGCGCGGCGGCGCGCGGTCTGGGCGTTCGCCCGGTCGCTAATCAACCACGTGGGTCGTGGCGACCTGTTTGAGCCAGGCTGCCGACTTCTTAAGGCGGCGCTTGTAGCCGTCCATGAGATCGACCTCGACAAAGCCATAGCGATTCTTAAAGGCATTGGCCCAAGACCAGTTATCGATGACGGCCCAGTAGTGATAGCCCCGGCATTTGGCGCCCTCGGAGATTGCCTTGGCAACCCACTCCAGGTGTTGGCGCACAAAGTCGACTCGGTAGTCATCCTGGATGGTTCCTTCGGCGTCACGGTTCTTGTATTCGTCCATGATGCCGATGCCGTTCTCGGAAACGAACCACTCAAGATCGGGGTAGTTCTTAGCGCAGTCCATGCCAAAGTCGTAGAGGCCCTGCGGGTAGATCTCCCAGCCGCGGCTCTCGTTCATAACGGCGTCGGGCCACACGTACTCGTCGGCAAAGTGCGGCAGACCGTACTGGTCGATCTTGCTCGCCGGCGCCTGAACGCGCGTGGGGTGGTAGTAGTTGCAGCCGAGCCAGTCGACAACACCCTGCTTGAGAATCTCTTGGTCGCCGGCACGGAACGGGAGCTTAACGCCGCCCTCGGCCAGGCTGTCGAGCACGTCGGCAGGAAGCTCGCCCTTGGTAATAAGGTCGAGCCACCAGCGATTGTTGATGCCGCTGGTCATACGCACGGCCTCGAGGTCTGCCTCGCTGGGGTTCTCCTTGGTGTAGACCGGAGTAAAGCAGTTGATCATGCCGATCTTGGCATCGGCGCGAATAGCGCCCTCGTCATAGGCCTTACGATAGTTGGCCACGGCCAGCGCATGTGCCAGCGAGATGTGATACTGCACGGTGCGGGCGCGGTTGAAGTCGTGGAGCTGCGGGAACCACACGCCCTCCTGATAGCGCTGCTCGGGCTCGACGATGGGCTCGTTAAAGGTGAACCAGTACTTAATCTCCTGGCCAAACTCGTGGAAGGCGACGTCGGCGTAATGCGCGTAAGCCTCGACGACCTCACGGCTCTCCCAGCCGCCACGGTTAAAGAGGTAGGTGGGCATGTCAAAGTGGTACAGGTTGACGAACGGCTCCAGACCAGCCTCGCGAGAGGCGCGGAACAGCTCGTGATACCACGCGGCGCCCTCCTCGTTAAGGTTACCGTCGGCATCGAGCAGACGGCTCCACTGGATGGAAGTGCGATAGGTATTCAGGCCCAAGTCCTTCAAAATGCGAAAGTCTTCCTGGTACTTGGCCATAAAGTCATTGCCGGCATAAGAGCCAACGCAGTTGTAGAACGAACCCAGATCCTGGATGGACCAGGTGTCCCACAGGTTCTCGAGCTTGCCGCCCTGGTTCCACTGACCCTCAGTCTGCGGGCCGGACATAGCAGCGCCAAAGAAGAAGTCGTTGGGCAGCTGATACTGTGCCATCAAAGTCCTCGCTTTCGTGTTCTAGAGCTTCCGGTTGGAGACGGGTTTGCTTTGACAGGTTATCCGGCGCGGGCGCGCACCGGTCATACCGATATCCAACCCGCCAAAACAAAACCGTCCCCAAACGGTCGATCCTGTTGTGCGGAAGGATTCCGTTCGTTGCTTAAACTATAGCGCTCTAATTTTAAAAGTAAAGCGTCTTTTTCTTTTTTCTTTCTCGAACTTCTTAGATAAAAGTAATATGGATGCCCTGTTGAGGGTTATACTTACTTTTTGTATTCATATATGTCGGAAAGGAGGTTCCATGATTCCCAAATACGAGGCGATAGCTGCAGATATTCGTCGAAGTATCGAGGATGGCGCTCTTAAACCGGGCGACAAGCTTCCCACCGTCGTTGAGTTCTGTGAGCTCTATAGCGTTTCCAAAATCACCGTCAAACGAGCTATCGAGCAAATCACCGAGGAAGGTCTTATTACCAGCCGGCGCGGATCGGGTACCTACGTTAAGGACACGGCGGGACTTCCCGGCCAGGCGTTTTTCCAGGGCAAAAACGACCGTGCCCAGGGCTTTTCGTATGAGCACCGCGGGGAAAAGGTGACCTCGGTGGTCTACGATTTCTCGATTGTTAATCCGCCAGCGGACATCGCAGCCCAGCTGGGAATTGCCGAGGATGACTTTGCCTATCACGTCGTGCGCGTGCGTCAGGCCGATGGGAAGCCCATCGTTATCGAGTACACCTACATGCCCCTCGAGCTGATTCCAGGCCTTAAAAAGAAGGACCTGTACGGATCGGTCTACCATTTCATCCGCGAGCAATGCGGGCTGAAAATTTCGAGCTTCCACCGTACCATTCGCGCCGTGGCAGCAACCGAGGAAGAAGCCAATCGCCTGGACACCAAACCTGGCTCTCCCCTGCTCGAGCTCACCCAGATTGGCTTTTTGGACAGCGGCGCCGCCTTTGAGTATTCGATCTCGCGCAACGTTGGCGACCGCTTTGAGTTGCACAACGTAACGTTGGCATAGGTTTTTGTAGTCATGCGGGCGCTCATTTTGAGCAGTTTTACGCAGCGCCCGCGCAACACAATGGGGTATGAATATGTCCGATTTGATTAAACTGACGCCGATCTTCCACGAGAAAATCTGGGGCGGCCGCCAGCTCGAAACCGTATTTGGCTACGACATTCCCGAGGGTCCCATCGGTGAGTGCTGGGCCATCTCGGCCCATCCCAACGGCGACTGCCAGATTGCGGAGGGCCCGTATGCCGGCCACACGCTGTCATGGCTGTGGGCCGAGCATCGCGAGCTCTTTGGCAACTGTGAAGGCAAGGAGTTCCCGCTGCTCATCAAGATTCTGGACGCCAAGGACGACCTTTCGATCCAGATTCACCCCAACGACGAGTACGCCGCCAAGCACGAGAACGGCAGCCTGGGCAAAACCGAGTGCTGGTATGTGCTGGACTGCGAACCCGACGCCACGATCATCGTCGGCCAGCGTGCCAAGGACCGCGTCGAGGCCGCACATATGATCGAGGAAGGCCGTTGGGACGACATGCTCAACGTGCTGCCGATCCACAAGGGCGACTTTTTCCAGATTGATTCCGGTACCGTGCATGCCATCAAGACCGGCACGCTCATTTTGGAGACGCAGCAGTCGAGCGACGTGACGTATCGTCTGTACGACTACGACCGCCCCGGCACCGACGGCAAGCTGCGCCCACTGCACATTGAGCAGAGCCTCGATTGCATCGATTTTGACGTTCAGGCTCCGACCGACGGCACGGTAACCGCGCCCGAGGTCGATGGCGTGACCGAGCTCGAGTCTAACTCCTGCTACACCGTCGATCGCGTGCGTGTCGACGGCAGCAAGACCCTCGACCAGCGCTGGCCCTTCATGTGTCTGTCGGTCATCGACGGCGAAGGCACCGTCTGCGGCGACCCCGTCCACAAGGGAAGCCACCTGCTGGCCCCGAGCACCGTCAGCTCCATCGACCTCGAAGGCAAGATGGAACTGATCATCAGCCACCTGTAGGCCACCGGTCCCCAAGTGCTCGCCGGGATGGGACGCGGGGTTTGGTCGCCTGCTCGGACAGTCCTGCTCGCACGGAGAGCACATTAAGTGCTCTCCGGCTCG
>CABPWH010000064.1 GCA_902461085.1 uncultured Collinsella sp. | reverse complement strand
AGGCAAGGCATAGACCTTCTGGTCATGCCTTGCCTTTTGAATGACAAATTGTCGCCCTGGGCGGCGCGCAGCGTCAACTGGTTACGCGGGTTGGTAAACCCGCGTAACCACCTAGGTCGCGCCCTTGAAGTTGAACGTCAGATTGCCCAAATGCGGACCGCGCAGCGTCGAGCCGTTACGCGGTTCGTAGAACCGCGTAACAAGTTAGTACATCTTTGCGCCGGCGGGGATGGAGGCGTCGAGCTGGATCAGGTTGAGGCGCTCCTCGCCCTCCTCCTCGTGGACAGCGCTGATCAGCATGCCGCAGCTGGGAATACCCATCATCTTGCGCGGAGGCAGGTTGGTGATGGCGAGCAAGGTCTTGCCAACCAGGTCCTCGGGCTCGTAATAAGCGTGAATACCGGAGAGGATGGTGCGGTCGGTGCCGGTGCCGTCGTCGAGCGTAAAGTTCAGCAGCTTCTTGGACTTCTTGACGGCCTCGCATGCCTTGACCTTCACAGCGCGGAAGTCGCTCTTGGAGAAGGTATCAAAGTCGACGAACTCCTCAAACAGCGGCTCAACGGCGATCTTGGAGTAATCGAGCGTGGGCTTAAGCGACTTAACGAATGGGCTCGCGGCGTTGCCGGCCTCGGCAGCCTTGGCGGCAGCGGCACCGGACTGGAAACCTTTCTCGGGCTTCATGTGCGGGAACAGCAGCACGTCGCGGATAGAAGCCTGGTTGGTAAGCAGCATGACCACGCGGTCGATACCAATGCCAATACCGCCCGCGGGAGGCATACCGTACTCGAGGGCGCGCACGTAGTCCTCGTCATACTCCATGGCCTCATCGTCGCCGCCGGCCTTCTCGGCCATCTGGGCGGCAAAGCGCTCGGCCTGGTCGACCGGGTCGTTGAGCTCGGAGAACGCGTTGGCGTACTCGTGGCCGGAAATAACCAGCTCAAAGCGGTGCGTCAGGCGCGGGTCGTCCTCAAAACGCTTGGCAAGCGGGCTGACCTCGATGGGGTAATCGCACACGAAGGTCGGGTTGACGATGGTGTCCTCGCCCAGCTCATCGTAGATCTCGGCGATAATCTTGCCGGCGGTCCACTCGGGCTTAATCTCCAGGCCCTTCTCGCGCGCGGCGGAAGCAAGCTCCTCGACCGGCGTGTCGATGGTGACCTGCTTGCCGAGCACATCGGAGACGATGTCGGTCATGGGACGGCTGGCCCACTCACCAGAAAGGTCGATGGTCTGGCCCTGGTACTCGATGACCTCGGGGTTGCCGATGGCCTTGTTGGCAGCCTTGATGACACCCTGGGCGAGTGCCTTCATGCCCTCGAGGTCGGAGAAGGCACGGTAGGCCTCCATCGTGGTGAACTCGGGGTTGTGGGTAAGGTCCATGCCCTCGTTACGGAAGATGCGGCCGATCTCGAACACGCGCTCAAAACCACCGACGATGCAGCGCTTGAGGTGCAGCTCGGTGGCAATACGCAGGTAGCACTCCTGATCGAGCGCGTTGAAGTGGGTAATGAACGGCTTGGCAGTAGCGCCGCCCTGGATGGTCTGCAGGATGGGGGTCTCGACCTCCATGTAGCCGTCGGACTCCATAAAGCGACGGAAGGTGGAGAGAATCTGCGAACGCTTACGGAAGGTCTCGCGAACGTCGTCGTTGGCGATCAGGTCGACATAGCGCTGGCGATAGCGGGTCTCCTTGTCGGAAAGACCGTGGAACTTCTCGGGCAGCGGACGAACGGCCTTGGCAAGCAGGGTCGCGCTCTTAGGAGCAACGGAAAGCTGGCCGCGCTGGGTGCGCACGACCACGCCGGTCACGCCCAGGATGTCGCCCAGGTCGAGGGCCTTGAGCGTATTCCAGGCAGCCTCGTCCATGTCGTTGATGCGGCAGAACAGTTGAATCTCGGCAGTCGCATCGCGCACGACGATGAACATGATCTTGCCCTGACCGCGCTTGGCGACCACACGGCCGGCGATCTTCACGACATCCTCGGTGTCCTCACCATCGGCAAGATCGGCGTACTTAGTCTCGATATCGGCGACGTAGTCCTCAAGCTCAGAGTGCTCGGGATAGGGGTTCTGGCCCGCCTCGAACAGGGCGGCGCGCTTGGCCAGGCGGGTGGCGCGCTCGTCGTTGAGCGTCGATGCCTGATCGGCGGCGTTCTGGTTCTCTGCCATAAGTTAGCTCCTCAAACTAAAACGCTCCCCAGGATTCGGTCCCAGGGAGCGAAAACATACCTTTACGCGGGACCGTGGTCTAGCGTGCGATCTTGGCGATGGTGTAGACGCGAGTCTTGCCGGAAGGCGTAACGACCTCGACGGAGTCGCCCTCGCCGTGACCGATGATGGCGTGACCGACCGGAGACTCGTTGGAAATCTTGTGCTCGAGCGAGTTGGTCTCGGTGGTACCAACGAGCGTGACTTCCATGACCTCGCCGTTGGGATCAATCAGCGAAACGGTGGAACCGATGGAGACGGTCAGGTCGCCCGTGGTGGCAGCAACCTGAGCGTTGGCGAGGATGGCCTGGATCTCGGCAATACGAGCGGCGTTCTGGGCCTGCTTGTCCTTAGCGGCGTCGTACTCGGAGTTCTCCGAAAGGTCGCCGAACGCGCGGGCTTCCTTGATGTCCTCGACGATCTCCTTGGCGTAATCGCCCTCACGCCAAGCGAGCTCCTCGACGAGCTTCTGGCGGCCCTCAGCGGTCAGTACGATCTGGCTTGCGTCCATACGGATATCTCCCCAACTCTGATCAAACAATCAACTGTCAACAAAACGAAAAAGACCGGCTAGCCTGCGGGCAAGCCGGTCAGGTGCTCACCCCAAAGGGATGGGACTACTCTGCGTCCGCGTCGCTGTCCTCTGCCTGCTTCTTCTTGGCAGCAGCGAGCTTGGCCTCGAGCTCAGCGATCTCCTTGTCCTCCTCGGACTGCTCGACCACGACCTCCTCGGCCTGCTTGGTCTCGGCCTTATCGTCGCCCTCCATACCCTCACGGATATTCTTGACGGTAGAGCCGAGGGACTTGCCGAGCTTCGGCAGGTTCTTGGGCCCGAAGATAATCAGGACAACGACGAGAATAATGATGAGCTCAGGAGCCCTCAGTCCAAACATGTAGACCTCCACAATACAGCGAGACAAGCTCGAATGAGTATACCGCGGGTATCGCGGTATCACAACACTAGCTAAAAAAAGGGACCGCAAGAAGCGGTCCCTCCTCATGCTCTGGTCGGGTTGACTGGATTTGAACCAGCGACCCCTGCGTCCCGAACGCAGTGCTCTACCAAACTGAGCCACAACCCGTTAGCTCGACTATAGTAACAAAGATTTTCGCCGCGTGCTAGAGAAATTTTTATTTCTTTGAAGCGTCGATTTGAACCGTGTTGGGAATAAGCTCCGTCGCGCAGGCCCACCAGCCTTTTTGCTGGGCAGCGTCCGCAAGCCTTTCGGCCGTGGCGGCAGTGTCGCAAATGGCAAACGAACAGGCGCCCGATCCGCACACATCTACAGCAACGGTGCCGTCCTGTTTACGCAGCCAATCGAGAACCGTTTGAATCTGCGGCTCCATCTGTGCGGAAATGACACCTAGGTTGTTATGGATGAGCGCATATGCCGTCTCGGCATCACCAGCACGCAAGGCAGAAGCTATCGCGCCGGGCTTGTCCGCAGGCACCGGGGCCTCGTCAAAACGTCGATAGGCTTCAATTGTCGAAACGCTCGCCTCCCGCGGCTTAACCAGCACAACGGGCGTCGTGGGCAGCACGGAGTACTCAGTTGCCAGCACGTCTCCCCCGCCTACGTAGAACGCAGGGCTCGCGTGCAAAAAGAACGGGACGTCAGCACCAATGCCCCGCGCAATATCGTCGAGCGCTGGGTCGGTGCGATCAATGCCCCAGAGCTCCGCCAAGGCGACAATGACCGCGGCCGCATCCGTCGAGGGGCCGCCCAAGCCGGCGCACAATGGAATGCGCTTCTCAATCGTCACGCAGATGTTTGCCTCGCGACCATAATGCTCGGCCATAGCAACCGCAGCCCGATACGCCGTATTCTTTTGCATGGGAAAATCTGATGCCGGAACCGTCTGGACGGTCAGCGCCTGCACCGGCGTGACCGTCACGGTATCGGAAAGACCGACGGCTGCCATCAGGGAATCGACCCTGTGGTAGCCGCGGTCATCGCGCTCGGTATGAACCCCCAGGTAGAGGTTGATCTTTGCCGGCGCGGAAAGAGTCAGGGACCAATCGGTCACCGTTAATGCTCCTCGAGCTGATTGCCGAGCGGGGTAAAGATATGCTCGCCGCTCTCGGGGTCGAACAGCTCGACCTGGCCGGTGAGGACATCGATGTACTGGTAGGACTGACGCGACTTGCGGCCGCGACGCTCGTCAACCTCGACAATGAAGACGGCCGGGTGGACGCTCTTGATGGTGCCCATGCGCTCGACGACGCGGGTACGGCCCATGTTGGCCTTAACCTTGACGCGATCGCCCACCATATCGGTCAGCTTCTCGTGGATGTCGTCGACGTGATTGACTTCCATCTCTTCCATGAACAGGGCCTCCAGAAGGTGCAATTCAAAAAGGGGATAATACCCCTAAGATAGACAAAACTCTAATACTATAGCACCCTGTTGTGGCCATACGCAAGTAGCTAAATAAGCCCGGTCCCAAATACGTACCAGACGACAATCTCGTATGACCAGTTGTTACGCGGTTTGGTAAAACCGCGTAACCTAAAGGTTGTCGGTGTCCAAGACGATGGTGAATGGACCGTCATTGACCAAGTCGACTTTCATATCGGCGCCAAAAATGCCGTGCGCCACGTGTTCGACATCTTGGCGAACGAGCGTCAGGAAGTACTCGTAGAGCTCGTTGGCAACATCGGGTGCGCCGGCATCCGTAAACGACGGACGGCGACCGTGGCGGCAGTCGGCGAACAGCGTGAACTGCGACACCACGAGCACCTCGCCGTCGACATCGGCAAGCGCCAAGTTGGTCTTGCCGTTCTCGTCCTCGTTGATGCGCAGCCCGCGGAGCTTGCCCCACAGCTTGTCGGCCTCGGCACGCGTATCGCCATGGCCCACACCCAGCAGCACCAGGTAGCCGCGTCCAATGCGGCCCACGCACTCGCCGTCGACCGTCACGCCGGCGTTGAGCACGCGCTGCACCACCGCACGCACGGTCTACTCCTCGCCCGTCAGCTTGGCGGACAGATGCTCGAGCGCGTGGAAACGATGGCTGATGGCGTTCTTCTCGTCAGCCGTCAGCTCGGCCATGGTCTTGCCCGGCGTGTCGACCGGCAGGAACAGCGGGTCGTAGCCAAAGCCGTGATCGCCGCGGCCCTCGTGCGCGATAACGCCCTCGCAGGCGCCCTCGCCATAGGTAACCAGACCATCCGTGTCGATGAGCGCGACGACGCTCATAAAGCGCGCGGTGCGGTCCTCATCTGCCACGCCTTCCAGGTTAACGAGAAGCTTGGCGTTGTTGGCGGCATCGTCGCCGTGCACGCCCGCATAGCGCGCGCTATACACACCGGGCTCACCGTCCAGCGCGTCGACGACCAAGCCCGAATCGTCGGCAATGGCCATAAGGCCCGTCTCCTCAACCGCGGCTTGGGCCTTGATGATGGCGTTCTCCAAAAACGTCGTGCCGTTTTCCTCGGGATCCTCAAAATCACCCAGCTGGCCGAGCGCCACAAAGCGCACCTCGGGCATGACCTTGCCCAAAATCGCCTCGATCTCGGTGAGCTTATGGGCGTTGCCCGTTGCCACGACGATGGTCGCCGCCGGGTCGAGGGTGTCGATGTCAATCTTCTCAAGTGCCATGACTGGCCTCCTTGTCTCTAAAGCAATGCCGAGCCGAGGGCGACGAGGGACTCCGCCTCTCCCCTCTCAATCAACGGCAGTCTTGTGTCCAGACGTCTCCACAGGTAAAACCTACCAAAATAAACCTGTCCCTTTTGGCAGGTTAGGCGATGGCTTGGCGCTGAAGCTCGATGAGCTCGACGATACCCTTGTCGCCCAGGTCGAGCAGGGCGTTGAGGCGTTTGCGGTCAAAGGGCGCCTGCTCGCCGGTGCCCTGGAGCTCGATCATCTCGCCGGTGTCGGTGGCGACGAGGTTCATGTCGACCTCGGCATGGCTGTCCTCGGAATAATCGAGGTCAAGCAGCGTATTGCCGTCGACAACGCCCATGGAGATGGCAGCCACCTGGCCGGTAAGCGAGATGCGCTCGATCTTGCCCGCCTCGACCCACATGGCGAGGGCGTCGTGCAGCGCCACCCAGGCGCCGGTGATGCTCGCTGTACGCGTACCGCCATCGGCCTGAATCACATCGCAGTCGACGGTGACGGTGTACTCGCCGAGCGCCTTCATGTTGACAACGGTACGCAGGCTGCGGCCAATGAGGCGCTCGATCTCCATGGAGCGACCCTTGCGGTTGGCGTGCTCGCGCTTGCAGCGCTTGCCGGTCGACGCCGGCAGCATGGCGTATTCCGCGGTCACCCAGCCGGCCTTGGCGCCCTTTCGCCAGCCCGGCACGCCCTCCTCGATAGTGGCGGCGCACAGCACGCACGTGTCGCCGAACTCGGCCAAACACGAGCCGTGGGCGTGCTTCATGACACCACGGGTGAGCTTGACGGGGCGCAGCTCATTGGCGGCACGGCCGTTGGCGCGGTTGACCTGCATGTACTCCATAGAAATATCCTTTCGGCAAAAGATGTGGCGAAGCCTTTGGGGCTGCCTTACATCTATTTCAGTTCGTCGATATCGATATGTTCGATGCTCTTAAGCGGCTGACCAAAGATAAAGCTGCCCGCCACCGCAAACTCGGCAATGTTATCGGCCGTCGTGGCAAAACGATGCTGCGGCTCGGCGGCGTCGCCCGCCAGCTGCTCGCGGCGCGTGAGGATATCGGTCAGCTCGCGTGTGGTCTCCTCGGCGGAACTCACGACGCGCACCCCAGGCCCCAGCGCATGGCGGATAGGTCCCACCAACAGCGGAAAATGCGTACAGCCGAGCACCACGGTATCGATACCGTGGTCGCGCAGCGGCTCAACCGTGGCACCCACCAGCGCACGCACGGCAGGCGTATCGAAGATATCCTCGTTCTCAAGCCACTGTTCCTGCAGATGTGCACCCGAGGCAAGCTCGTGTTCGACAACCTCGACAAAGCTCGAGGCAGGACAGCCGTATACATCGACGCCGGCATCTAGATCCTGAATGGCGCGCGTGTAGGCGCCCGAGCGAATGGTGAGGTTGGTGGCGAGCACGCCCACGCGACGCGAGCGGGTGCTGTTGATTGCTGCACGGGCACCCGGCGCGATCACACCGATGACGGGAACGTCGAGCACCTGCTGGGCCAGACGCAAGGCCGCAGCGGTCGCCGTGTTGCAGGCGATGACCATAATCTTGACGTCGTGCTTCGAAAGCCAACGACCCGCCTGCAACGCAAACGAGCGCACCTCATCCTCGGTACGCGTGCCGTAGGGACAGCGCTTGGTGTCGCCAAAGTAGTAGACGGACTCGTGCGGCAGCGCCGTCGCAATCGCGCGCGCAACCGTCAGACCGCCCAAACCAGAATCGAACACGCCAATCGGGCGCGTGTCGCCTGCCGAATTCTCGATATCGGACATTACCTCACCAGTCTCTCTCGAAAAGACATGTCCAAGTGCGGCGGCGGCGCGCTACGAACGCGCCGCGACCAGCAGCTCTGCCGTCGCCGCCCAACCGTCGACAATTTTGCCACGCGTAACGAAAGCGTTCTCGCAAGCAGCCAGGAACTCGGGCGCGCCGGCGCTCGTCAGGCCATTCTCGACCAGGCAGAACGTGCCCACGTGATCGGCCATGTAGAAGTCGGACTCGGAATCGCCGAGCGCGAGCGTCTCCTCGCGCTCGATCCCCAGGTGCTCGCAGAAGCGCGCAATGGCGACGCCTTTGTTGAGGCCCGCGGGGTTGATGTTGAACGCGCGACCGTCCTCGACGCGATCGAGCTCGAGCGTCGTCGGCTTGGACAGGTGAGTCAGATGGCCGTTGCAAGCCCAGATCAGACCGCAGCCGGCCTCGTCCAGGATGGCCTGAACTTCATCGTCGGGCACATCGCCGCGCATGCCGACGGTGACCTCACGGTATTTGTAGCCGGTCGACATGTCGTTGTGATACTCGATCTTGTGCGGCCAGCGGGCGAGGATCTTCTCGCACACGCCGGTCTGCTCGATCACCTGGTGCGGTGTGAGGCCGCAGGCGGGGTCGTAAGGCATGTCGCCGGTCAGATACTCCCAATCGTTGGCTTTAAGGTCGTACATGACCAGGCCGCCCATCTCGCCGATGTAGGAGTTGAGGCCGAGCACGCGCGCGTCCTCGTGGATCATGGTACGGTTGCGGCCCGAGGTGGGAACCACCTGAATACCAGCGCGAGCGAGCGCCACGACGGCCTCGACGAGTTTGGTCGAGGGGTTGCCGTCGTTGTCGCGCAGCACGCACGAGCCGGGTGCAAGCATCGTGGCATCCAGGTCGGTAAAGACGTACTTGACCTTGGCCAAGCGCTCGCGCATCTCGCCCGAAAGCTCAGCGACGGTCGGCAGGGTGTTGTGGGACATGATTACTCCGTTTACGTAGAAAGGTTTGGACTTGGACGGCATGTTTTGATTGAGGGAACACGCTTATGGCGACAGCGCACTCAGGGCGCCGCCGCCATCATGGTTCATTAGTCAAACTGGGTAACATCTATCAGGCGATTGGCCAGCGAAAGGTCGCTCTCGATGGGCACGAACTCGTCGCCCACGTGCATGAGCTCCTCGTCACCCTTTGCCAGCAGCAAGACAATGGTGGGAGCATCGGGGTTGACGTACTCCTCGCGCGCCGCCTTGAACGCCGCATGCACAGCGGCTTCGCGGTCGAGGATGATCTTGTTCGGCGTATCGTCGGGAACATGCTCGGCAAGCTCGCGACAGACCTTCATCGGGTCCTCGTGAGCTGGATCCTCGTTCGTAAAAATCATCAGGTCGGAATACGGTGCGGCCTCGCGCGGAAGCTGCTCGCGGCGCTCCTGCGCCTTGCCGCCGGCAGCGCCAAACACTGCGATGACCGGGCTGGCGGGAAACGCGCGCTTGACCGACGAGAAAAGCGAACGGAACGAAAGCTGGTTGTGCGCATAGTCAACGACGCAGATCACGCGGCCGTCCTTCGACTCCACGACCTCCATACGGCCCGGCACACGCAGTTTGGAGAGGCCCTTCTTGATGGCATCGATACCGATGCCGATCTCGCGCGCGGCGGCGATAGCGACCAGCGCGTTCTCCACGTTAAAGTCTCCCGCGATACCCAGCAGGACCTTCTCCCCCGCCTCGGACTCGTCGGCACACAGGCCATGCAAGTTGAACTCGATGCTAAAGCCGACCATGCGTACGTCGCTCGCCCACAGGCTTGCCTCGGGATGCTCGACGCCAACGGTCACCAAGCGCTCGGCCGTCGACGCTGCCCCCAGTACACGGTCGACCTCTTCGGTGCCCAGATTCACCACGGCGGTCTTTGCCTGGTCAAAGATCCTGAGTTTGCTCTCAAAATAATCCTCAAACGTGGGGTGTTCGATCGGCGAGATGTGGTCGCGGCCGATGTTGAGGAAGCACGCCACGTCAAACGGCAGATTCTCGACACGTTGGTACTTGAGCGCCTGGCTCGAGACCTCCATGACCATGAACTGGCGACCGGACGTGCGGCAGTTGGCGATATGGCGCCAGACCTCGGGGGCCTCGGGCGTAGTATTGGTGCTCTCGTAGCACTCGATACCATCGTCGGTACTCACCGAGCCGATCATGCCGCAGGACTCGCCCGCCGCCTTGATGATGGACTGGAGCATAAAAGCGGCCGTGGTCTTTCCCTTGGTGCCGGTGATGCCCACGATCTTGACGTCGTGGTCGGGACGGTCGTAGACCTCCGGCGGCAGCAGGGCCATGGCCGTGCGAACACTATCAACAACCAGCATCGCAGCACCGCTCTCCTGCGCCAGCGGCTCCAGAGACTCGACCAGCGGCTGCCCCCCCCCCACGTCCCTGCCA
>CABPWH010000063.1 GCA_902461085.1 uncultured Collinsella sp. | reverse complement strand
TCCGCACATGTGCGGATGAATGCGGGAAGTGTTCGGATAAAGTTGAGAATCAAGGAGTGCATTTAAAGTGAGAAAAGCCGTCAGAACACTTGCGCGGATGCGCGATGTCCCGTATCATAGTCAGCCGTTGACGCCTCAGTTGCGTCACCACATGGCCGCCAGCGTAGCTCAGTTGGTAGAGCACCGCTCTCGTAAAGCGGGGGTCACCGGTTCGAGCCCGGTCGCTGGCTCCATTGCACAAGATAGTCGCCTTCGGGCGGCTTTTTTGTTGCCTCATTTATTTGCGAAGAACATCGGCTAGCCGCAGGATTGAAATCATCGACCGATAAGTGAGTTCCACTTTTTCGCCCGCAAGCAGTCGTTTCGAGCCAATCTCATCTAGCCCCACAAGCCGAGAAAACAGCGGGCCGCTCATCGTGCCCTCGTCAATTGATTCCCTTATGGTCTCCAAAACGTCCGTATCATGAAGCGATGCCGAGCTGTAGGGAGCAACACGAGCGGAACTCTCAATTAACGACGAGACAAAAGGATGGAGATGCTTTGGACATAGTCCATCAAACACCACATCCCCATTGTCATCCGAGCCGACCAGGCGCCAAGTATAATGATCGACCCAGTCATCTCCGTCATATATGGCGTCCATGAGCAACTTCCCGTCTAGAGAGAAAAACCTATTTGGACATCGGGGCGCAAGACCGCAATCCATATCGGGCCTGCAGCAGCTCCAACCCAACGCACCACATAGGTTCCCTTTCGTACATGTGTATCAATCTGCCCCGAAATGCCGGTGAATGCAATTCCAGACCCATTTGTCGGATAGCAATCGACGTATTTTTGTTTTCCGCTCACAACCTTGTATAGATATATCGTTCCAGCAAAAGAGAAGGGATCGTTCGCAATTTTGTCCGGAAGAACTTGCCACCTCAAAATCCCGCTACCAATATGGTCAAGCTTGACCGTTCCGCCGTCCCCCTCAAAAGTGGCAAGGGGATTTACCCCAGACTGAGAGTCGGCATCGCCCTCCTTAGCAGTTATCAGTAGGCTGCCCGTATAAGACTGCTGAGGCTCACCTTCAGGACAGGCAGCCTCGGCCCAAGAAGGGCCACTCAGGCAGAACAGTCCGAGCAGCATCATTACCAACAAAAGAAAACCCTTAGTTCTTTTCATCTATATCCCCAACGTCTCTCGACATTTGTATATCGTGACTATTTTAGATCTATATGGCCAATTCGAGCCCTCACCATGGCAATTGCTGCTGGGTTTCTTTTCATTAAAATTTCACTTTGGTAAATCCCCGCCCCTAAGCATTAAACCCGAAGTCCGCCGAGTGGGCGAAAGTAAAAGAGGGTCGAACCAGAAGCAGTTCCCGGACAATTGGCGTCCGGCCAGACACTTCGGTTCGACCCTTTCTTTCAGGATTCTGGCGAACATCCGCCAAGCCGAGCACAACGCCGCCGGCAACTCTCCTGCTCAACAACAAGCCCCGCCAACCGCAGTCTCCCAAAGGAACCGCGATCAGCGGGGCTCAAGCGCGCTCCTCCAAGGGATAACGCTCGCAACACGAACAGCTCAGCCGAGCAGCGCGTTACTCTTCCCAGTAAGCGTCTGCAAGCAGCTTAAAGCAGATCTTCTTGACCGGCTGCGCGCCATCGCCCGGGAACTCGAGCGTGGGCATGTGAGGCTCGCCGGCAACGAACAGCGCGAACTTGTCGTCGGCAAGATCGCCGGCGATCGAAGCGTCGGAATCGACCAGATCGTAGTCATCCTTCTCGTCAAACTCCTGAACCAGCGTCAGGCTACCCGTAGCGACCTTAAAGGCCTCGCGACCCTCAATGTCGATCTGCAGATCGTGATAGCGCTGATGCGTCTCGTAGTGAGCCTCGGCCTCGAGACGCGTCGTGGGAGCCATGACGTTCGCAAAGACCTTGTCGCCCAGAATCGGATGGCTGCCGACCTCGAGCTCCGCCGGGTCGTTCTCCTCGAGCCAGTCGATCAGCACGTCGAGGCCCTTGAGCATTCCACGGTACTCCTCGATATCGCCCAATGCACCGTAAATCATCTAAATCCCCTCTCGGATCGTTTCTTTGGCGGCTACTCGGCAAACGCATTACCGACGCTGTTGCCACCCACATACGTCTCGACCAGGGTAAGGTCGGGATTGAACACGACAGCGTCGGCGTCGCGCCCCGGCATAATGCTACCGCACTTGTCATCGGCTCTAACCATAAGCAAACAACCGATGCCGGGGCCGTCACCCAAGCTCTTACAGTTCGGTCACGACAACGCCGTTGTAGACCTCGTCCCAACGGTCCATGACCAGATGGCCGGTCATGGGATCCATGGCATTGAGCTTGCCGCAAGTGTTGGCGGTACGCAGCACCGTCTCGTCGTCTGCGCCAGCAGCGATGGCATGCGCGAAGCCTGCGATAGTGGAGTCACCAGAGCCCGTGGCGTTAACGGCAGGGATATCGGGCGTCTTTGCGCGGAACGCACGGCCATTGTGGAAGCCAACGGAGCCGGCAGCGCCCATGGACACGACGACCCAGGGGATATCGGAGAAGCGGGCATCAGAGGCAAGCGCGGCGCGGAGCTCGTCCACATCGTCGGTGGTAAAGCTCGTGCCCAGAAGGCCGTTGATCTCGGTCAGGTTAGGCTTGACCAGCTCGGGCTTAATTTCGGACTTAAGGGCGGCCTCGAGCGAAGCACCCGAGGTATCGAGCAGCACCTTGGCGCCGGCGTTCTCGGCAATGCCCGTGATCTTGGCATAGTAGTCTGCCTCGACACCGCGGGGCAGCGAACCCGAAATGGTGACGACGTCGGCCTTGCTCGCAAGCTCGGTAAACTTGGCGGTAAAGGCATCGAGCTCCTCGGGGGCAATCGTCGGGCCGCTCTCGAGCAGCTCGGTCTGGTTGCCGGCGTGGAGGATGTTGAGGCAAATACGAGTCTCGCCCTTGATGGGCACAAAGTCGTTGTTAATACCGTTGGCGTCCATGAGCTCGGCCATATAGGCGCCCATATGGCCACCAAGCAGGCCGGTTGCCACAACGTCGTCGCCCAGCTGGCCCAGCACACGGGCCACGTTAAGGCCCTTGCCGCCGGCGGTCTTTTCGGGCGTCACGCGGTTGACGTCGTCGATGACGAGCTCATCGAGCTGATAGCGCGTATCGACAGACGGGTTCATCGTAGCGGTGAGGATCATTTTTAGCTCCTTATCTCGCAGGCTCCTTGTGCCTCGCGATACGAGTCGACAAAACGGAATTACAGAATCTCAATCGTGAACGAGCGCACGATGGTTTCTTTGGGCTTGGCGACAAGGCAGCCGCGCTTATGCTCAAGCACGTCGTCCTCATCGGAGCAGGTCGAAAGGCCGCCCCAGGGTTCAACTGCCACAAAATCGCCCTCGGGCTTACTCCACACAATGAGATACGGGAAGCCCTCAAAGCTCAAGCGAACGCCCTTGTCCTCGCCCTTCTTGGAAAGCGTGACCTGACGGCTCTCGAGCACGTCAAAGATGGTCTCCGCAAAATCGAAGAGCTCGTGCGACAGGGGCAGCGTCTTTCCCACCATGGGGTTCTTGGAGCGCCTGTCCACGTCAATCAAGCCAGTCGAAGGGACAGCGGTGCAAAGCTCAGCAGCTTCGTCCTTCTCAAAGCGCAGCTCGTAGTCCGTATAGGCCTCGCCCTCATCGAGCGGGCACCTAAAGCCGGGATGACCGCCAATAAAGAACGGCATGTCCTCGGTGCCCTCGTTGGTGACCTCGTAGGAAACGCGCACGGCGGCGTCCTCGAGCGTATAGCGGGCGACAAGCTTAAACGGATACGGATAATCGCTCAGCAACGCAGCGTTATCCTCCGAAGCCAGACACATCGCCAGCTCGTTCTCGCTCTGGCTCAGCAGCTTCCACTCTTGCTTGCGCGCAAACCCGTGACGGGCGAGCTTTACATGATGCCCGGCAAACGTCATGGCGTTGCCATCGCGCAGGCCTCCGCAAATCGGGAAGCAAATCGGCGCCTGGCCGGACCACACGGCGGGATCGCCCTGCCACAAATACTCGCGACCGTCGGCCTCAATCGAAGTAAACGAGCCGCCGGCCGTGGACACCTTAATAGAAATCGAATCGTTGGAGAGAGCGTATTCCATTGCCCATCCTTTCGAACAACTGCTTTTTGCTCGCAAGTACCCGTCTCGGCCCTAACCAAAGGACAAACCCGCACGTTCATCGATGCGTCCGGTATCCTAGCCATGCAACGGGGTACCATACAGACATTGATGCAATTACAGCTGAAAGGCCTTCTTATGCGAACCATCATCCTCTACGCCTCTCGCCATCACGGCAATACGAAAAAGCTCGTAGACGCCATCGTCGAGGCGCATCCCGAAATCGATACCCTCGATGTAAAGACACTCGGTAAAAACGAGTATCCCAACCTGCATGAATATCATCTAATCGGCGTCGCCACGGGCATCTATTACTCCGAGATCGACAAGGACATGGCACGCGTGCTCACTAACGTGCTGCAGCCGCAGGACAAGGTGTTTGGCCTTATGACCTACGGTGGCAAAAACAAGTGGTACGGCAAGGATATCGATGGAATCTGCCGCATGAGGCAGGCCATCTTTATGGGTGTCTACGGCTGCCCCGGCTTTGATACGTGGGGGCCGTTCAAACTCGCCGGCGGTGTCCAAAAGGGACACCCAACCGCTGAGGAAATTAAGGGCGCCGTCGACTTCTTCGATAAGATCGAAGACGAATATGGCGATATCATCGTCGAAGAGTACGCCAAGCGCGAGAAGCGTCTAGCATACGAGAAGGAGCATCCTGCAGGAGGCCTGGTGGCCGGCGTCAAGCGCACGGCAAAGAAGATCGCCAACAAACTGTAACTGTGAAGGTGCTTTTGAGCATTTAACCCATACGGCGGGTCCGAGCAGATTCGGGCCCGCCGTCTTTTTCTATCGTTACTCGGTAAAGGCGTTGCCGACGCTCTGGCCGCCAACATACGTCTCGACGAGGGTGAGCTCATGGTCGAACACGACAAAGTCGGCGTCGCGACCCGGCATGATGCTGCCGCACTTACCCTCGATGTGCGCGGAGCGTGCCGGCACCTCGGTTGCCATGCGAATGGCGATATCGGCGCTGGCGATGCCCCAGTCGACGATGTTCTTGACGCCCTGGGCAAGCGTGAGCACCGAGCCGGCAATGCTCTTGCCGTCGGCGAGCCAGCACAGGTTGTCCTTCATGATGACGTCCATACCACCACTGGTGTAGCTGCCCTCGGGCATGCCACCGCAACCCAGGCAGTCGGTGATGAGCACCGTGTGCTGCCAGCCCTTTGCCTGCAGCAGCGCCTTGATGGCGGCAGGGTTTACGTGCTTGCCGTCACAGATGATCTCGGCGTAGGTCTCAGGCGTGGACATGGCAGCACCCACGACACCGGGCTCGCGGTGATGCAGCCCGCGCTGGCCGTTATAGGTATGCGTAAAGCAGCTGGCACCGGCGTTGATGGCGGCGATGCACTCATCATAGGTGGCGTCGGAGTGACCGATGCTGGTCACCACGCCCTTGGCGTTCAGCGCAGCCGCATAAGCAGCGGCACCGTCGCGCTCGGCCGCCATGGCGCTCTTAACGATGCGACCACCCGCAGCCTCCTGCCACTGGTCGAAGACCTCCTCAGAGGGGTCAATCAGATAAGCGGGGTTCTGCGCGCCCACATGCTTCATGGTAAAGAAGGGGCCCTCCAGGTAGATGCCCTGAATGCGTGCACCGCAGAAGTCGGGGCCGCGGCCCTCGTCCGCCTGAGCGATAGCGGCGCAGGCGTCCTTGATCTGCTCGACGCCATCGGTGAACGTCGTGGGCAGCCAGCTGGTGGTACCGCGACGGGCGAGCTCGGTCGAGCTGATATCGATGCCCTCGGGATCGTTATCGGTAGTTGAGTGGTTGTAGAAGCCGTGGATGTGAGTATCGACCATACCCGGCGCAATCCACGATCCCGTGTAGTCCTTAATCTCGCAAGAGGGCTCGTCGGCCTGCCAGGCGCCAAAGACGCCATCCTCGACCATAAGATAGCCGCCCAGTTGCGGGCCTGCCGGCAAGAAGAACTTGTCAGCCTTAATTGCGTACGTGCTCATATGCACTCCTTGCTTCTAAAGCAGTTGACTGTGGTAATGCTTATACCCAGCACACGTAAAACAAAAAGCGCCCGCCCGCCGTTATGAGCGGACGGGCGCCCTTACAGGGGGACGCGATTAAGCGGTGAAGGGGTAAATCGTCACGCCCTTAACCACGCGGTTGACCGTGCCGGTGGGGCTCGGCGTATCGGGCGTGTTGCCCACGCGCACGGAGTTGAGCAGGCTGATAGCCTGGGCAAACATCACGAACGGCAGAGCAAGGTAGCCCTCGGGAAGTGCCTCGTAGCCCTTAAAGGTGAAGGACTCACCCTCATAGACGGTGGCACCTTCCTGCTGAACGGCGACGGTGTGCTGAGCGATCTTGTCGCCACCGATCTCGTTGAGGATGTCGATGTCGTACTGACGGGTGTAGGCGTCGTTGTTGACGAACACGAAGACGAGCGTCTTATCGTCGACGAAGGACTTGGGTCCGTGACGATAGCCCATGGAAGTGTCGTAGGAAGTAGCGACCAGACCGTGAGCGAGCTCAAGGATCTTGAGCTGGCTCTCCTGGGCAAGGCCACCGAAGGAGCCAGAACCCAAGTAGGTCACGCGGTTAAAGTCGCCAGCCAGGTAATCGGCGATCTCGGGCTCACGGGAGATGACCTCCTCGCCCATCTTGGCGATGGTCTCGACCCACTCGGCCTTCTGCTCGTCAGAGGCAGTGTCAAAAATAAGGGTGGAGAGCAGGGTCATGCAGGAATAAGAACCGGTCATGGCGAAGCCCTTGTCGTTGGCGCGCGGGATGAGCAGCGTCAGCGCGTTGGGATCATCGGCAGACTCGACGGCGAGCTTGCCCTCAGGAGCGCAGGTGATGTTGAGGAACTTGACGTTGTGGACGAGCTCCTTGGCAACGGCAACGGCGGCAAGGCTCTCGGGGCTGTTGCCAGAGCGGGCAAAAGAAACCACGAGCGTGGGATCCTCGGCGCGCAGGAAGTCGCGCGGGGCACTCACGATGTCGGTCGTGGCGATGGGCTTAAAGTCGTAGAGATCAGTGTTGCCAGCGTGACGCAGGTACGGGGCGCAGGTATCGCCAACGTAGTCGGACGTACCGGCACCGGTGAAGACAACGGACAGACGACCCTCGCCCATAGCGCGAGCCTCGGCCAGGAAGGCCTCGATGGCCTCCTTGTTCTCGCGATAGATGTTGAGCGTATCACGCCAAAGCTCGGGCTGCTGAGCAATCTCGGCCGTGGTGATCTGGGCGCCGAGCTCGGTGAGCTCCTCGACACTCTTCTCGAACATTTCTAATACCTCTCTCTAGAAGTAATCCTCTGACGTGCAATTATACACTTCGGTTGGTTATCTGGTAGTAACCAGTTAAATGCAAAGAATCATCATATGGAAACGATGCGAACACTAGTCGCTACGCTGGTGGTAAACCTTGTATTTAAACTGATCGGCACGAGCAACCGAGAGTGTGTACTCCACAACCTCGTTTGACTCGTTATACGTAGTCCTGACCAAATCGAGCACAGGCGAGCCCTCGACAATTCCCAAAAGGTGGGCGTCGGTGGGACGGGCTATGCTCGCATAGAACTCCTCTTCGGCCACGCGTATCTTTTGCTGAAAGTCTTGCTCAATCACATCGTAAAGCGGCTTACGCTCCAGCAGCGGTCGCTTTAGGGACAGAAATTGACGAACTGGTAGATAGCTGCGTTCGACCATCATGGGCATGTTGTCGGCAGAACGAAGTCGCTTAAGCTTAAAAATGCGATCACCGATACGCAATCCCATATGCTCGGCCAGATTTTTATCGGCCTCCATCTCGCAAAACTCGAGAATCGTGGTCTCGGGGTCGCGACCCATCGCGCGCATCTGCTCGGTAAAGCTGTAGGACTGCATAAGATTGGTTGCCTTTGCCGAACGGTCGGTCACAAAGGTACCGCGACCGTGCTGCCGAACCACCAGTCCTAAACGCTCCAGTTCCTGCAGAGCCAGGCGTACCGTAGTGCGCGAGAGACCATAGCGCTCCGAAAGTTCGCGCTCGGAAGGAATCATGTCACCGGCGCGATATTCATGGTCAATCTTTTCGGTCAGAATATCGACCAGCTGATCGTACAGCGGTTGCTTACGCGCTCCGATCGCCATCCTATCCTCCCTTTTGCTCGAATTCGGCTAACTACCTAGGGTGTTTAGCATTATCTGTCTGCCACACCCGAATCATCAAGAAAACAAAAGCCGCGCGCTCTTTCGAGCACGCGGCTTTTAACATACACATGGCTTAAGGGGTCGGGGTGTGAGCCGCGTAGGGACACACCCCTCAAGCTAGAGCCTTACCAGATGCTCGGCCAGAGACCAAGCGGGCCAGCGCCCAGGATACCCAGGACGAAGAGCAGGAGAATGCCCTTGGTCGGGGTCCAGCTGTGCTTAGCGAACATGTAGTAAAGCAGCAGCGTAAGCATAAGCGGGACAAGCTTCGGGACGATGGTGTTGAGGGTGTCGGCAACAGAGAAGTTGACCGGATCCTCGGTGACGGTGCCGTAGGTAACGGACTCCATGCCGTTGCCCAGATCGGTGACGCCGCACTCGACAGCGTTGCCGTCGGCATCGGTGGCGGTGAGGGCGTTGCCGTCCTCATCGGTCATGGCCATGGTACCGGCCTCAGCGGTCTCGGTATCGATGCCCTCCATACCGGTGAAGTTCTCGGCCTCCTTCTCGGAGACGATCACGGTATTGGCGGAGAGGCCACGGGTGGTGCCGTTGGGGATCTGGAGGTTGATCTGGGTGCCACCCATGGTGACGACCAGGCAACCGACGACGAAGACGCCCATGATGGAAGCGGCGCGCGTGAAGGCCTGCATGTTGGCAGTCAGAGCGTCAATAGCGCTGGTGCCAAGCTTGTAGGACCAGTTCATGAGCCAGAAGCGCAGAGCGAACTGGACGACGTTGAAGATCACCAGGAAGATGATCGGTGCAGCGGCGTTGCCGTTGATGGCCATGTTGGAGGTGATGCCGGCCGTGATAGGCACGAGCGTCAGCCAGAACAGGGCGTCACCGATACCACCGAGCGGGCCCATTGCGGCGACGCGGACGGCGCGGATCGTGGGGATGTCAACCTTGTTCTGCTCGAGCGAAAGCACGATACCCATAACAAAGGTGACGAGGAACGGGTGGGTGTTGAAGAACTCCAGGTTGTGGCTCATGGAAGCCGCGAGGTCGTTCTTGTTGGTGTGGATCTTCTCCAGACCGGGGATGATGGAGTAGAGCCAGCCAGCGGCCTGCATACGCTCGTAGTTGAACGAGGCCTGCAGGAAGCAGGAGCGCCAAGCCATCTTGTTGAGGGTCTTCTGGTCGAGCTGCGGAGCAGGAGTGAGATCCTCGTAGTGCTCCGGGATCACATACTCATTAGATGCCATCTTCGAAGTCACCTCCGTCAGAAACAGCTGCACCCTTCAGCTCGGTCTGCTGCTGGAAGTCCCAGAAAGCGATGCCGAAGCCGATGAGAGCGAGGATGAGCAGAGCAGGGGTTGCCAGCGAATCGTTGGCAACGGTGATGAGCGCGAGGCCAAAGCCCATGAGGAAGAAGCCCCACATATCGCGGTTCATCATAACCTTGAGCAGGACGGCGAAGCCGACGAAGCGCATCATACCGCCTGCAGCGGACAGACCGGTCTGCAGCCAAGTCGGAATAGCAGCGGCGATGGTCTGACCGATGGTGGCGCCAGCGATGAAGAACAGGGTGACGACGACGGCGAAGATCAGGCCGAGCAGAGCCATGGCGAAGTAGTTCAGGCGCTCGATGCCCTTGGTGTCCGCGTTGTGAGCCATGTTATCGGCCGTGGACATAAGCGGGGACATAAGCGTGAAGACCAGGGTAACGCCAAGCTGGCCAAGCAGAGCGAACGGAATGGCAAGGCCGACTGCCGCGTTGGGCTCGAGGCCCGTGGCGATAGCGAGAATGGCTGCCATGATGCCGCCGATGACGGCGTTAGGGGTACATACATT
>CABPWH010000062.1 GCA_902461085.1 uncultured Collinsella sp. | reverse complement strand
TCTCAGCGGCCTTGGCGGCAAACGCCTCGGCGGCAGCCGCGTCGGCATCGGCCGTCGCATGGTTCGCGGCCCAGCGCAGGTTCTCGACCGTACCGGCGATACGCGTGAGCGAGTTCTCGGCACCCTCCAGGCGCTCCCAAGAAAAGTCGAGCGGCGAGCGATAGCTCGTCTGCAGCATCAGCAGGCGCAGGGCGGCAGCGGAGTGCTGCTCGAGCACCTCGGCCAGCGTAAAGAAGTTGCCGAGCGATTTGGACATCTTCTCGCCGTCTACCAGCAGCATGCCTGTGTGCATCCAGGTGTTGGAGAAGCCCTGGTGCCAGGCGCAGGTGGCCTGGGCGCACTCGTTCTCGTGATGCGGGAAGGCAAGGTCGGAGCCGCCGCCGTGGATGTCGATCGGAGTGCCCAGGTAGCGATGCACCATGGCGGCGCACTCGGTGTGCCAACCGGGACGGCCCTCGCCCCAGGGGCTCGGCCAGCTGGGCTCGCCGGGCTTGGCGGCCTTCCACAGGGCAAAGTCGAGCGGGTCGTTCTTGTCCTCGTTCTCCTCGATGCGCGCGCCAACCATAAGGTCGTCGATGTTACGGCCCGAGACCTGACCATAGTTGGGATCGCTGCGCACGGCAAAGTACACATCGCCGTTATCGGCTGCGTAAGCGTGGCCCTGCTCGATAAGCGTCTTGATCATGGCGATCATGGGGCCGATCTCCTTGGTGGCGCGGGGGCGCACATCGGGATCGAGCACGTTGGCAGCGCGCATGACGCCAATGAACTTATCCGAGAACTCCGTCGCGACCTCGGCGGCCGTACGGCCCTGCTCGTTGGCGCGCTTGATGATCTTGTCGTCGACATCGGTGAGGTTCTGGGCGAACGTGACCTCGTAGCCGCTCGCGATGAGCCAGCGGCGAATCACGTCAAAGCTGATGAACGTGCGGGCGTTGCCGATGTGGATGTTGTCGTAGACCGTGGGGCCGCACACGTACATGCGGACCTTGCCGGACTCGATGGGCTGGAACTCTTCCTTTTTATGGGTAGCGCTGTTGTAGATACGCATTCGTTACTCCTTAACGGTTTTCTGTAGCAGGCAGACGGCCCAGGCGCCGATTCCCTCGCCCTGGCCTTCCCAACCGAGCTTTTCGGTCGTAGTGGCGGCGACGCCCACGTTTTCGACGTCAACGCCCAGGGCATGGGCAAGGTTGGCGCGCATGGCATCGCGGTGCGGGGTGATCTTAGGCTGCTGGCAGGCAATGGTGCAATCGGCATCGACAAACTCGAAGCCCAGCTCGCGCGCATAGTCCATCACGCGAGCGAGCAGCACCATCGAATCGGCACCCTCATAGGCGGGGTCGGTATCGGGGAATAGCTTGCCGATGTCTCCCCCGCGACAGGCGCCCAGAATGGCGTCGGCCAAGGCGTGCGCGAGCACATCGGCATCCGAGTGGCCCAGCAGGCCGCGCTCGTAGGGAATGTCGACACCGCCGATGATACATCGACGCCCCTCCACCAGACGGTGAACGTCGTAGCCGTGTCCAATGCGCAGGTTACTGAACATGGGGAAGGTCCTCTCCCTCGGCCATGCGGCCAAGCAGAATCGCGGTTACGGGACGCAAGTCCTCGGGCACCGTCACCTTAAGGTTATCGCGCGGGCTCTGGACGCAGCGGACGCGCCCACCCATGCGCTCGACCAGCGACGAATCATCGGTGCCGGTAAAGCCCTCGGCAATGGCTGCAGCGTGGGCGCGCTTCATAGCATCGACGCTAAAGATCTGCGGCGTCTGCGCGGCCCAATAGAGCTCACGCGGCGGCGTCTCGACGATATTGTCGCCATCGACGATCTTGAGCGTGTCGATCGCGGGCTGGCCGCACACGACACCGTCGAGCGAGCGGTCGCTCACGAGCACGTCGATAGCGTGGTCGATGGCCTCGGTCGTAATGAGCGGACGGGCGCCGTCGTGGATAGCGACATATTCGAAACCCGCCGGCACCGCGTGCACGCCGGCGCGGGTGGAATCCTGACGAGTATCGCCGGCATCGGCAAAGCTGATGGGCGTGTCATAGTCAAACGGGTCGATAGCCAAGCGGCGCATCTCGGCACGGCGCTCGGCAGGGCAAACCACGACGATATGGCCGACCTTGTCGCTACGATCGAACGCGCGGATGGACCAGCTCATGAGCGGACGGCCCGCCACGTTAACGAGCTGCTTGCCGCCGGGATTTCCAAAGCGCTGGCCGCTGCCGCCGGCAACGACCACGGCGCATACGGGCGCCATTATGCGTTCCCCTGTTTGGTGCCCTTCATGCGGTACAGCGAGTCCGCAAGAATGGCAGGGTTGTTGACGCCAAAGTCGCCCAAGCGCTCCGGATCCTCGCTGATGTCGTCCATGAGCTCCTGCAGCGAGCCATACTCGTCGACGATCTTCTCGGCCACGCCGTCGCGCACGACGGACACGCGCGAAAGCGTGCGCAGGCCCAGCGGTGTCATGACGGAGTCCTCGTCCAGGTCGTCGTAACCCAGAACCGCCGCCACATGCTGCGGGTCGGACAGGTCCTTAGGCGTCATGCGAGCGAGCTCGGCGCGAATCTTCTCGGCGTTTGCCTCGGAGGAATCGCTTGCGTAGTCGCGGATCATCAGGTCGTATTCGGTATCCATGCTGGAGCCCGCGAGCTGCTCGAGCTGCATCTGCACGAGCTTGCCCTGGTTACCCAGCTTGACGATGCAATCCTTAAGCTCGGTCTTTGCCTGTTGCATGATCTCGAAACTCGAGAAGATGCCGGTGATGTCGGCGAGCGTAACGTAGTCGTCGAGCTCAAGGGCCGTCAGGCGCAGCAAGGAGCGATCGAGCGACTGACGGGTGGTCTGAAGCGTGGCGACGAGCTGGTTGACCGAGCTCATGATGGTGGTGACGGGCTGAATCTCGTAGCTCTTGCCGTGAACGTACACGTTGACGACGGCACGACGAGCCGAAACCGAGATCACGATGGCATCGGTGAGCACCGACATGCGAGCGGCAGTACGGTGACGCATGCCCGTCTCACTCGTGGCGAGCGAGGGATCGGGATTGAGGTGGAAGTTGGCGCGCAGGATCTGGGTGAGGTCGCCATCGATAACGATGGCGCCGTCCATCTTGGAAAGCTCGAACAGGCGGTTCGAGGTAAACGAAATGTTGAGCGGGAAGCCGTCGTTACCGGCGGCGAGCACGTTTTCGGTGTCGCCGACACAGATAAGGGCGCCCAGGTGACCAGCAATGATCATGTCGAGGGCGGTGCGGATCGGCTGGCCAGGTGCCGTCAGGCGAATGGCCTGTTCCATACGCTTTTGCAGCTCGTTCTTATCCAAGGCATCGCTCCCATCGTATACGCTCCATAAACGTCAATAAGTTTCTCACGGTTTGCCCCTGTGACGCCCGCAAAATCCGATGCTTACAGAATGAGCGAACACAGCTGAGAGCCCCAATCCAAATGAGCTGCTTATGTGGTAGCATCGGGATTCGCATAAATGAGGGAGTAGTCGCGTGATCGGGTTCGCCTCCGGTGGCGCGGCAAGTCAACACACTGGCCGATGCGGCCTGGCTTGCCTTAATGAACGAGACTCGTGGCTGTGCGCGCAACGCGTACGCCACGGGTCTTTTTTGTTACTCCCCCAAGAGGTACACGCGGGCCCGCCCGCAGAGAGGGAGCCAGACTATGGGACTCGCAGAGCTCGTATTGCTCGCCGTTGGCCTTTCGATGGACGCCTTTGCCGTTTCCATCTGCAAGGGCCTTGGCATGAAGAAGATCAACCTTAAAGTTGCCGTGGTGCTCGGCTTGTTCTTTGGCGGCTTTCAGGCCGGCATGCCCGTAATCGGATGGGCGCTCGGCAGTCAATTCATGGGCATCATCGGACCCATCGACCATTGGATCGCCTTTATCATGCTCGCCTTTATCGGCGGCAAAATGTTGTGGGAGGCCTTTACCGAAGACGAGGATGAAGGCGACGGCAAGGATGCCGAAAAGATTGACCTGGGCGAGTACCTGATCCTCGCCATCGCCACCTCGATTGACGCCCTGGCCGTGGGCATCTCGTTCGCCGCGCTTTCCGTCGACATCGTTCCCGCCGTGTCGCTCATAGGCATCACGACCTTCATCTTCTCCGTTGCCGGCGTGGCGATTGGCCGCATCTTTGGCGCGCGCTACGAAAAGCCCGCCACCATCGTGGGCGGCGTTGTGCTCATCCTCATCGGCCTCAAGATTTTGCTGGAGCACCTAGGGATTTTAGTGCTGTAAAACACCCTTCAAAACTAAACGTCCGTATAAGGCCTCATGCAGAGTTTTGCATGAGGCCTTTTCATGCAGACTTTTGCATGTCATACTAGGATGCAAAAGCCTGCACGTTAGGAGATAGCCGTGGATACCCTTCCCATCACCACACCACGCCAAGCTGGCATCTACGTGCGCCAGGCACGCGAGACTCAGGGTCTCACCCGTGCCACCCTCGCCAAAAAGGCCGGTGTTTCGGAGCGCCTGCTTGCATCGCTCGAGCTAGGAGACGCCACCGGCATTCGACTCGACAAGCTGCTGGCGATTTTCGACGCTCTTGAACTGGCGCTCGCAGCACAAGGGGATATAAGCGAAACGAAAAATGAGCACCCAGTCGACGCCCCGCATGCTGATCAACCTTGCAGCACCTCCAGACGCCATCACGCTCAACGTCTTCATCATCGCAACCGTCGCAGCACAACCATTCCGGCTCTTGCAGATACCCCCCTTACGTCCGAGCTCTACGACAGGGCCTTCGCCGATTTCGCCATGTCCAATCTCGGAGTCTCGATTGCCGCAAACGCATCTAGCCAAACCATGCCCGAAGGGAAATAGCCAATGGCCAGAACATCACTTCGGACCATTATTTGCGGCGTGCCTGCTGGAACGCTCGCGCAAGATGAGAACGGTCTTATCAGCTTTACCTACGATCATGACTATGACGGGCCAGCCCTATCGACCAACATACCCGTATCGAATCGCACATACGGACAACAGGTCATGAATCCGTACCTGTTTGGCCTTCTACCCGACAGCGAGGACCAACGAAAAGCGATTGCCGCCGAATTCGACGTTAGGCCCAACAATCCCGTTGCGTTGCTCAGCCATATCGGACTCGACTGTCCGGGCGGAGTGCAGTTTTGTGCCGAAGAAGATGCCGACGCCGTCCTGCATCGCGCTGGCGAATACCGCCCTATAGACGACCACGAAATTGCTCTTCGTCTCAAGTCGATCAGAGATGACCGCGATGCATCGTGGATGGGTCTAGATGAAAGTTGGTCACTTGGAGGCAACCAGGGCAAGTTCGCGCTCGCGTTCATAAACGACCGCTGGTGCGAATGCATGGGCTCCTCGCCCACGACGCATATTTTCAAAAATGGCGTTATCGGATTTAAACTCGAGGCTCTCAATGAGTTTGTCTGCATGAAAAGCGCCCAGCGCGCCGGCATCGCAACGGCAAACGTCGAATATCGTATGTTTGAGGACGAACCTGCCCTCATTGTTGAGCGCTATGACCGCGTGAAAGTCAAAGACGGAACGATCAGGCGCCTACATCAAGAAGACCTCTGTCAGGCACTTGGGGTGATGCCCGCCCAAAAGTACACGGCAGACGGCGGCCCGACCACACGCGACATTCAAGAGCTCCTCGTAAATACGAGCCACCATCAACTTAACCTGTATCTGTTTACGCAGATACTTTTCTTTAACGCCATTATCGGCGCACCGGATGCGCACGCGAAAAACTATTCCCTGCTCCTTGGAAACGACGGCGCAGCCATGATGGCTCGAATGTACGATGTCGCATCGGGTTTGGCGTATGAGCGCATGCGCCGCCGGGCGCGCCTTGCCATGAGCGTTGGCGGCGAAAATCGTGTGGGGCGCATCGGTCCAGGCGCCATCCGCCGATATCACGGCATGGACGACCCCGCGCTGGAAGCGGCGCTCACCGATGCCGGGCTGACCGAGAAGTTTTGTTTTGCGACCATGATGGACCTCGCCTACGAGGTACCCATTTGCATGGAAGAGGTCATGGACGAATACGCCGACCTGCCCGGCATGGCGGACCTGCGCGAGCATATGCTCGGCCCCGTCCGCGAAAACTGCCAGCGCACCCTCGACCTCATCAGGGCAGAAATGGACTAGGTGGCCGTAATTTCGCAATTATCAAACAAAAGAGAGGGGGCACCCGTCGCAAAAGCTCGGATGTCCCCTCTCGTAATGTCATTTGCAATCCGCTAGCACGTAGCTCGAACTGCTGCTAGCGCAACCTTTACGCAGCGAGGCGCTTGAGGACGTCGATGAGCAGCTCGTAGAAGCGCTCGGCAGAAGCGAGCTCCATGCTCTCGTCCGGGGTGTGGACATCGGAGAGCGTCGGGCCCACGGCGATGGCGTCCAGGCCGTGCAGGGCCTCGGCAAACAGGCCGCACTCAAGGCCGGCGTGAATGGACTCGATACGCAGCTCGGAGCCAAAGAGCTCGCGATAGCTCTCGACAAAGACGTCGCGGACCGGCGAATGCTCGGCATAGCTCCAGCCGGGATACTCGAACTCGAACTTGGCGTCGAAGCCCAGGACATCGGCCAGCGTCTGCAGGCGGTCCTTGAACTCGTTCTGCAGCGAGGTGATCGAGGAGCGCGGGGACAGCATGATCTTGACCTCGTCGTCAGAGGTGGCAACCACACCGATGTTGGAGGAAACCTCGACGGAGCCGTCGGTGGCGACGTTGCGGCGAATCACGCCGTTGGGGGCAAGACGCAGGGCGCGGATGAGGGCAAGCGCGGACTTCTGGTCCATGGCCTCGACCTCGGCGTCGTCGGCAATCTCGACGGTGCAGGTAAAGCCGGGGTCGAAGACCTCGAGCTCGGCAGTGACGTCGGCGATGATGCCCTTTGCGATCTGGGCCGCGGCCTCGGCGGCAGCGTGGTCGGCGTAGACCAGAACAGCCTTGCACTCACGGTTGATGGCGTTGTCCTTGGTGCCGCCGTTAAAGCTGACGATGGCGGGCTCGCCGGCAACCATCAGGCGGTCGATGATGCGGGCCATGATGAGGTTGCCGTTGCCGCGCTCCAGGTTGATATCGCTGCCGGAGTGGCCGCCCAGCAGGCCGGAGATGTCGAGCGTGAGGGTGCTACCGGTCTTGTGCTCGCGCGCGATCGGGCAGGTGTAGGTAACGACGACGCCGCCGGCACAGCTGACGGTGGCAACGCCCTCTTCCTCGGAATCAAGGTTGATCATGGTGCGGGCGCTAATCTGGGACTTGTCGAGCGTCTCGGCGCCGACCAGGCCAGTCTCCTCGTCGGTGGTGAACACGCACTCGAGGGCCGGATGGGTAATCGAATCGTCGTTGAGCACGGTAAGCATAAGCGCGACGGCAATACCGTTGTCGGCGCCCAGAGTGGTGCCGTTAGCGGTGAGGACGCCGTCCTTGACGACCAGGTCGATACCATCGGTCGTAAAGTCGTGCTCAACGGAGCCCAGCTTGTCGCACACCATATCGATGTGGCCCTGCAGCATCACGGTCGGGGCATTCTCGGCACCGGCAGATGCGGGCTTGCGAATGATGACGTTGTAGACCTCGTCCTGGTACACATCGAGACCGCGCTCCTTGGCAAACGCAACCAGGAAATCGCTGATGCCCTTCTCGTTGCCAGACCCACGGGGGATCGCGCTGACCTCCTCAAAGAAATGGAACAGCTGGGCGGGCTCGTAGCCGGTAATCTTGTAGTCCATGGTGCCTCCTTGGCGCAACTGGTTAGACAGTAAGACATGCGACTTGTATATTCCCAGACTTTGCGTGCATAAACCAGTCGAAAACGCCGAGCGCCCTCGCATCATCGGCTAACGGTGGACCGTATAGCGTAACGGTCACAACTTCCGCAGCTCTACAAATCGAGGCGCCCTTTCCGGAGCGCCTCGATTGCGCGTATCAAATTGTCGCCACGCCCTACAGCGCGCCGGAACCGGCTTGCATCATGCCGCCGGGGCCCGAGGTCACGCCGCCGCTCACGGGCGCGGCGTTGCCGGTGTGCGGTGCCGCCGGAGCGGTATCGCCACCGAGCGTGCCCGCCGGACGCGGTGCCGGGATCTCGCCCGTGCCGTGGCTAAAGACAAACTTGCCATCGGCCACGTCGCACAGGACGGTATCGCCCTCGCCCCACTCGCCGGCCAGAAGCTCCTCGGACAGCGGGTCCTCGATGAGCTTTTGAATGGCGCGGCGCAGCGGACGCGCACCGTTGGTGAGGTCGGTGCCCTCGGCCACGATCTTGTCATAGGCCGCATCGGTGAGCTTGATGTTCATGCCGTTGGCAATCAAACGCTGACGCAGGTCGTCCACCAGCAGGTGCGCGATCTTGGTGAGATTCTCGCCCGAGAGCTTCTGGAACACCACAATGTCGTCGATACGGTTGAGCAGCTCGGGGCGGAACAGGCGCTTGAGCTCGCCCATCGCGCGACCACGGATCTCACTCGACGTGAGACCCTGCTCGCCGGTGGTGCCAAAGCCAACGCTCGCATCCTGCGCAATCTCGCGGGCGCCCACGTTGGACGTCATGATGATCACGGTGTTGCGGAAGTCGACCGTCTTGCCCTGGCTATCGGTCAGGCGGCCCTCCTCCAGCACCTGCAGCAAGATGTTGAAGATATCGGGGTGCGCCTTCTCGATCTCGTCGAACAGCACGACCGAGTACGGGTGACGACGAACGGCCTTGGTGAGCTGGCCGCCCTCGTCGTGGCCCACATAGCCCGGGGGGCTACCGATGAGCTTGGAGACCTCGAACTCACTGCCAAACTCCGACATATCGAAGCTGATGAGCGCGTCCTTGCTGCCAAAGAGATACTCGGCGAGCGTCTTGGCGAGCTCGGTTTTGCCCGTGCCGGTGGGGCCCAGGAAGATAAAGCTGCCGCCGGGGCGACGCGGGTCCTTGAGCGGCGAGCGGCTGCGGCGCACGGCCTTGGCAACGGCCTCGACGGCCTCGTCCTGACCGATGATGCGCGTCTTGAGCACGCTTTCGGCCTGCAGCAGGCGGCGGCTCTCGCTCTCGGTGAGCGAGGACACCGGCACGCCCGAGGTCACGGACACGATGTCGGCAATCTGGGAGACATCGATGGTGAGCGGGCTGGCGTCGAGCTCGGCGGTCCAGGCAGCCTTGGCCTCGGCGAGCTCAATCTCGGCAGCCTTTTGCTGCTCGGTGATCTCGGCGGCCTTGTTCATGTCGTCGCTCTCGGTGGCCTCCTGCGCGGCGGCCTTAAGCTCCTCCACGCGATGCTCGGCCTCGCGCACCGGCTCGGGCGCGCGGTTGGCGGCGATGCGGGCGCGGGCGCCGGCCTCGTCAATGAGGTCGATGGCCTTATCGGGCAGGAAGCGATCCTGGATGTAGCGGTCGGAGAGGTTCGCGGCGGCCTCGATAGCACCCTGCGTATAGCGCACATGGTGGTGCTCCTCGTAGCGCGGCTTGAGCGCGGTCAGGATCTTGACCGTGTCCTCGACGCTCGGCTCCTCGACATCGATGGTCTGGAAGCGACGCTCGAAGGCCGGGTCCTTGGTGAGGTACTTGCGGAATTCCTCGGCCGTGGTGGCGCCGATAATCTGGAAGGCACCGCGCGCGAGCACGGGCTTGAGCATGGAGCTCGCGTCGATGGAGCCCTCGGCAGAGCCGGCACCGATGATGGTGTGCATCTCGTCAATAAACAGGATGACGTCGTCAGCTTCGGTGGCCTCCTGGATCACGTTCTTGAGGCGCTCCTCAAACTCACCGCGATACTTGGCGCCCGCAACGAGGCCCGGCAGGTCGAGCGTCCAGATGTTCTGGTTCATAAGGTTCTCGGGCACGTTGCCAGCTGCAATCTGCTGAGCCAGGCCCTCGACGATGGCCGTCTTGCCCACGCCGGGGTCGCCCAAGATAAGCGGATTGTTCTTGGTGCGACGCGAAAGGATCTCCATCATACGCTGGACTTCCTTTTCGCGACCAATTACAGGGTCGAGCTCGCCGTCGCGCGCCTTCTGCGTAAGGTTGGTGGCGAACTGCTTAAGCGTATCGGTGCCGCTCCCCTTTTGCTGCGACGCGTCCGAGCCGCTAAAGAACGGCAGGCCCGCACCGGGACGCCCGGCACCCGCCCCTGCCAAGCTT
>CABPWH010000061.1 GCA_902461085.1 uncultured Collinsella sp. | reverse complement strand
GAGCGCCGAGGCAAACCCCCGGCGCGACATTTCAACATCAAACGCGCGCATCGCTAGCACGTCCCCTCGTTAGGCATCGTCCATGCGTGATGGTCGGTATGCAGCAGCTCCTCGGCCAGCGGCGAGAGCGGCGCGCCCAAGAACTCGCGGTAGCACGCCTGAACATCGGGATTCTCGTGCGAGAAGCGAATGTCCGCAGCGGCATCCAGGCCCCACAGCACCTGACCGCGCTCGGCTGCCAGCTCGCAGCCGTCGTGGATGGGCTGACCGCCGCCACCGACGCAGCCGCCCGGGCACGCCATGACCTCAACGAAGTCATAGCTCACACGGCCGTCGCGAATCGCGTCGAGCAGACGGGCGGCGTTGCCCAGCCCGTGTGCCACGGCGACGCGCACCTTGGTGCCATCGATATCGGCCACGGCCTCCTTCCAGCCGTCCAGGCCGCGCACATCGGTAAAGAAGTCGGCGTCGGGGTTCTTGCCCGTCACCAGGTGATAGGCCGAGCGCACGGCGGCCTCCATCACGCCGCCCGTGGCGCCAAAGATTACACCTGCGCCCGTGCCAAAGCCCAGCGGCGTGTCGAGCGGCTCCTCGACCAACGTGTCCACGCTCACGTGGTTCGCGCGGACCATGCGCACCATCTCGCGCACCGTCAGCGCAACGTCAACGTCGGGCGTACCGTCCTCGCCCACCATGCTCGGTAGCGCGCACTCGGCCTTCTTGGCCGTGCACGGCATCACGGACACCACGAACAAGCGCTCGGGCTCAACGCCCAGCACCTTGGCGTAGTATGTCTTGGCGATGGCGCCGAACATCTGCTGCGGCGACTTGGACGTGGACAGACTGTCGACAAACTCCGGATAGCGCGCCTTCACAAAGCGCACCCAACCCGGGCAGCAGCTCGTAAACATGGGCCAGCCGCGGCTGTCGCCTTCGCCCTTAGCGGCGGCGCCTAGGCGCTCGAGCAGCTCGGAACCCTCCTCCATAATGGTGAGGTCGGCCGAGAAATCGGTGTCGAACACGTACTCAAAGCCAACGCGGCGCAGTGCGCAGGCCAGACGCTCGACGGTTGCCTCCTCGCGAGATATGCCGAGCTCCTCGCCCCAGGCGCTGCGCACGGCAGGCGCGATCTGCACCAGCACGATCTTGTCGGGATTAGCAAGCGCGTCAAACACGGTCTCGGTATCGTCGCGCTCGCGCAGCGCGCCCGTCGGGCAATGCGTGATGCACTGGCCGCACGCGACGCAATCGGTCTTGCCGATCGGTGCGCGCCCGCGGGTACCCACAGCGGTATGCGTGGCGCGGTTGGTCAGGTCCCAAATCCCTAGGCCCTGCACGCTCTCGCACACCTTGATGCAGCGCATGCATTTAATGCACTTGTCGTTTTCGCGGATGATGGGGAAATCGAAATCCCAACCCTCGCCCGCCAAATGCCTTTGATACGGCAGATAGAAAATGCCCAGGTCGTTGGCGATGGTCTGCAGGTTGCAGTTGCCGCTGCGCACGCAGCTCGTGCACTGCGAATCGTGCTGGGACAGTAGCAGCTGCACGTTGGTGCGACGGGCCTCGCGGGCCTTGGGGCTGTTGGTGTGGACCACCATGCCGTCGAGCACGTAGTTGTTGCAGGCGGCAACCAGCTGGTCGCAGCCCGCAACCTCGACCACGCACACGCGGCAGCCACCGATCTCGTTCAGATCGCGCAGATAGCACAGGGTGGGAATCTGGATGCCGACGGACTTGGCCGCATCCAGGATCGTGGTATGCTCGGGAACCACGACCTCGCAATTATCGATAGTGAGCTTGACCATGTTGTGCGCTCCGTTTTCGCTGTTGTCGCCGACGGTGGTTTTGTTGAGCTCTACCATTCCAGGTTCCTCCCTCCGCGGAACGCGCCAAAGCCAAAGTGGTCGCAGCGCAGGCAGCGGCTCGCCTCCTGGCGCGCCTCCTGCTCGGTGAGACCCTGCTCGACCAGATTCCAATCGTGAATGCGCTCGCCGGCCTCGCGCTCGCCCAGCTCGCAGCGGCCGCACTCGTGCTTGCCCTTAAACTGCACGGTCGGCAGCTCCACGTCGAGCTTGATCTTGTGGTCAAAGCCCAGGTAGCGGTCGATGTTTGCCGAAGCCACGCGGCCGGCGTTGATGGCACGGATGACGGTGGCGGGACCGGTCTGGCAGTCGCCGCCGCTAAAGAGGCCATCGAAGTTGGGCACGGCGCCGTCCGAATCGGTAACGACGCGACCCCACTTACAGGCGATGCCCATGTCCTCAAACGGCTTGGAATCGATGTCCTGGCCAATGGCCACAAACACGCGCTCGCAGGGAATGACGCGCTCGGGCGTGGCTGCGGCACGCGGGGCCGGACGCCCACGGCGAGGCTCGCCGATAATCTGCGGTTGCACGCGCAGGCCGCTCACGCGACCATCTTCGCCCGTCTCGATGGCGAGCGGCGCCGTGAGCTCCAGAACCTCGCAACCCTCGGCCTGGGCGCCGGCGATTTCGGCGTCTTGAGCCGTCATATCGCAGATGCGACGGCGGTAGACGATGCTTACCTTTTCGGCGCCGCAGCGCACGGCGGAGCGCGCCACGTCCATGGCCACGTTGCCGCCGCCGATGACGCACACGCGCTGGCCGCTCAGGTCGGGCAGTTCGTCGTCACCGATGGCGCGCAGCATCTTGACGGCCGACTCCACGCCGGGCGCCTCTTCGCCCGGAAGGCCGAGCTTCTTATCGCTGTGGGCACCGATGGCCAGGTAGACGGCATCGAACTCGTCGCGCAGGCGGGCAAGCTCCTCGCCGTTGACGGAGTGGTCGAGCTCAACGTCGATACCGGCGCTCAAGATCCAGTCGATCTCGGCCTGCAAGCGCTCGCGCGGCAGACGATAGCTGGGGATGCCGTAGCGTAGCATGCCGCCCAGGTGGTGGCGCTGCTCAAAGATGGTCACCTTGTGGCCCATCACGGCCAGGTAGTAGGCACAGGAAAGGCCGGCCGGGCCGCCGCCGATCACGGCGACGCGCTTACCGGTGTTGTCCACTACATGCGGCTTATGGTCGTTGAGGTCACTGTGTTCAACGGCAAAGCGCTTGAGGGCGAGGATGTTCATGGGGTCGTCGACCATGCCGCGGCGGCAGTGCATCTCGCAGGGATGCTCGCACACCAGTCCGCAGACGAGCGGCAGCGGATTGTTCTTGCGGATGACCTTGACGGCATCGGCATAGCGGCCGGCCTCGACGAGCGAAATGTACCCGGGAATGTCGACGTGCGCCGGGCAGCCCGAGACGCACGGAACGCGGGCCTCGCGGTCAAAGCCACAGGAGTGCTCGCGAATGTGGTGCTCAAAATCGTCGCGGAAACCGCGGATAGCCGTAAGCGCCATGGCGCCTGCCTCGTAGCCGATGGCGCAGTCGCTTGAAAGGTAGATGGTGCGGGCCGTGCGCTCAATCAGGTTGAGCGTGGACTCATCGGCACGCCCTTCGAGTACATCGGCGAGCAGGTCACTCAGCGCGCTCAGGCCAACGCGGCAGGGCGTGCACTTGCCGCAGCTCTGGGTAGAGCACAGGTTGACGAGCGCTGCCGTAAACTCAACGGGACACGGGGCGAGCGAACTCACCGCCAGACGACGTCCGAGCGCATCGTGCAGGTCGTCCATGACGGCCTGAGCGTGGCTGCGTTCCATTACATGCAGTCGAGCCATAAGATCCCCTCTCACATGGCAGCCCGGAGGCGAGACCGGGCGAAATTGCTACACGCACAACACTGACTTATAAAATTGTTTGGCAGCGACACGGTTCGGTAGGCGGTATGAAACGTCGTCCCCAGCGGTGAAATAGAACATTACCGCAGATAAATGCCATATTTGATAAAACGCGTTACCAAACGACAATGCCCCGCCCACGCAATCACGTGGACGGGGCATTGCTCTAGGTATGCGGTCAGCGACCCTGTTGCTTTTACTTAAGCTCGGGCCAGTAACCCTTGTTGGCCTCGATCATGTCGTCGAGAACCTCCTTGGCGACCTTCATCGACGGCACGGTCTTGTTGAGCGTAAAGGCCTTGAGCGCCTTCTCGTACGAGCCCTCGATCGTAGCCTCGACCACGAGCTTCTCGGAGTTCAGCTGCTGCATCATGAGACCCTGTTGGAACAGCGGAATGTTGTCGCGGCTGATGACCTCGGGGCCGTTCTTGCCAATGTAGGCAGGCAGCTCGACCATAGCGTCGTAGGGCATGTTGGGGATAGCGCCCTTGTTCTCGCAGATGACCAGGAAGCGCTGCTTGGTGTCGTTCTTCAAAGCGATGGCCAGGTCGGCAATCCAGTCGCCGTGGCTGCCCGCATAGAACGTGCTCTCGTCGATCTCGCCCGTCTTCTCATAGTGGGCGATGCCGTCGAAGAGGTTCTTCTCACGCGTCTCCTCAACCTCGTTTGCGCGGGTGCGCTCGGGGTTGGAATGCTCGACGAACTCCTTCTGCTGCAGGTAGTAGTTCAGATACGTGTTGGGCAGGTACTCCGGGAAGCACTCCATGATCTCGTACTCGCCCTTCCAGACGTAGTACCAGCTGCCCTTGGTGTGGCGGTTCTGCTCGGGGTGCTCGTCGGTGGTCTCCTCGGGCTTCTTTGCCATGAGCGAGCCCATGCCCTTGAGGTAGGAGTCAGGCAGCAGGATCTGGTGCTCCTTGATGTACTCGCGCAGCTGCGGGAGCACCTCCTCGCCCTTGTGGCGAATCGAGGTGAACCAACCAAAGTGGTTGAGGCCAAAGTAATCGTACTCGACATCCTTCTTGTCGATATCGAGCGCGGCGCAAACCACGTCGATGATCGCGATCGGCATGTCGCAGATGTTGATGATGCGAGCGTTAGGACGCAGCACACGGCAGCCCTCGGAGACGATGGCGGCAGGGTTGGAGTAGTTGAGAATCCAGTAGTCCTTCTTGGCGTACTTCTCAACGTCATCGATCAGCTCGACCATGGGGAAGATGGTGCGCATGCCATAGGCAAGGCCGCCGCAACCGCAGGTCTCCTGACCCACGCAGCCGTGACGCAGCGGAATCTTTTCGTCCTGCTCGCGCATGGCGTAGCCGCCCACGCGCATCTGGGCAAACACGAAGCTCGCATCGGTAAAAGCCGTCTTTTTGTCGGTGGTCACCGTGAGCTTGATGTCCAGGCCAAGGTCCTCGTGCAAAATCCAATCCACGAGCACGCCGATCTTGCGCTGGCGCTCCTCGTTGATGTCGTACAGACGAATCTCGTCAACGTCGAGCTCGTCCTTGCGCAGGGCAATGGACTTGACGATGCCGGGGGTAAAGGTGGATCCGCCACCACACAGAGTAATGATCATTGTTTACTGCTCCTTCTCAATTGCGTTCTCGACCTTGTCGCGCATCTCGGCGACCTTCATGCCAAAGATGATCTGGATATTGTTACCGTTGCGGTTGATGCCGCTGTTGGGCACGTGGTTGATGAGGTTCTCATCGATGAGGTCCGGGTTCTTAACGTTCACGCGGAGACGCGTAAAGCAGTTCTCGAGCTCCTCGATGTTGTCCTTGCCGCCAAGACCTGCGACCAGGTCGGCAATGCCTGCATCGACGCCCTCTGCGGGAGCCGCGGCAACAGCGCCCTGCTTCACCGCGACAGACGCGGCGGCCTCGCCCTCGGCAACGGACTCGGCGAGCTCGGACTCCTCCTCGCGACCAGGCGTGTGGAGCTTGAGCTTCTTGATAAGGAAGGTGAAGAGGAAGAAGTACAGAGCGGCGTTGACGACTCCGAGCACGAGCATAACCGGCCAGTTGGTCTTGTCGACACCGAGGACCAGGTTGGAAACCACGATGTTGATGATGCCGCCTGCAGTCGAAGCGGGCACGGAGAGAACCTTGAGCAGAACCAGGAAGATGCCGGAAAGAACCGAGTGAACGACAAAGAGCA
This sequence comes from uncultured Collinsella sp., assembly GCA_902461085.1. GTDB lineage: Bacteria > Actinomycetota > Coriobacteriia > Coriobacteriales > Coriobacteriaceae > Collinsella. The sequence continues at coordinate 4,369 of CABPWH010000061.1, read as the reverse complement.
CGGGAGCGGCAAAGACAAAGAGGAAGTCCATGGGCTCGGTCACGCAGGAGAGCACGGCGGTGATGATCAGCGGGATGATAACGGCTTTGGTCTTGTCCTTGTTCCCCTTGTAAGCGGTGACGATAAAGGCGAGACCGATGCCGATGTAGGGCCACAGGTTGTTGAAGGTATAGCTGTTGAAGTAGGTGCTATCAGAGAAGGGCTGACCCGTCATTGCCATCTCGGCAACACGGATGGGATAGGCGCCGGCGATAACCTGATCGCCCAGCGTAAGGGTGCCGCCCACATCGGAGAACTGGAACGGGGTGTAGATGAGATGGTGCAGACCGGTGGGAACGAGCAGCTTGTTGAGCATGCCGTAGATAAACAGACCGATGTTGCCCGACTCCTTAATGATGCCGGCAACGGAGGAGATGGCACCCTGAACCGGAGGCCAAACGATGCAGAAGCCAGCGCCCATGATCCAGGAAATGATGATCATAATCAGGAACGGAAAGCGAACGCCCGAGAACATCGAAAGGGCAATGGGGAACTGCTTGTTCGAGTACTTGTTGAACACAGCACCGGTGATGCAACCGAGGATGATGCCGCCAAATACGCCGGTATCGAGTACCTGGATGCCCATAACGGTGGCCTGGCCGGTTCCGGTAAGGCCGAGCATGCCGCTCGCATCGGCAAGAGAGCCGGTGGCGTTGAGCACGATGTTGTTAGCCTGCAGGAACAGGAAGAACGACATCAGGGCGATCAGCGAAGCATGGCCCTTGTTCTTCTTTGCCATGGCGCCGGCGATGCCCACGCAGAACAGAATCGAGAGGTTGTTGATGATAAACATCAGCGACTGATAGACAACGGCGCCCACAAGCTGGAACGGACCGAAGCCCAGCACGGGGATCATGGCGCAGATGGTCTTGTTGGTCAGAATGATGCCCACGATGAGCAGGATGCCGGCAACCGAGAGATACATCATCGGCTGAACGATCGACTTCGCGAACACCTCCAACGGCGCTTTGAAATTGAACTTCTTTTTTGCGGTCATAGCGGTACTCCCCTTCCTTTTCCGCAAATTAAGACAGATGTGCCCTGGGCAAGACCGTAAGCCTTGCCTTATACCAATCGATGTGTGGGCACGTTATGCCTAGAGACCAGGTTCTCCAAGCAGGTTAACAATGTGATATGCGAGATAACTCTTCTCGGCATCGGTAACGACAACGTTATAGGTAGACGACGAGCGGGCGGCTATGGCGTCCGCGCACGAGAATGCGCACGGATACGCCGTTTCATCGATTAGAAACAGCGCGTCTCCGTTGATTTGCCCGGCCGTAGGATCAAGCGCTCGCTGTGCGAAAAACTGCAGGTGACGAACGAAACGTTCGTAAGGCAGCGAGGTGTCATCGAGGGTCGTAGCATAGCGCTTGGAAACAATCGCGAGCACGTCGCGAACAAGCTGGACCGAAACGATCAGACGATCGGAGCGTTGCGGCATGGTGGCGTTGACGATATGCAAGGTAATGAAACCCTGCTCCTCCTCGCTCATCTGGATGCCCATATACTCCTTGATAATCTGCAGCGCACGGCCCGCAAGTGCATACTCCTTGCGATAGAACTGCTGAATCTCGAGCAGCAACGGATTCTCACAGGAGACGCCCTTGCGCTCGCGCTCCAAAGCAAGGCTGATATGGTCTGCGAGAGCAATGAGAATCTTGTCGTTGATATCAACATTGAGCTCTCGACGAAGCATCTGAACGATGTCCTCGGAAATCACGAGGTTGACGGTGGGGATGGACTCCAAAAGATGTGCCAAGCGGTCGATCGTACGCGAATCCTGAGAAGTTCCCTCCTGCAACGCGTAGGTCTTTTCGACTGATGCCTCGTCGATGGCATCGCCGGCATGACGGCCAAAGCAGAGGCCTCGACCGATGACGATGAGCTCGGAGCCATCGTCCGAAGTGACCATTGCGACGTTGTTGTTAAAAACTCGCTTGATAACCACGGTACCCACCACAAGAATTTACTCGGAAAGCCAGACGACAGGCTCTTTAACAGCAACAGGGCCGGAAGCATGCTCACGAAGAGTCGAGTTCTCCGAACGCTCGCACACGATAACGAAGACCGTAGGATCGAAGCCAGCGGCGCGGACCGCATCGAAATCGACCTCGACGAGGGGCTGGCCCGCGTCGACATGGTCACCCTGGGCAACAAGTGCATGGAAGCCCTTGCCCTCAAGTTTAACAGTGTCGATTCCGATGTGCAGCATCACCTGAGCAGAGCTGTCGTCGGACATGATGCCCAGCGCGTGCTCAGTCGGAAACAGCGCCGCGACGGTGCCGGAAACAGGAGCGCACACCGTTCCCTCTTGGGGAACCACGGCAACGCCATCGCCCACTGCACGGCTGCTAAAAGCGGGGTCATTGGTATTTTCTAGATGAACAAGCTCGCCGGAAACGGGAGCGAGGATTTCGAACTCGGAAGCCGCAGTCGTCTGCTTATCCGAGCCACCCATTAGGCGAGAAAAGAAACCCATGGTGACATGTCCCTTCATAAATATAGCCCAACCAAAATCAATCGAATGCGCCCATTGAGACACACCCGTTCAAAGACTTTGGTTAGGCCCACGTCCGAGGGACTCGGTAACCTTCCGCATTTCTTTTTACGGGAGGTATTGTAGACAAGCCCAAAGCCGGAACAATCATTATGACCGGTGAACGGTATTTTTTCATCGATAAACGGTATTTATGCGGTACTTAGGGACGTTCCTTTTCTGCCGGCACTCGGGGACACTCCTCACTCTAGTGCATTGGGGACAGGTTTGTTTGCACCAGGTTGGTGCAGATTAACCTGGTCCCATTGCACCAATTTCGTATGCGCTAGATAAAGAGCTCGCATTCCTTCCGCACGACGCAAACCTTGCTCAGCATCTGGGAAACAGCGGATAGCTTGTTGGAATCAACCTTACGAGCGCCTCGCGAACATACGGCAATGCAGCGCATGCAGGAGATGCACGCCTCGCCAGCTGCTCGTTTGGGGTCACCCTTGTCGATAGCACAAACGGGGCACGCCGCGGCGCATGCACCGCAGGAAACGCAATCCTCTGTTGCCTCGGGTGCCACGCGGTGACCTCCAGCTTGTTTATAAGGACGATTGCCGGGGATAGAGGGCTCGGATGCATCCTCAGCCGACAGCTTTTGCTGAATTTGCTGCGCAAACTCTGCGAGCTGCGCCGCATCCTGCGCATCCGGACGACCGGCAGCAAACTGTCGCGCAATGGAATGTTCTGCAATGGCCGCAACTGCCGCGATCACCCGGAATCCCGCATGCTTCGCAACGTCCTCCAGCTCTACGAGCGTGTCCTCAAACGCGCGGTTTCCGTATACACAAACCAAAACAGCCCGAGCCCCGTTGCCGCGCACCATGCCCAACCGGTCAGCCACCACAGCCGGGATTCTACCGGCATACGCCGGCACAGAGATTACGGCCACGTCGTCCTCAGTCATCGAGACAGCGCTGAAATCTAGCCCGCTATCGGTCAGATCGACGGTAACGGTATTCTTGCCCAGTGCCCCGGCCACAAGGCCAGACACCTTCCGCGTTCCACCCGTCGGACTAAACACAATTTCGAATACGCTCATCGAGACACCCTCCCCCTACGCCTGGCAACGCGTCAAGCCGCTTTCACATCCAGCCAGAGTATACGGCACGTGGGGTCCCCGTTTTGATGCACCAAGCACCCCAATGCTCCCACCCTACGCTGTCTACCTCTTCGTTTTGTATAAATTACGGTACAGATTGTATATATTTACGGGATACCGCCGTGTTCTCCTGAGGTACCCCATCCTGGCCCGTGCAAAAAACGGAGTATTCTGCAACGTGACCGCGCCAGCACCGCCGCGGGCGGGCAAAACTGTAGGGCGCCGTATCATTTTAAGTCCCGACATGGCGAGAATGACGCGCCCCTGCTCCGGAAAACGGCGAAATCTAACTCAAAACGCTCATAAGGGATATCTGAAGGCCACCGTTGGCAATACCGAATCGTATGCAGACAACTCGAACTGCAGAATACTCCAAAAAATGCACGGCGCACCCCATGGGACCCATTGCCGCATGGCAGGAAACAGGTCCACGGCATCCTCTAGATGCATTCCCGAGGAAATCACATTTGAACTAGCGATCGGATACGACAAACAAAAAGGGCCCCGAGCGTAGTTGCTCGGGACCCTTGGTTCACCTCGCCCTAGCGGGCGATGCGTATGTTACTTGCGCTTGCCGCCGCCGTCACCGGGGCGACGGGAGCTGCCGCCGCGCTTGCCGCCACGGCTGTTGCCATAGCTGCCACGGTTATCGCGACCGCCGGCACGGCCGCCCCGCGGTGCCC
>CABPWH010000060.1 GCA_902461085.1 uncultured Collinsella sp. | reverse complement strand
TACGCGGGTTCAACGGTATCACATTGGCCACATAGATTTTTAACTTGCATTTCTACCCGCCCTTTTCGTAGAGTCGCCGATACGTGCTTAGCGCACCCTCGGCGCGTCCGGCAGGCTTTGCGAAATGGGATCCAGGAGACTTCGGCGCAGCATCATCTTGCGGAATGCTTCTAATGAGCCTCCCATCCTTCAAAAACAGAATCTCATCGCACAGCCTATCGACCGAATCCAAGATGTGGGATGACATGATGATGCACGTACCAGAATCGGCCAGCTTCCTGAGAATCTCGGAATGCAAGTCCACCCTGCTGGGGTCGAGCGCGTTCATGGGCTCATCTAATAGAAGGTACCGCGCGCCCGTCGCATACGCAATCGCCAGGGTAAGCTGCTGCTTCATGCCCTGGCTCAGAGTGCGGATCCTCATCTTCGCGAACTCGCCTATCTGCGTTTGTTCCACTATCTCTTCGATATCGCGAGCATGCGGCCACATATCGCAAACCATCTTGAGGCGATCTTCCGCACGCAATCCGGGATACAGCAGCGTCCCCTCACCAGGTGCATAGAAGGTCATAGAACGGACCTCTCTCGCACCCGTACCCTGCACCTCATCCAGAACGATGCTCCCGTCCACGCGAGGACCCGGCAAACCTGCCATCGCACGCAGCAACGTCGTCTTTCCATGCCCGTTCGGAGCGACGAGACCGTAGACCGTACCCGGGGCAAACTCAGCGTTCACCGAATCTACGAGCACCTTCTTTCCATAAGAGATCGTCAGCGTTTGAAGGTCAATCATCGAGATCATCCCCTTTCGATCTTTGGAACACTCAGGCGCACCATCAACGGAGATACGGCGCCCAAGACCACCAGCAGAGCGCCCGATGCGCCGACGACCTCTCCAAAAGGCATCGCGTTCGTCCCTCGCCCAAGGAACCCAATCGTCCCCACCTGGGAAGCGGGATCAAACGAGGCGAATGGAGCCAGCAGCGCGACGCCCATGCCCACGCTTTCAACATGAGCGCTCAACGAACCCAACACCAAGAGAACCGCGCAAACCATTCCGGTGACAACGGGGTTGCGGCTAATCGCTGCTGTCAACGCAGCGACGACGGAAATCACGCCGTATGCCATGACCAGCAACGGAATACTGCACAACACCGCCTCCCCCACCATGGACGTTGTCGAAGCTCCCGCCCGAATGAGAGCGACGGGATACTCCGATCCACCCGCGCCGTTCTTAATCACGGACACAACGACAGCGGGAACCATCGACACCAAAAGCAGCACCAAGCCAAGCAGGAGAGCCAGCGCAACAGCCGTCAGAAAACGCACATGCGCTGTTGCGGGGATCTGGAGAACCAGAAGGGAACGACACTGCAGGTGGGTGCACACGAGCGATGTGACAACCACGGGCAACAGCAAAAATAAGGAGGGAAGCGCTGCCTGGAGATACGAAAGGAGGATTAATGGGGGCATCTTCGTACTTAACTCGTAAACCTTGGGGTCCGGCAAGCTCGCGATCGACTCAAGCAGAAGGGCGCGCGCCTCCGCACGAGAAGGAGTCTCCGGCTCGATTCCGATCGATTGCAGGAGAGTCGCATCTGCCGCGCCCAGCTCACCTCGAGCGCGCTCGTACGTCGCAAGGCTTCGAAACCCCTCCGCAGGCATAGGCGCGTACACGAAACCCGAAAGAGCATCCCGCATGTCTTCCAGGGCCGCTTTGCCCTCGACGTCCATATTCGCAGCGTTCTGCTCTAGATACCGATCTATTGAACGGAGCTCCCCATCCCTATACCGAACAGCGGAAACGTTATCAGCGTCAGGAAACATCTCGACCAGAGCCGGGGCCAGCATCGTCGTCGACATTGCAATCGCGCATACGGCGAGGGTAGGAGAACGCAGGAGCAGTTTCCCCATCGTTCTTACGTATGCAACGGCGGAGGCACAAGCGCTCGAACGAGTTGCCGTTCTCGATGCAGTGAAGGAACCTCTCTCAAGACAAATCGGGGATATCGGGCACGCGCAGCCGCTCTTTCCAGCAACGCAAAGCAGGCTAATTGCCAGCACCTCGATCCCGATTGCGCATACGAGGGCAATCGCGCCACGCCCGAAGCAAAGTCCAGGCAGATTCACTATCTGCGTTGTCGGGTACGGGCTATAGGCGCCGACGGTCAACTCAGTGTTCGCATACGTAAGGGGATTCAACAGGGCGAACTCACGTAAAGCGATGGATCTTCCGTAATACCCGGGAACCATCGTCACCCCCATCAGGGCACATACGAACACGATTCCAAGCGTAGGGTTATTGGCAATCTTCACGGCAAGGTGAACGACAAGCGAGATGAACGCTGCCACCAAGAATTGCAAGATGGCCGTCTGCGCGAACACCAGCCAAGCCGGTTTGATAACCGGAGTCGCATATTGAATGTAGCCTATCGGATAGAACGGCGAGCCCGGGCCATTCTTCACAAGCGCGGCGATTATCCCTGGAAGATTGATGGCGAGGACGGCAAGCATTGCAAAAACACTCGCCCATACGCTCGATGCAACAAGTCTACCCAGCTCGCCCATCGGTGCCTGGATGATGAGCTTTTCACGTTTGTTAAGACGCGCGGCAAGGAACGAGACGGCAACGGCCGTTGCGACCCATAGCAAGTACTCCTTCGATCCGTCATAATAGGTGTACTCTCCATCCGATATCTGCAGAAACGGAAGTAGGGGAGAGAGCGGTGCCAAGATAAGACGTCCCGCGGCAAGAGGGTACAGAAGCGCGGGCATGCTTGATGAAGAGGTATAGACACCGTCCCCCCCCCGCATTCACAAGCGCATCCGCATAGGATGCTGACAATTCCTGCTCAACACGGGTTATTCCCGACTCGAGGTATTCGACCCGTCCGTCGATGCCAGCCGCGCTCCTGAAGACGGGCAGAGCACAAAGAACCATCAACGCAACAACGACAACACAGAGCGACCTGGAGGAGAGAAGCGACCTAAAGATCGCCTTCGAGATTTTGAGCATATTCATCGCCAACCTTAACCTCATCCAGTCGGAACAGAGGGGCCGAACAAAATGCTCGGCCCTTATTACTTGCCGGCAAAGTCAATTTAACATAAACTGTTAAAAAGTAACCTGAGTTTTTTAAATTCTTCGGAGGTTATTATGAGTTCCGACAATCGCACTCCCCGGCTTCATTCCTTCCGCATCGCATGTGCGATAGCCTCTGCGACCCTTTGCGCCACCGCCATCGCACAAGTGGCGTTCTCCTTAAAGCCAGCAATCGAAGTGCTCGACAACCCTGTAATTGCAGACTCCCCCGCGTATCCAGCCCTTGCGATCTCGACATTGGTCCCTGCCGTCATCGGTATCGCTACGACCATCCTCAGCGCCGTTCTCGTGTGGACGATCAAGAGCGGAGACCCCTTCAAGAAAGGGTCTGCGACATGCTTGAAGGTGCTCGGCATTCTCTTCGTTGTTCAAGCTGCCACCAGCCTCTACGCCGGCTCACTCAAAACCTCCGTTTCGATGTTTGGCGGCGAGGGGGCCGTCGGCGCCCAAGAGATCGCTTCATCATTCGATTGGACCTCTCTGGTTCTCGGCATCGTCCTGTTCATGCTTTCCCAGCTCTTCTTGTACGCCCGAGAGCTGTACCTCGACTCCGACGAGATTGCGTAAGGAAACGCCATGCCCGTAATTGTTCGCCTCGACAAGATCATGGCCGAGCGAAAGATTTCCTCGAACGAACTTGCCGAAAGGATTGGAACCACGCCCGTGAACCTGTCCCGTATTAAAAAAGGGCATATTCGCGGCATTCGCTTCAACACACTCGAGCAGCTATGCCTCGCCCTTCGTTGCCAACCCGGAGACCTTCTCGAAGTCATGAGCGAAGAGGATGCCCGAAAGGAGTTCGGACTCGATTGGTCCGCCGAGGATTAGAGTGCGGTCGTACTCGCCCTGCACACGGGGATGCGAATCGGCGAGGTCTGCGGCCTTCGGTGGTGCGATGTGGATTTCGAGACGGGCCTGATCTCGATCAGACACTCGGTGGCGTACGCGAAGGGAATGGGTTCGTTCATCAAGGACACCAAGACCCATGACGCCAGGGGTATCCCCATCGACCCGGTCGGCCTACTCCCCTTCCTGAAGGAGACCCACGAGATCGACTGCGGAAAGCTGCGCTTGCGCGGCCTTACCGGGGCGGTCGAGATCGGGGACTGCTACATCCTGTCGGAGCCGGGCGCGACCTTCGCGACGACAAGCTATATCCGCAGGGCGTTCAAGACGTTCTCGGAGACCAACGGCCTCATGGGCACCAACGACGAGCTGATCACGTTCCACGGCCTTCGCCACACGTTCGCAACGCAGTGGATCCGCCAAGGCGGCGATATCAAGGCGCTCCAATCGATCCTCGGCCACAAGGACGCCATGGCGACGCTCAACGTCTACGCCGACATCGAGCCCATCTCCAAAATCCATAACATGCTGCGCGCCACGCCGTGCCTTTGGCGCGGGCACCTCGGGCCGAGGGTCGATCCGGGTCCCATGTTCCAACAGAGGATCCAGGAGTCCATCGAGACGCTCCAGGCGTTCGGCTACGGCATCACCGAGCCGGACGACCGAAATATCGCCATACGCGACGTGAAGACGAACAGTTGGCTCTAGCTCACCGAGTACGCGGCAGTGCTGGGCCCATCCCAACTGAGGTCACGGTGGTCCGATAGGGGCGCCGCCCGCGGCATGCGCCGCGGAGCGGTATCCCCTACCGAGGGGCGGGGATGCCCTCCGCTTCCAGTTCGGAATCAGCCGTCGGAGGCGTTCGGCTGACTGCGGGAACGGCCTGTCCGCTCAATGTGTTCGGCTGAGATCGGAAATCAACCCAACACGAGCCGGACACGCGCCAGACGGCTCTTCCCCGTACGGCCTTCCCCCTTACGCTCATGTTGCAGGCATGTAACGCCGCAGCGAGCGCGCCTTTTTTGCGCCAGACAGGTACAATGATGAACACTGTACCGTAGCGGAGCGCCCCGCGCGCGCCGCAATCACGCGAAAGGGTTTCCCATGGCCGAGATCTCGTCCTCCCGTATCGTCATCACCGTCCTTGGCAAGAACCGCCCCGGCATCGTCGCCGGCGTCACCCGCGTCCTGGGCGAGGCCAACGTCGACATCCGCGACATCACGCAGTCCATTATCGAGGACATCTTCACCATGACCATGCTGGCCGATACCGCCGAGTCCAAGCTCGACTTCGCCGAGCTGCAGAAGGCCCTGGCCGAGGCCGGCGAGCTTTCGGGCGTCAACGTGTCCATCCAGCGCGAGGACGTCTTTAACTTTATGTACCGCCTGTAGCGAACAAGCCGCTGGGGATAGCCTGACGCGCGCATGCCCATGCAAGCCACCCCGATGCGGCCCGGAGAGGAGCGCGCATGGCCTACGACGCCAAGAAAATCTATTACCGCTTCGATGACCACTTGAGCCGACTGGTTCTGGATTACGAAGCAAGCCGCCAGATTTCGTCTGAGAGCGAAAGCCTCTACCACGGCCTGCCGACCGACCCTTATGACGAGGGCTTGTTCGAAGAGCACAATGTCAAGCGCGGCCTGCGCAATGCCGACGGCTCGGGCGTGGTCGCGGGCCTCACTCGTATCTCGGATGTGCACGGCTACAACAAGGTCGACGGAAAGGTCGTGCCCGATCAGGGCAAGCTCACGCTTCGCGGCTACAGCATCGAGGATCTGGTCAACAATGCCCAGGCCGAGAATCGCTACGGCTACGAAGAAGTCGCCTATCTGCTTATCACGGGCTCGCTGCCCAACAAGGAAGAGCTCGACGGCTTTTGCGAGCGCCTGGGCGCCTTTAGACATCTGAGCGACGAGTACGTTAAAGAGTTCCCTATGACCACGGTGTCGTCGAGCATCATGAACGTGCTCCAGCGCGCCGTACTGCTGCTCTACGCCTTCGATGCCGAACCAGACGTGATCACGCCTGAGCACGAAATCGACGTCGCCATTTCCATGCTCGCACGTCTCCCGCGCATCGCCGCCTTCGCACACATGGCCTCGGTCGCCAAGCTTCGCGGCTCCGAGGTTCACGTGCCGCACCCTACGCCCGGTCTCTCCACCGCCGAGACCATCCTACAGGTCCTGCGCGGCGGCATGGCGTTCACCCGCGATGAGGCGATGCTGCTCGACGTTATGCTCATGCTGCATGCCGAGCACGGCGGCGGCAACAACTCCACCTTCGCTTGCCGCGTGCTGTCGTCTTCGGCCACCGACCCGTATTCCGCCTACGCCGCGGCTATCGGCTCGCTCAAGGGCCCGCGCCACGGCGGCGCCAATGCCAAGGTCGTGTCTATGCACGAGGACATCCGCGCGCATGTCTCCAACTGGGAGGACGAGGACGAGGTCGCGGCCTACCTGGGCAAGATCCTCGACAAGCAGGCCTTCGACGGCACGGGCCTCATCTACGGCATGGGCCACGCCGTCTATACGCTCAGCGACCCGCGCGCCGAGGTCTGCCGCCGTTACGCGCGCTCACTGGCAGCCAAGAAGGACTTGGGCGAAGAGTTCGCACTCATCGAGCGCATCGAGCGCCTGGCACCGCAGGTGATGCGCGACCACGGCATGACCAAGCCTATCTGCGCCAACATCGACCTGTACACAGGCTTTATCTACAAGATGCTCGGCGTGCCCGAGACGCTTTTTACGCCGCTTTTCGCCGTCGCCCGCATGGCCGGCTGGTCGGCACACCGCATGGAAGAGCTCTTCTGCGCGCATCGCATCATCCGCCCGGCATACCGTCCGGTGATCGAGCCGCTGGAATACAAGCCGCTCGCCGACCGCTAGGACGCGGACCGTTATAGAACCCGAGCGTGGCCAGGGCATCACCGCCCTCGGCCACGCTTTTTATGCCAGCAGAAAGGGCTGCATCAAATGATTGTGTTTTCCGATATGGATGGAACGCTGTTGACGAGCGATAAGCAGATGAGCGATGCCACCTGGGCGATGCTCGACGAGCTCGCTCGACGCGGGATTGAATTTGTGCCCTGCACGGGACGTCCGCTGTCGGGCATCTTTGAGCCCATCCTCGCCCACCCCGCCGTACACTACGCAGTCTGCGCCAACGGTGCCAGCGTCTGGCAGCTCAACGACGGTACGCCCACCGATGCCTCACGTGCTACGCGCATTTTGAGCCGACCGCTCGACCGCGCCATCGCCCACCGCGTCCATAGCATTGCCGCCGGCCATGACGTCACCTTCGATATCTTCGCGGACGGGCGGTGCTTCCTCCCCCGCTCGCTCTACACGCGCCTGGACGAATTCTGCGGCGGCGACCCCCACATCGCGGCTTCGCTCAAGCGCACACGAACACCGATCGACATGGATATCGACAGCAAGATCGACGAGGTCGAGACGCTCGAACGCATCGCCATGTACTGGCACGACCCGGCCGATCGCGATGCCATCGCAGCGGAGCTCGACACGCTCGAAGGCATTGAGGTCACGCGTTCGTACGCCATGAATATCGAGGTCATGGGCGAGGGCGCCACCAAGGGAACGGCCCTCACGTGGCTATGCGAGCACCTGGGCGAGCGTCTCGCCGACGCCTGGGCGTTCGGCGACAACATCAACGACATCCCCATGCTGCAGGCAGCGGGCCACGGCATGGCCATGATCAACGCCGAGTCCGAAGACCGCGAGGCCGCCGACGCCATCACCGAATACGACAACGACCACGACGGCGTCGCCCGCACCATCATGGCCGCCCTTGCCTAGTCATTGGTCAGTCATTGGGGACGTTCTTAAACGACTAGTCGTTGGGGACACTCTTCGCAAAAAGCTGCAAGGACTGTCCCCCACTGTCGGCAGAAAAGGAACGTCCCCATCTGCCGAATTAGGCGAGACTCTCCAGCACGCGACGGAGCTCATGCTGAACGGCGTGGTCGCGGTTACGACCCACCACGCGATCGGCCACCGCCTTGAGCGCGGGGCGCGCGTTTTCCATCGCGCAGCCCGTGCCGACAAAGCGAATGATCTCGTAGTCGTTCATCGAGTCGCCAAACGCCATGACCTCGTCGCGACCAATGCCGTAATGCTCCGCGAGCTGCGCGATACCCGAGGCCTTCGACACACCAGGCTGCATGGCATCGATCCACGCGTTGCCCGAAGGCGCAAAAGTAAAGAGCTGACCAAGTTCGCGCTGTAGCACGTACGCACTGTCCATAACCGCACTGTCGTCGCAAAAGATACTCGCTTTGATGATATTTACGCTGGGATCGGGCAGCTCCCAAATGCGCTCGGCATTGGGAAGGTCCTTATCGACCTCACGCACGAACTTGCACTCGTCATCGAGCAGGAAGGACTTGGTTCGGTCAAAGAGCGCAAGATGCAGATTGGGAAACGTCCTGACGGCTTGGGCGAGCCTTCGAATCGCCAGGTGGGAATACACCTCACGGTCTACCATCTTACCGTCGGCGTAGACCTGGGCGCCGTTAGCGGCGACAAAGTCCATCTTGTCGCGAACGGGCGCAAAGAACTCGCACAGGCGATCGTAGCGACGACCTGACGATGCGGCGAAATGCACGCCATGCTCGTGTAGCGCCAGAATCAGTTCGTAGGTCTCAGGAGGCACCTGGCCGTTTTCGTCAAGCAGTGTGCCGTCCATATCGGATGCAATCAGTTTAAACATAGAAAAGCTCCCTTCGGGCTTGTTGGAATCGAACGTGTATCCGATTCCAACGTACCCAAAGGGAGCTCAAATAAGACTCCGCGGGCGTAAACGTTACAAGGACCTGGCAAATAGCTCACACATGCCAGAGGCCCCACGGTCGCGACGTCAGGCGGCCCGCCAAAGAGTGTCCCCAACGACTAGTCGTTTAAGAACGTCCCCGATGACTAGTCGGCGTAGGTGAAGGTTGTGACGTCGAACATGCCCTCGGGGCGGATGCGGAGCGTCGGGATGACCGGCAGGGGCAGGAAGATAATGCCCATGATGGGGTCGAGCGGCGGCTCAATACCCATGGCGCGCGCCTTGACCATAAAGTCGTCGTGCTGCGCGGCAACGTCCTCGGCCGCGCCCTCGCTCATAAGGCCACCGAGCGCCAGCGGAATGCACGCCACAACCTCGCCGTTGCGCACCAGCACGTGGCCGCCCTGGCCCACGGCCTCAACGGCAGCCATCATATCCGCCGCATTGTCGCCCACCACGCACACGTTGTGCGAGTCGTGGCCGATCGTGGAGGCAATGGCACCACCGGTGATGGTGAAACCGCGCACCCAGCCGCGACCGATATGCTTGCCGACCAGGCCCAGGCCAGCGGGGCCGTCGCCATCGGCGCCCTCGGCCTGCAGCGACACGCCGCGGCCATGGCGCTCGATCAGCATAATGCGGCGCAAGTCCTCGGCGCTCTCGGGGCGGGCCATACCCGTGATAGCCATACCCGGGACGACATCGATAACCGCCTCGCCCGGCTTAAAGGCATAATCGAACACGTCAAGCGAAAGCTTCGGCAGCTTAACGGAAGCACGTAGCTCATCGGCAAGGGCCGCAACCTCGGCCATCTCGGGTGCAATCTCGCCCACAAAGGTGCCGTCCTGCGCCACGAGCGCGCCAGCGGCATATACGCGATGCGGAGCCTTGGCAAACGTCAAGTCATCGAGCAACAGCAGGTCGGCGCGCTTGCCCGGGGCGATTGCGCCGCGGAGCTCGTGCGGGTCGCGGCAGCCGTGGTCCAGGCCGAACGCCTCGGCCGTGGACAGGGACGCCATAGAGATGGCAACCACGGGGTCAATACCGGCCTCGATAGCCACGCGGCAGGCATTGTCAATCATACCGGTCGAAAGCGCATCGGAGGGAGCACAGTCGTCGGTCGCAAAGCAGCAGCGGCGGGCACGGGCAGGATTCTCCAGCAGCATAGGAGACAGGTTGGCCAGGTCATGGCTGCACGTGCCTTCGCGCAGCATCACGTACATGCCGCGAGACAGCTTGTCGAGCGCCTCCTCGGGAATCGTCGACTCGTGGTCGGCGATAATACCTGCTGCGGCATAGGCGTTGAGGTCCTTACCGGCAACGAGCGGCGCGTGGCCGTCAACCTGCTTGGACGGCGTCTGGTTGGCAGCATCGATGCGAGCACAGGTCTCGGGGTCGGCCATAAAGACGCCCGGCAGGTTCATCATTTCGCCCAGACCAAAGACATCGCCCGGATGCTCGGCAAAAAACGCCTGCATATCGGCAGCCGAAATAACGGCACCGGCCTGCTCGTCGGGCAGCGCGGGTACGCACGAGGGCATCATGTACTTGATGGAGATGGGTGCGCGGCGGCCGTCCTCGATCATAAAGCGCAAGCCGTCGAGACCGGCAACATTGGCAATCTCGTGGCTGTCGGCAATGGCGGTGGTAGTACCGCGCGTCGCCGCCATGCGCGCATACTCGGCAGGGCGGATGTTCGAAGACTCGATATGCAGATGCCCGTCAATAAAACCGGGAGCGAGATAGCGACCCTGGCAGTCGATGACCTCAGTTGACTCGTAGGTGCCAGCGGCATCGTCACGACCGTCGTACAGCACACCGACGATCACGCCATCCTTGACGGCAACGCTACCGGGCGCCACACGCTGGCCATACACGTCGACAATCTGCGCATTGGCAAACAGCGTGTCGACGGGCACGCGCCCCCCGGCAGCATCGATCACAGACCTCATGACCTCAACGGACATACATACTCCTTTAACCGTAGAAAACAGCTGCGGAGCGGACAGGCCTTCACCGCAGCAAGCTAATAGCCATTGTATGCCCAAACGATGGGCCAACAATACGCCCCTCCGCTTAACGGCACACGCCGCTCAGCGCAATGGGGGCAGGTTACTTTGCACCAATGGCAAAGAGTGTCCCAAAGTGCCGGCACAAAAGGAACGTCCCCAAGTGCCACCAACGGAAGCGCCGATGTTTTGGCAACGACAGACACTATGACCCAATCCGAAGGCACGGAAACGACAGGAGCCCCCGCTCGT
>CABPWH010000059.1 GCA_902461085.1 uncultured Collinsella sp. | reverse complement strand
GCGGCTTGAGAGCGAGCGCATTGACGAGTGCGTCGGTGGCAGACTTGACGGCTGCCGGCTGCGGATCGTTGACGTGATCCTCGGGGTGTACGGGCAGGTCCTTCTTGACGGCATCGTGGATCAAGTTGAGGTACTCAGTCACGCCAGTGGTCGATAGATGCGTGCCATCGCCATCGAACAGGTCGTTGCGGTTGGCACTGTATCCGTACCAGTCGATAACGCGTACGTTCTTGTAGCGCGTAGCGGCGTTGGCGATGGCCTGGTTGGTAGAGCCAACCCACGGCTGCGGGCTGCGCGTGTTCACAAACACCACAATACGCTTATCTCCTGCATCGGCCATGATGGCGTCGATTTGGTCGTCGGTTACCAAGCCGTTGGTGCCCAGCGCAAAGACCACGATCTTGCCGGCAAGGTTCTGTTGAAGATAGCCCTCAAATGTCGCACGGCCCGCATCGAACTGGCGGCCCTTTTCGGCATCGATATGGCTGTGCGGGAACACGCCGTCAAAGGAATCAACGGCGCGCAGCGACACGGAGTCACCGATCATCAACAGGTCGTAGGAGCCGTCGGGAAAGCCGTCGTTGTCCTTGTCGGTGTCGTCGGCCGCCTGCTGGTCGGTGGGCGCGGTGTTTTTGGCTTCCTTGTTCAGGACCTCGGCGCCCTCGCCGCTCAGCGCAGACGTCTCGGGCACAAAGACCAGGCCGCCCAGTGCAACGACCAACACGACAGCGCAGGCTGCGCAGACAGGGACGTGCGCGCGTGCCCAGTTGGCGGGCGTGGTGGTGCCATCGCGGAATTTGACGACGGTGCGGCCGAAGGCGCCCTTCCTAAACGGCGTTTCGATAAAGCGATATGAGCATTCGGCTACGGCGACCACCACAAGCACCTGCAAAATGTAATGCCACCAGGGCGTATCGTTGATGTTGGCGACCGGGTTCATGAGCAACAGCAGCGGATAGTGCCACAGGTAGATGCTGTACGAGCGCTTGCCAACCCACACGAGCGGCTCGGCGGACAGCGCGCGGGCAACCATTCCCTGGGGCTGCACACAGGCCGCGATGACCATGAGCGTGAGGATGGAGCATAACAGCGTGCCGCCGCGATACTGGAACGCGGTGTAGCCGTTGGTGAGCGCGACCATGGCGGCAAGGCCAACCAGGCCCACGACGCCCAACACATCGATGGATGCGGGCGAGGACCAAAAGCGCACGAGGGCGCTCGGCTGTGCCGGGGCAGTCTCGGCTGATTCGTCGGCCTTCTCGCCAGGTTTGCCCACGGCGTTCTTGCCGTGCTTGGCGGCGCCAGCCAGGCGATTGAGCCCCAAACGATGAGCGAGACGCACCGGCGCCAGGTCGCGATCGGGGATAAAGGCCATCCAGGCACCCAGTAGCAGCGAGAACACGCGGGTGTCGGTGCCGTAGTACACGCGGCTGGGGTCGGCGGCAGGGTTGTAAAGCACCATCATGGCGAGGGCAGATACCGCGGCAAGGCCCAGAACCACGCGGCGCGTGTTGGGCTTGCTCACATGCATGGATACCATGGCAAACAGCAGTGGCGGCCAAATCAGGTAGAACTGTTCCTCGATGGCAAGTGACCAAAAGTGCGTGAGCGGCGAGGGGTCGCCCAGAGCATTGAAGTACGAGACGTTTTGGGCAATCTGCCACCAGTTGTTGAAGAACAGCAGCGACGGCAGGATGTCGGGGCGCATCTTGGTGAGCATCACGTGGTTAAAGATGGTGCACAGCGCGCAGGTCACGAACATTACCGTTACCACGGCGGGGACCAGGCGACGGATGCGGCGAATCCAGAAGCTCTTAAGATCGATGCGGCCGGTCTTAGCGACTTCGTTGAGCAGCAGGCGCGTGATCAGATAGCCCGAAAGCACAAAGAAAATCGTGACGCCGAGCAGGCCGCCCTGAGCCCACGTGAGGTTGAGGTGATAGAGCACCACCGCGACGACGGCAAGCGTGCGCAGGCCGTCAAGGGCAGGGATGTAGCGGGACTTGGGGCGAGCAGGCGTCTGCTCCGCGGCGGGAGTGTTGGCGCGGCCCGCGTTGTTGGCAGAAGTGCGATGGGGGCTCGCGGTGCGTCGCGGCTCGTTGGCACGGCGTTCGCTCTTCACGCGTTCGTGCGGCGCCGGCTCGTTGCCCGTGCGGCGTCGACCGCGCGAGCCCGATTGCGAGAATTGTTCCATAAAACATCATCCAATGACGAGAATAATCAGCACGCCTTCATTGTAGCTGCCTGCTCCTGTGAATGCTTGCTGCTGGCGCAACCTCAAGGGTGCGTTCACATCAAAGTGAACTAAAGTTATAGAGGTGCGAAGGCGCGCAATCGACGGTCGACGGTGGGTGCAAAGCCCGCAGATGAGGAGGTTTCCATGGCAGATCGCGGCATCGTTGCGGTGTTCGGCAGCATGAACATGGACCTTTCGGTGGCGTGCGAGCGCATACCGCGTGCGGGCGAGACCGTCGGCGGCAGCGGGTTTATCACCAACGCCGGCGGCAAGGGCGCCAATCAGGCCGTAGCTGCCGCGCGTATGGGCGCGTGCACGCACATGATCGGCGCGGTCGGTCGCGATGCGTTCGGCGCGTCGCTCGTGGCGGGGCTCCAAGGCGCCGGCGTGGACTGTGACTTTGTAGTGCATCGCGATGACGTGGAGACGGGAACGGCGACCATCATTCGCTGCGAGGGCGACAACCGCATCATACTGTCACCGGGCGCCAACCATGCGCTTGCGGGCGCGGACGTTGCCTGCGCGCTGAGGCGTCTGGTGGCCCATGAGCTCGACGGCAACGCCAGCGAGATTGCCCCGGCTGCCGGAAGCGTCTTTATCGCCCAGGGCGAATGCGACCTTGCGGCGACGGCCGAGGCGCTTGTTTGCGCTCACGAGCTGGGGTTCTATACGGTCTTTAATCCAGCGCCCGCCTGCGAGCTGCCTGCGGAGGTCTGGCCTGCGGTCGACCTGGTCTGTCCCAACGAGACCGAGTGCCAGGTGCTGACGGGCATTCTGCCCACGGATGACGCGAGTTGCGTCACCGCGCTCAATGCGCTGCTCGACAAGGGTGCCGGGGCTGCGGTCATCACGTTGGGCGGTGCCGGCTCGGTTTCGCTCGGCGATGGCGGTGAGCTGCTGCGCATGCCGGCACTTTCGAGTACGGTAGTCGATACCACGGCCGCCGGCGATACGTTTATCGGCGCGTTGGCGGCGGCTCGCCTAGAGGGCTTGCCGCTCTTTGAGTGCATGGCCGCGGGTGCTCGCGCCTCGGCAGTGACGGTGTCGCGCCTGGGCGCTCAGCAATCGATTCCCATGCGCACCGAAGTTGAACATTGGTTTGGTTAAACGATAAAGACGGAGAAGCGGAGTAGAACAATGGCAATCAAGAAGCTGATCCTTGATCTGGATATGGGTGTGGACGATGCGATGGCGCTGGCCTATGCCATCGCGAGCCCCGAGGTGGAGCTCGTGGGCATCACCACGTGCTTTGGTAACGTGCGCGTCGAGCAATCGGCGCACAATTGCCTGGCGGTGCTCGATCTGCTGGGTCGTCCCGAGGTGCCGGTGTACCTGGGCGCCGACCGTCCTCTGCAGGCGACTGAGCCCTATACGCCGCCGGCGTCCACCGCGCTCATTCACGGCAAGAACGGCATCGGCGGCGCGAGCGTGCCCGCGTCGCCCTACGCGATGGCATGGCCCCCGGCGGAGCCGGTGGGGGCGACCTCGGCCGACGGCAACGCCGCGGTCGATTATCTGATCGATGCCGCGCGCACCTATGGTCCCGATCTGGTCTACGTGGCGACTGGCCCGCTCTCCAACCTGGCGCTCGCCCTGGAGCGCGATGCGGCAGCGATGATGTCCATCGGCCGCGTGGTCGTGATGGGCGGCGCCCTTACCGTGCCCGGCAACGTGAGCGCGGGCGCCGAGGCCAATATGGCGAGCGACCCCGAGGCAGCCGACGCGGTGCTGCGCTCGGGCCGTAAGCTCACCATGGTGGGTCTGGACGTGACGCATCGCGTGGTGCTCACACGCCGCGACATTGCCGGCTGGACGGGCTCGGGCACCATGGCGGGCTGCGCATTTGCGAGCATGGTCGAGCACTACATTGGCTCGTACGAGATGAACGCACCCTACCTGGGTGGTTGTGCGCTGCACGATCCGCTGGCCGTTGCCGTGGCGATCGACCCCACGCTCGTAGGTGCGCTCGGCTGCAACCTGCGTGTTGATCTGCTGGGCGAGTACCGCGGTCGCACCATCTGCGATGAGCGCCGCCTGTCCGATCCGGACAAGAGCACGCTTGTGGCACTGACCGTGGATGCTCCGCGCTTCCTGTCCGAGTTCAAGACGCGTATGGCCCGCGTCCTGGGCTAAGTTGTCTTTTTGGGACGGGGCTTTTTTGACTGTTATGATTGGTGCGACCATTCGAACCAGCTAAAAGAGCCCGTCCCAAATTGACTACCGAGAGGATCTGCCATGGAGCGCATTGCGAGCTTTTCCGTTGACCATCTGTTGCTTGAGCCCGGCGTGTATGTGAGCCGCATCGACCGCGATCCGGCGACCGGGGCCGCCGTCACCACCTTTGACCTGCGCCTGACCACGCCCAACAAGGAGCCGGTCATGAACACGGCCGAGTGCCACACCATCGAGCACCTGGGCGCGACGTTCCTTCGCAACCATGCCGAGTGGTCGAGCCGTATTGTCTACTTTGGCCCCATGGGCTGCCGCACGGGCTTTTACCTCGTCGTGTTTGGCGAGGTGACGAGCGAGGAGATTCTGCCGCTCGTGCGTGAGCTGTTCGAGTTTGTCGCCGGCTTTGAGGGCGATGTCCCCGGTGCCGCTCCCGAGGAGTGCGGCAACTACCTGGACCAGAACCTCCCCATGGCAAACTGGCTCGCGCGCCGCTATCTCGACCGTGACCTGGCCGATATCGACGAGAAGCACCTTCACTATCAGCAGGCGTAAGGGCTTTATCGTCCAAAACGCGCGCATTGGGCGCCTTCGCTTATGCGGGGGCGCCTTTTTGTTGATTGGTCGGGGCGAGCGTTCAAAATCGCTCATGTTTGTTCTAGAATGTTCGTATAGTCATATTTACGAACAGGAGTGAACATGCATATCTACTCTGTCAACGATCCCGAGTTCAAATCCTATGGCAACGTTTGGGATAACGTTTCGTCCGAGCTCACGTCGCCCGTGCTCGAGGCGCTCTCTGCCACGCCCATTCCCGAGGGCAGCAAGTACGTAGCAAGCGCGCCGGAGCTCGAGGACGTCAAGGATGCCGACAAGCTTGGCTTTCTCATGTTTGGTGGCCGTCCGTTCCAGCTGGGCTGGTGCAACGGCCACAATACACGACTCAACTGCCTGGAGTATCACCGCGCGAGCGAATTCAACCTGGGCGCTCGCGACTTTATCCTGCTCGTGGCGCATCGCTGGGAGATCGAGGACAGCAAGCTCGACACCGCGTGCGTCAAGGCGTTTCGCGTGCCGGCGGGTACGGTCGTCGAAGTCTTCAACACCACGCTCCACTACACGCCGTGCATGGTCGACGACGGTGGCTTCCAGGTGATGGTGGCGCTGCCCGCCGGCACCAACGGCCCGCGCCCCGAGGTCGCGGCCGACATGCCTGCGGCCGGCGACAGCTACTGCTACTGGAAGGCCGACAAGTGGGTCCTCTGCCATGCTGACAGCCCCAAGGCAGCCGAAGGCGGCTACGTAGGCCTCATCGGCAAAAATCTCGACATCACCGTGGACTAGCGCATCGCCCCAAACCACCACAAAGGTGCCTGTCTCCTTTGCGGTGGTTTGGGGCGGGCGGATATCGGGAAGTGCCAGACGGGGGAGGCTGCCGGGCGCCTTGCCGTCTGCGGATTTTGGGACATGTGGCCCGCTTTTTGAGCCTGCCTGTCGGTACACTAAAAGCGCTATGGGTACCCGCGCACGACATATTGGCAACGCGGCCGCCCGATCCGCACCCGTGGCGGATCCCAGGGGCGGCAGGCTCTTCGCCATGCCGCG
The DNA here is from genome assembly GCA_902461085.1 of uncultured Collinsella sp. Lineage (GTDB taxonomy): Bacteria > Actinomycetota > Coriobacteriia > Coriobacteriales > Coriobacteriaceae > Collinsella. Next base: position 5,161 of record CABPWH010000059.1, on the reverse strand, counting down.
ATTCCTTGTTGGCATAACACATCAGGTGTACCGCCACCGCGTCTTTGCTATCGCCGGTGTCATCACCGCGCTGTTCCTCATGCTTTTGGCAGTCTTGCCGGCGCTGTTCGCCTTCGACCCCAAACTTTCTAACGCCGTGCCCGCCTATAGCGAGGTGTCCGAAGAGGTCGTGGATGCGCTCGTCCATTCGAGCTCTCTGCCGTTGCTTGTTGCCGCAATTGCATTTTCGATCTGGGGCGTATCGGTCTATCTGCGCTGTTTGGACTATGTGTTGCGCCGCCGTCTTGTTGCCATCGCCACCATCTGCGCCCTGTGGATGATCGAAGTCATTCTCAAGTACAAGTCGTTCACGCCGTTTTATGCCACCGTGCTGTGGTACCTGTACTACGTACCCATGACGCTCATTCCGCTGCTCTACCAGTTGTGTGGTCTGCGCCTTGCGGGCCTGGAGCAACACCGCCTGGGTCGCCGCTACTGCGCTGCGCTGTGGATTATGGCTATCCTGCTTATCGGATTTGTGCTCACCAACGATTTTCACCAGCAGGTCTTTCACTTTGACCGTACAAGCGACACCTGGAGCAACGATTACACGTACGGCTGGGGTTATTTCGCCGTCCTCGTGTGGACGGCCTTTAACTTTGTGGCCTTTTTTATCCTGGTGGGCCGGTCCTCGTCCTTTCGCATCCAACGTTTCTCGGGCACGGCGGCGCTCGTGCTGCTGGGCGGCGCGTTCTTTGCCATCTCATATGCGTTGCGTGTGCCCTGGGCATGGAGGCTCAACTTCTCGCTCATCTATTGCGTCTTGTGCGTGGCGGCGATGGAAATCTGTCTCGATTGCGGTGTCATTCCGTCATATCACGACATCGCCGGCATTTTCGATACCCTGCCGCTCGACCTCAAAGTTCTAACGCGCGACCTGCAGGAAGTCTATGTCACGCCGGTGTCGAAGCCAATGCCGGCGGGCGTGTGCGAAGAGCTGCGAGCCCAGGAACACGGGCATGCCCATGCCTTTGCCGTGGAGTCCAATCCCGATGTAATGTACCGAGCCTTTCCACTGCTGGGCGGATCGGCCCTGCTTGCCCAAGACGTGTCGGATCTCAACGAGCTTAACCGTGAACTGGCACATCGTCGCATGGAGCTGCAGCGTCAAAACGAGCTGCTCGCCGCCGACTACGACCTTAAGACGCACCTGGCAGACCAAGAGGCCGAGACCTTGCTGGTCCAAGACGTGGACCAGGCGCTTGCCCGCGCGCTCGATGGGATGTACGACCTGCTGAGCTCGCTGCCGCCGTTGACCGATGAATCGTCTTCGCACGAGCGTTACCGCATGCTGCAGCGCGCCAAGATGCTCGTCGCCTATTGCAAGCGCAAGGGGTCGCTCACGTTGGCACAGCACGGGGAGAGCGGTTTTGATCGCGACCGCATTCAGCTCATTGCCAACGAGCTCGCAAGCGACCTGCGCACCATCGATATCGATTGCGCCTCGATTATCGCCATACGGCGCCCGATGCACGCCAGTACAGTAAGCGCCCTGTACGACTGCGTGTATGACTTTGCGTTTTTTGCCTACACCACCGACCATCCGGCGCTTATGTATCACTTGGGCGACCATGACCGGTGCAGTGTCGAGCTGCGTGCCACGCTTTTTTCCAACGATGATGAAGATCTTTCGCAGACGCCCGCTGCGCAAGAGCTCGAAAGCGCTCTGCAAGGGCGCAACGTGGCATACCGCCTTGAGGGCGAACCCGGCCAGTTGCGTATGATCGTGTTGATGCCGCGGGCGGGTGAGTGACGATGCAGATTTCGCTCATCCTTCCCCAAATCGTTGCACTCGATATTGTCTTTGCCCTGGCTGCGTGCCTGCAGACGATCCACGTTCCGCTCATCGCATCGCGCCGCTCGTCCTATAACCGTAAGGCGGTTTGCACCTACGAGGCGAGCCTCGTGCTTCACCTGGTGGTTTCGGCGCTTATCCTGTTCGCGTCGTCTGGCTCGTATCTGGTGGCGCCGCTTGACGTTTGCGCCAGGGCAATGGGCGGAGTGCTGTGGCTCAATGCCGCAATCTTTGCCTATGGCGTGGTGCTTATGGTGCGCTATCGTCGCCCCGTCATGCTGGTCGAGCTGCTGCTTGTTGTCGCCGTGACGCCGCCGGTGGTTTTTGCCATGGGCTCGGCGTGGACCGTTGTCCTTATCGCAGAGGGAGCGTTCTTCCTGTTCCGTTCCATCGCGGCGCTCTTGATGGACGTCCGTAACCGCCAGGAGGATATCACCGCGTTCTCGACGATCGAGACCATCAACGTGATTCCCGTGGGCATCCTGTATCTGGACCCGAGGGGCCGTCCGCTGCTCATGAACCGCTGCATGCGCAAAAACCTGGTGGAACTTCATATGCCCACCGATCTAGGTGACATGAGCGGCACATGGAACGACCTGCGCAAACTCAGCATGCAAATGCCCGAAAGCGGCCAGAACCGCGTGCGGATTAACTTGGACCGTTTTGGTGAGGCTCGCGCGGTGATCGAGATTTCTCCCGCCGAGATTCGCCTATTTGTGCACGACGAGGTTATGGTTTCGGGCCGCCTCTTTGAGCGCATTATCGGACTGGACGTGACGGAATACGCACACGCCTACGACCGCTTGGCGCAAGCAAACCACCTGCTTGAGCTTGCGGGCCAAGAGCTCCAGTCCCAGATCGAAGAAGTTAAAAAGGTTGCCGACAATGCGGCCTACCTACGTATGCGCGCCCGCGTTCACGATGTGATCGGGCAGCGCCTGTCCATTCTTCATCGCTATTTGGAGGAGGGGCGTCTGGACGATGAGTCGCTCGAGCAGATCGACCCGTTGCTACGCTCAATTGCCGCCGATTTGCGCAGTGGTGGTGCCAGCGAGCCTGCAGAGCAATTGGGCGATATCGTCCATGCTTTTGGCCTGGTGAGTGTGCAGATCGATGTTGAGGGGGCGCTGCCTGAGGACGCGCGTGTCGCCGCAGCATTTTTGCAGATTATCCGCGAAGCCTCGACCAATGCCACCAAGCATGCACAGGCGCATCGGGTCCACGTGCGTCTGTGGCAGGAGACGTCGGAAGACGGTGCTGTTGCGCGGATGACCGTTTCTAACGACGGCGCGCCTGCACCCGTATCGTATCGCGAGGGAACGGGTATCCCAGGTATGAGGCATGTCGCGCAAGATCTGGGTGGCAGCCTAGAGGTCCATGCTGCCCAGCCCTTTACGCTTACGGTATCCATTCCGCTTAACGCCAACGACACGTCCCAAAGGAGAAGCTCATGATCCGCGTGTTGATCGTCGAAGACCAGGCCATCCTGCGCGAGAGCCTGGCGCGCTCCGTTGGCGACCAGCCCGATATGACCGTTGTTTCCGCCATCGCCGATGCCTCCGAGGCCTTGGGTGTCGCGCTCAGGGAGCGTCCGGACATGATACTGATGGACGTATGTACCGAGCACGATTCAAACGGCATCGTGGCGGCGGCGCGCATCAAGGAGCGGCTGCCCGAGTGTCGCATCATTATCATGACCGGCATGCCCGAGATCACCTTTGTCGATCAGGCGCGCGAGGCGGGCGTCGACAGCTTTGTGTACAAGAACGTCGGTATCGACGAGCTATTCGCCGTGATGCGCTCCACGCTGGCGGGTTACTGCACGTTTCCCAAGCCGCCCGAGAGCATCTTCTCGGGCACGGCGGCCCTCGACGATGTCGAGCTGTCGATCTTGCGCCTTGCCTGCGAGGGTAAGAGCCGTCGCGAGATCGCGGCCGAGCTGTTTATGAGCGAGGGCACCATCAAACGCCGCATCTCTGAGATTCTCAATAAGACCGGTTACGACAACATCATGCGCCTGGCCGTGCGCGCAGTAACGGAGGGCAGCATCGTTCCCAACATGGAGCGCTAACGCTCGTTACGCATCGGCATAAAGCGGCGGGGCCGCAGGATCAACTCCTGCGGCCCCGTCTGGTGTGCGCGGATGTGTCCGCCAATCCGCGGCTATCGGTGTCTGCCGTTACGCGATGGTTGCGCTGTAAGAGGCGACGTCCTCGTAGGAATCGGTCAGGTAGGCGTCGATGCCGATGGTCGTATTGACGAGGTCCTCAAGGCTATCGAGCGTGCCCTTCGAGAACGTGAATTCCTCGGTGGCGAGGGTGCCGGGCATCAGGTGAGCCGAGAACCAGGGTTCCTTCATGGTGCCGTTGACGTTGGTCTTGCCGGAAGGAGCGTAGAAGGTCAGGTCCTTGTCGCTCTTGTTGGTGATGTTGACGACAAAGCCGATGTCGCCCCAGTCGTCCTTGAACTTCTCGGTGATGGTGATAGTGCACAGGTCGTCATCGGCGACGGTGACGGCGGGGGAGATTTCGACGCTCTGGACATCGTCGTCTTCGACGGCCTCATCGATCTCCTCTTCCTTCTCGGCCGCCTCGCGATCCTTCTTCACCGTACCGGACAGGTCCTTGTCGGACTTGGCAAAGACAAGATTGCCGTCATCTTCTTCGAGAATGAGTTTGCCGTCCTTGAGCTTCATGTCATGCGACTCGTCTTCGGCGGTGATGGTTACGGTGGCGGCGTCCTTTGCCTCCCATTTCAGGTCGACGACTTCAAGGAAGAGGTCGAGGGCGCCTGTGCCGTCCTCATCGAGAATCAGGACGCAGTGGACACCCCAATCCTCGAGCATCTTCATGTACTCATCGGTCAGCTCTTCGCCCTCCAGGGTTCCACCCGAGAGTTCCCAGCTGCCGACGAAGTTGGCCTTGGGGTCTTTGCCGCCGCCGCTGCAGCCCGTCAGGGCAAAGGCGAGCGCCAGGACGCATGTCAGAAATGCGAGTACGGACTTTTTGAACGTTGTCTTCATGGTGTCCTCCTTTATCGAACGAAACCTATAGAAACAAATGCGGGGGTGGCGGAACCCCCGCCAATTACCAGATAGAGGGGCTAGGGCCTGGGCGTTCCGCAGTTGCTGCAGAACTTGCCGCCGTTTTCGCTACCGCAGTTGGGGCAGAACCACTTGGCCGGTGCCGGGGCGGGCGCGGGACTGCCGCACTCGGAGCAGAACTTGCCGGTGTTGGTGGCGCCGCAGCTGCAGGTCCATGCGCCGGCCGCAGGTGCAGCGGGAGCCGGTGTGGGAGTGGGGGGCGGGGCCGGGGGGGAGATGATCAA
>CABPWH010000058.1 GCA_902461085.1 uncultured Collinsella sp. | reverse complement strand
TGGTGCGTGCCGCCACGGCTTGACGGCGGCCAGACCCGCCTCCACGCTGGCACGAGTGACGTCGACCAGGCGCTGGCGCTCGGCCGAGACCTCGCCGATGCAGAACATACGGCTCGAATCACTAAAGTAACCGTCCAGGATCGTGGAGCAATCCACGTTGATGATGTCGCCTTCGTGCAGCACATCCGTATCGCAGGGGATACCGTGGCAGACGACGTCGTTGATCGAGGTGCACACGCTCTTGGGGTAGCCCTCGTAGTTGAGGTCGGCCGGCGTGCCGCCGTGCTCGACGGTGTAGTCGTAGATCATCTGGTCGATCTGGTTGGTGGTCATGCCCGCGGCGATGTGCTCGCCTACGTAATCGAGCACGCCCACGTTGATGGCGGCCGAGCGCTTGATGCCCTCGATATCGGCGGGCGTCTTGTAGAGCGTGCGGGGCAGAACCTCCCAGCCCTCTTCCCACAAGCGCTCGAGGCGCTCATCAAAGGCGCTGTGGCATTTCTTGTATTTCTTGCCGCTGCCGCACCAGCAAGCGTCGTTGCGGCCGGGCACGGGTCCTTTGTCATACATGGCTAACTTCCTTTCATCCGCAGCTAGTATAGCCCACTCACGCGTCCATAAAAGTTGCGGTGATATAGTTCCGATTTAAGCGGTTTAACAGCATAAACAGGAACTATATCACCGCAACTGATGGAGTGGGATGGCGGACACTAGCTGCTGCGTGGTTTTGCTAGTAGCTCACCTGGCAGGGAATGCCGAGGGCGCACACGCGTGCAGCGATCGTGTCGAGCGCCTCGGGCGCTGCTTTGGCAAGGCCGGCGACCGGTGTCTCGCGCGCTACCGTGTAGATGGTTGCTTCTTGTGGGCGAATGCGCTCAAGCGCCGCGAGCCAGGGGCCGACGTACTCCTCGCCGGTGTTGTCGATGAGCTTGCCCTGATACTCGCCGGTCAAAAAGATCGTCTGGATAATAACGTGACCTTCAAAGCCTGCGAACGTCTCAATCTGGTGCTCGACGTCGTAGGGGCCAACGGGCTGGTCGAGCAGCTGGATAAATGCCGGGTCGACCGTATCGAGCTTGAGGATGTTGTCGTCGACCATCATGAGCGCGTCGTGCACCTCGGGACGGTCGGCGCGCGTGCCGTTGGAAAGCACGGCGATCTTGGAGTTTGGGGCAAGCTCGTCGCGCAGCGCGACGGCGCCGGCGATGGCCTGCGGAAACTCCGGCGCGGCGGTGGGCTCGCCGTTGCCTGCGAAGGTGATTACATCGGGCAGCTCACCTTCGACTGCCATCTCGCGCAATTTGGCCTCGAGTGCGTCGAGTACCACGGCAGCCGTGTTATACGGCTCGTGGCAGGGACGTTCGGCGTTGAGGCCGTTTTCGCAGTAAATGCAGTCGAACGTGCAGATTTTGCCGCTGGCCGGCATCATGTTGACACCGAGCGAAAGGCCCAGGCGACGGCTGCGAACGGGCCCAAAGATGGGGCTGGCATTTAGAAACGTAGACATAGGTAAAAGCTCCTCAAGACAATTGACCTTAAGCATAGCATCGGCTCCAACGTATGGTCCGGGCTTGTGCTTTGCAGGTTTCGTTTTTTAACTCTGCCTTCGATGCCGCGTCATGAAAGGTATCGGGTCGGGTACAGTTAATCTGTTAACAAAACGCAAGACGATGGGGCACAACATGGAATTTACGGTCGAGAATGCGGGCACCACGATTGCCTGTCGCGAATATGCCGGCCCGGATGTATCGCCTGATGCACCCGCCTTGGTGTGCGTGCACGGCGCCTGCGTCGACGGTGTCTTTTTTGACGGTATCGCCCGCGAGCTCGCCTGTGACTATCGCGTCATTGCCTACGACCGCCGCGGTTGCGGCGAGAGTGGCGACGCTGCAGACGGACGCTACGACCTCGCCGTCCAAGCCGCCGACCTGCAGGCCGTTATCGAGCATATTGGCGCTCCGGCAAACGTGCTCGCGCACAGTGCCGGTACGTTGGTGGCCCTGGAGCTTCTCCGTGCAAACCCCGCCATAATCTCGCGTGTGATTCTGCATGAACCCGCCGTGACGGATGAGGGCGCCGGCCTGGGCGCGGCTCCGGTTTTGCTCGAGATGATCGCCGCGGGAAAGGTCTCCAGGGCATTACGGGCCTTCCTGGGCGCCATCGGCGATTCGGACCCTGAGGTCCCCAAGTTAACCGAGGCAGAAGCCAAGCATGCCCTGCGCAACGGCCGCAGTTTCATGGCGAACGAATACGGGATTACTATGACCTGCGTTCCCGATTGGGATAGCGTTCGCGCGTCGAAAACGGTGGCCGCCGTGCTCCTGGGCGAGCTCTCGATTGGCACGCCTCGCGAGGCGGGTACGAGGGTGGCGGCTGAGCTTTTGGACTGTCCACTCGTAATGGTTCCCGGCGCGCACAACGGCCTGCGCGATCGCCCGGTAGCGGCTGCCCAGACTGTCCGTGGCATCCTGGGGTTCTAGCACCCGCAATAGCCAAAGCAGACTTCATCCGCAAACGTTTCGGCCGTGTTGACAAACGTGCTCAAAACCTCACGTCTGCGGCTTCAATCGCACCGTCTGCCAACTCATAAAAATGTAACAGCATTCACGTGCTTACCTGCATCGGCAAGGTGTTACCCTTGTAACATTTGGAACCCACCGCTACTATGCGAAGCTATCGAAAGGGCCCCATATGCTCAATAATCACGAGGCCAATCTAACCGACGAGGAGGCTGCCGCCGAGGTCGCCCGCGTCGCGCAGACCTACCCCGTGGTGCGTTTGCTGTCGGCCGACCAGATTAAGAGCGAGCCTAACTGCTTGCTCGCCGGCGATCGCTGCCCTTGTCTGCGTCAGTCGAGTCTTGAGGCCTTGGCAGATTCGGGTGAGGTGTCGGAGCAACTGCTCAACGATGGTGTTGAGTACCGCGCCCGTCTGCGCCCTCTAAAGGTCGAGGGTGAGCCTCACGTCTTGCTGATGGTGCGTCCGATTGATGAGCAAGAGGCCACAGAAGAGGACCTTGTCTACACCGACGTGCTGACGGGCGTGCGCAATCGCCGATATTACGAGGAAAAGCTCCGTAGCGCCCGCATGAATGCCGGCATTGCGATGATCGATCTTGATGATTTTAGGGTCTTCAACGATACGTGTGGCCGTCATGCCGGCGACCTTGCGCTCGGTGCTGTGGCGACAGCCATGCGCAGCGGTATTCGTTCGACTGACGAGCTTGTGCGCTATGGCTGCGACAAGTTTGTGGCCGTCATGCCCAATATTCCCTCCGATGACTTCGCCCGTCGCCTGCGTCAGGTATCCGATGCCGTTCATTCCACGATTATTCCGGGCCATGAGTACGTGAGCTTGACGGCATGTGTTGGTGGCGTTCGCATTCATGGCGAGACGGTCGATGAGGGCGTTGGCCGCGCTGTCCAGTTACTGAGCCGCGCTAAGGCAAAAGCCGGTACGGTCGTGACCGATGCCGATTCCATCGAGGCCTTCCAAAGCGAAAAGCCTTTGGTGCTTATTGTCGATGACTCCGAGATGAACCGAGCCATTCTCAGCGAGATGCTCAAGGACGAGTATTGCATCCTCGAGGCCGACCACGGTCGTGCGGCGCTCGACATGGTCGACCGCTATGGCGATGAGTTGTCGCTCGTGCTGCTGGATATTGTCATGCCGGGCGTAAGCGGCTTTGAGGTGCTGGCCGATCTGTCGCGCCGATCGGTTAGTGACAATCTGCCCGTCATCATGATTTCGAGCGAAGATTCCGATGATATGGTTCTGCGCGCGTACGAGGTGGGCGCCTCGGACTATATCAACCGCCCGTTTGACTCCCGTGTCGTGCGCCGCCGTGTGAGCAACACCATCCGCCTATACGCCAAACAGCGCCGCCTGACGAACCTGCTGTCCCAGCAGTACAACGAGCGCGTCAAGAACAGTCGCATGCTCATCGACATCATGGCCGGCGTTATGGAGCTTCGTAACGGCGAGAGCGGCAGGCACGTTACGAACATCGAGAAGCTGACCGAGCTGCTGCTTGGCTGTCTGGTCCGGCGTAGCGGCACGATCTCCCTCGACAATGAGGAACGCTCCACGATCGCCCTGGCTTCGGCGCTACACGATATCGGCAAGATGTCGATAGACGATGCGATTCTCAACAAGCCCGGACGCCTTACGCCCGAGGAGTTCGAGATTATGAAGACGCATACCACGATTGGCGCCGACATGCTGCGTGAGCTGGGTAGCCATCACGCCGGCAATGCGCTTATGGAATATGCGTACCAGATCGCGCGTTGGCACCACGAGCGCTGGGACGGCAAGGGTTATCCCGATGGCCTTAAGGGCGACGAAATTCCCATTGCCGCACAGGTGGTTTCGGTGGCCGACGTGTACGATGCGCTGACGAGCGTGCGCGTGTACAAGGACGCTATCCCGCACAAGGAGGCGATCCAGATGATCTTGGACGGTAAGTGCGGCACCTTTAACCCGCTGTTGCTCGACTGCCTGCTCGAGGTGCAAGACCGTATTGCCGAGACGTTGGCACGCCCCGCCGACGTTGTCGCGTTTCCCACGATTTAGTTTGACCAAAGGAGTTTTAATCCATGATTTCCATGCGTGAGGCGTATGAGAAGATTGGCGCCAATTATGATGACGCGTGCGCTCGGCTGATGGGCGAGGAAATGCTTAGCCGCTTTGCCCTCAAGTTTTTGGATGACGAGAGCATGGACAAGCTGGAGGCCGCCATGGCGGCAGGAGACGCCGAAGGTGCGTTTATGGCAGCGCACACGCTCAAAGGCGTGAGCCAGAACCTGGGATTCGATAATCTGTACGAGCCGGCGGTCGTGGTGACCGAGGCGCTGCGCGGTGCCGATACCGTTGACGGCGCTCGCGAGGGAATGCATGCGCTGCAGCAGCAATATGCGGCGACGATGTCGGCCCTGCGCGAGGCGGCTGAATAAGGGCTTGCGAGCCTTGGGCTGTGTGCCGGCTACATATAGGTAAAAGGGCTCCCCGTCGGACCATGTGGCCGGCGGGGAGCCCTTGTCTGTTGTGCGGTTCGCGAACTAACGGGCCTGCTTAACCTTTGCCGCTGCCTCGACAAACGACTTCCACAGGTTAAAGTCGGTCTCGAGCGTCTTCCACGTGTACTCAGGGTGCCATTGCACGCCCAGGCAGAAGGGTTGGCCTTCGACCTCGATGCACTCGGGAACGCCGTCGGTTGCCTTGGCGACCAAACGCGTGCTTTTGCCCAGACGATCGACGCAGCAGTGATGTGCCGAGTTGGTCTGGATCAGCCTGTGCCCGCCAACCGCGCGCTCCAGCAGCGAGCCCGGCACGACCTCGACGGGATGCACGGGGTCGTTGAGCACGTGGGTGTGGCGCCACTGCGTGCGGCCCTCGCGAGCACCCAGGCTCGGCACATCCATGCACAGGGTGCCGCCAGTGGCGACATTGAGCAGCTGCGTGCCGCGACAGGTGGTAAAGAGCGGCTTTTTGGCGCGGAGTGCCTCGTCGACCAGCTTAAACTCAAAACTATCGCGGATCTCGCAGCAAAGGGTGGGGTCGTAGGGTCGATCATCGCCCCAACGTTTGGGATTGACATCGGGGCCGCCGGGAATGGCGATACCGTCAGCGATTTCAACGTAATGACGGATGACCTCAATGTCCTCGGTGATGGACATCTGCAGCGGCAGGCCGCCAGCGGCAAGGATGGCATCGACAAAGACACTTGCGATTTCCTCGTTGGGGGAGAGCATCTCGGTTAAAAACGGCTCTGCCTCTTCCCAGCGCGGTGCGACGAGGATGAGTGGGCGGTCGGCGGGGGCGACGTCGACGTGTGGGGTGTATGACGATGAAGTGCGAGCTCCGATCATAGGTGTAACTTTCGAGTTTGGATGGGCATGGCTGGCGGGTGGGCGGTCTGGTTAGTGGCCCTTGATGGAGTTGAGGAAGTCCTGGGCGCGCTTGGTCTGGGGGTGGTCGAAGAACTCGTCGGGCGTGCCGGTTTCCACGATCTGGCCGTCGGCCATAAAGACGACGCGGTCGGCCACACGGCGGGCAAAGTTCATCTCGTGCGTGATGACGATCATCGTCATGCCCTGCTGCGCCAAGCGCACCATGACCTCGAGCACCTCGTTGATCATCTCGGGATCAAGGGCGCTCGTGGGCTCGTCAAAAAGCATGGCCTTGGGCTGCATGGCAAGCGAGCGGGCGATGGCTACGCGCTGTTGCTGGCCGCCCGAGAGCTGTGCGGGCACCTTATCGGCCTGCTCGGCCACACCCACGCGGCCCAGCAGGTCCATGGCGCGCTCGCGGGCCTCGTCTTTGGAGACACCCAGCACATCGACCGGTCCCAGCATGACGTTCTGCAGCACCGTCATATGTGCAAACAGGTTGAACTGTTGGAACACCATGCCCAGTTCGGCGCGCATGCGGGCAAGGTCCTTGCCTTCTTGCGGCAGGGGCTCGCCTTCGATGAGGATCTCGCCCGAGTCGATGGTTTCCAGGCGGTTGATGGTGCGGCACATGGTCGACTTGCCCGAGCCCGAGGGGCCAATTACAACGACGACCTCGCCGCGGTCGACCGAGAGATTGATGTCGTTGAGGACGTGCAGGTCGCCATAGTGCTTATCGACGTGTTTGAGCTCGATCAGCGGCTGATTGCCGGTGGAAGAAGTGCTCTGTGCCATGGTGCTCGGCTCCTTATGACTCGAAATGGTAAAGCGTTAGCGGATGATGGTCGCGCCGGTCTTGTGCGAAACATAGACAGCGGCCTTGTTGATCGCGACGTTGATGAGGATGTAGATGACCGCGATTACCAGGTAGACCGACACGAGGGCGTCGTAGTTGGTAATGAGCACGCGGGCGTTTTGCATGAGGTCGGGGTAGCTCACAACGTAGGCGACGGTGGTGTCCTTGACCACGACCACAAGCTGCGAAATCAAGGATGGAATGATAAACCGAATAGCCTGCGGCAACACGATTTTAAAGGTGATTTTAGCCTTGGAGAGACCGAGTGCCTGGGCTGCCTCGACCTGGCCGCGCGGCACGGCGTTGACGCCGGCGCGGAAGATCTCGGCCAGCACGCCGGCGGCAGCGAGCGCGACGGGAAGCGTGAGCATCCAAAACGACGGCAGCGCAATTTTGTACTGGGGCAGCACCAAAAAGAAGAAGTAGATGAACAGCAGGCTCGGTACGCCACGGAAGAAATCGGTGAGCACGCGGCAGACCAGCTGCAGCGGCATAATGTCGCTGGTGCGGCCGAGCATAAGGGCTAAGCCCAGCACCAGCGCGATGGCGCCAGCGGTGAGTGCGACTTTAACGGTGCCCTCAAAGCCGGCAAGCAAGAACTTCCAGGTGGTGAGGTGCGTAAAGAAATACCAATAGTGGACCGAAAGCTGGCCGGTCACATAAAAGCGCTGCAACACGAGGGCGACGAGCGCGGCGACGGCAACAAGCGAGATGGCGGTGCCGATGCGAATCTTGGCGCGCATCTTGGGGCCGGGAGCCTCGTAGAGCGCATCGCGCATGGTGAGCGCGGGGGAGGAGTGCTTGCTCATCGGAGGATCCTCACCTTCTTATCGATGTAGTTGCCAATGTGGCTCACCACAAAGGCCGTGCCCAGGTAGCCGAGCGCCGAGATAAAGAACGCGGCGACGCCGCCGAGCGAGCGCGTGTTGATGTAGCTCACCACGCCGGTGAGCTCCTGCGGTTTAAGCGGCACCTGACTGCCGAGCGCGGTGGTGAGCATGACGGCGATAAAGAGGTTGGTCATGGGCAGCACGCTCGAACGCAGCGCCTGTGGAATCACGATCTTGGCGAGGATGCGGTTAAAGCTCATGCCGAGCGAACGGGCGGCTTCGACCTGACCGACGCCGACGGTGTTGATGCCGCTCATAAAGTTCTCGGAACCAAAGGCCGAGCCCAAAAGGACCGTGGCGACGATAACACAGGTGCGGTAGGGCAGGACGACCTTGAGCGGTGGCAGTGCGTAGACGACGATGATGAGCAGCGCGATGCCGGGGATGTTACGGAAGACCTGGACATACAGGTCGCCAAAGACGCGCAGCGGCTTGAGCGGCGACACGCGCATCACGGTGACGGCGACGGCCAGTACCATGGCGATGGCAAACGACTCAAGCGTCATGCCCCAGGTTGCTAGCAGCGCGTCGATATAGTTCTGGCCATAGAGCGACCAGAGTTCGGAGAGACTCATGCGGACCTCCTGCCGATAAGGAAAGGGGCTCCCGTGTGTACGGAAGCCCCGACAACTCAGTGAGGAAACAGTTTACCGCAATAAAGCGCATCATGCGTTTCCGTATGGTTTCGTTGCGGCCGTTACCAGGCTCGCTGCCTAGGCGCCGATCTCGGGCAGCTCGGGAACATTGGTGTCGCCCGTACGGTCGCCGATGCAGATCTGCCACAGCTCGGTCCAGGTGCCATCGTCCTCAATCTTCTTAAGGAAGTCGTTGACAAAGGCGACACCGTCGGAATCGAGCGGCAGGCCAATGCCATAGGGCTCCTTGCTGCCGAAGGGCTTGCCGGCGATCTTGTACTTGCCGGGCTCGCGGACCAGGGCGCTCTGCTGCATGTTGTTATCGATGACGTAGGCGTCAACGCGACCCTGCTGGAGTGCCTGGCGGGCCTCCTCGTCGGTCTTGAACTCCTGTTGGCTGGCCTTGGGAGCGAACTCCTCCAGGATGGCGGGGCCGTTGGAGCCAGACTGGACGGCGACGTTCTTGTCGGCCAGGTCGTCGACGCTCTTGATGTCGTCGTTATCGGCGAGCACCAGGATGGCCTGCTGGGTGTAGTAGTAGGGGCCGGCGAAGGAGACGAGCTTCTTGCGCTCGTCAGTGATGGTGTAGGTGGCAAAGACGGCATCGACCTGGCCGTTCTGCAGGACGGACTCGCGCGTGTCCGAGGTCACCTGGGTGATCTCGACCTTGTTCTCGCCCAAGATGTAGTTGGACAGAAGCTGCGCGATGCCGGCATCGAAGCCGCGGGTCTGACCGTCTTTCTCGTTGAGGAGGGAGAAGAGCGTGGAGGTCTGAACGCCACCGATCTTAAAGACGCCGGCGTCCTTGACGGCCGTCGCCCAGGTGCTGGCGGCGATGGCGTCGTCATCGGCCTTGGGGCCGTTGTCGACGAGCTTGTCGAATGCCTTAGCGTCGAGCGTGGTGGAAGCCTCGGTATCCTCGGAGCCCTTGGAGGAGCCGGCGGCGGAACCCTTGTCGGCCTCGGCGCTGGTGTCGGAGCAGCCGGCAAGACCAAGGCCGGCGACGGTTGCGAAGGTGGCGGCAACGAAGCCGCGGCGGTCGAGAACGACCTGCTGGGAGAGGTTCTTGCTCATGGTAGAACACCTTTCTCAATAAAATCCCTAGCGGTTGAGTAGAGTTATACCCTATCGCGCTCAAATGGGTCAACACGAAATAACTCAGAAACATACTTACCTTATGGGTTATTCTACCTACCAAAAAGGGACAGGCACCTTTGTGGTGGTTCTTGCAGATGTGACGGCCTGCCTCGCTGCTTTGTCTCAATCTGTAACAGGTAGACGAGGAAATGGGTTCTAACTGTTACAGATCGAGATTTTCTCTTCAGGGGAATTCGAATGTCTCAATCTGTAACAGTTAGACGGGAATTCGGGCTCTAGATGTTACAGATTGAGATAATCGCGTCGCGAAAATTAAAACCTCCGCAGGGATGCTTCCCTTGCGGAGGTTTTCTTACTCGTTGAGTAGCCTTACGGCTTCGGCGGCCATGTTCTCGACCGTCATACCGTTCTGAGCGAGCAGCTCGTTGGGGTCGTAGCGGTCGGGGAAGCCCTTGGCGATGCCGAAGGTGCGCGTGCGCACGGGCGTGCAGGCCAGGTAGCACGCCACGCGCTCGCCCCAGCCGCCGTCCAAGATGCCGTCCTCGAGGGTGACGACGACGCGATGCTCGGCGGCAAGGCTGTCGAGGAACTCGCGGTCGAGCTCGGTTGCGAAGCGCGGGTTGACGAGCGTGGCTTCGATACCGTACTCGGCGGCCAAGCGGTTTGCCACACGCTCGCCTAGCTCAAAGAAATCGCCGAGCGCGAGCACGGCAACGTCGCGGCCCTGGCGCACCACGTTGTAGCGAACGGCGCTGTAGTCGGTGTCCTCGGCGGGCGCCAAATCGGGGCGGCTAACCAGGCCAATGCCCGGTACGCGGATCGCCACGGGATGCTCGCGGTGGTCGAGCGACCAGCTCAGCATGGACAGGTATTCCTCCATGCAGGCCGGCGCCAAGTAGCGCATGTTGGGAAGAGCGCCCAGCATGGAAATATCAAAGAACGAGAGGTGCGTCTCGGATGTGGTGCCAAAGATCGACGCGCCAAACACCAAGATGGTTGCGGGGGCATCGTTGAGGCACAGGTCGTGCCACAGCTCGTCGTAGGCGCGCTGCAAAAACGTGCCGTACACACCAAAGACTGGCTTGGCGCCCGAGCGCGCAAGCGCGGTGGCAAAAGTTACGGCGTGCTCCTCGGCAATACCCACGTCGACAAACTGCTTACCTGCCGCAGCGCGAAGCTCGGGTGTAAAGCCCATGATGTAGGGCGTGGCGGCCGTGATGCCCACGACCTGCGAATCGCGCTCGATGGCGGTGCTGAGCGCCTCGCCCGTAATGTCGGCATAGGTGCGCGGTGCGGGCTCGCTCGGATGGCCCGGGCAGAGCTTGCGGCCGGTCGCCATGTCAAAGGGGCCTACGTGATGCCAGCGCTCGGGGTCGTTTTGGGCTGGCTCAAAGCCCTTGCCCTTGGCGGTCGAGACGTGCAGCACGATGGGGTGATCGATATTGCGCAGCTCCTGCAGCGCGTCGACGAGGGCCACCACATCGTTACCGGCGTCCAGATAGCGGTAGTCGAGCCCCATCGCGCGGAAAACGTTGCGCTCACAGGTACCGTTGCTGGCGCGCAGCTCGGCCAGATTGCGATAGAGGCCACCGTGGTTCTCGGCGATGGACTGGTCGTTATCGTTGACGATGATGATCAGGTTGCTATCGAGATCGGCGGCATTGTTGAAGCCCTCAAACGCCAGGCCGCCCGAAAGCGAGCCGTCGCCAATGATGGCGATGACGTTGTATGCATCGTCCGCCAGGTCACGAGCGTGCGCCAGGCCGCAGCCCAGGCTCACCGACGTGGAGGTGTGCCCCATGGCAAACAGGTCATGCTCGGACTCGTCGGGATTGGCAAAGCCAGAAGCCTCACCATAACGCTTCGGATCGATATAAGTGTACGCGCGTCCCGTCAGCGCCTTGTGGGCGTAGGTCTGGTGCGAAACGTCAAAGACAATCTTGTCGATAGGGGAGTTAAACACGCGATGAAGCGCAACCGTAAGCTCAACGACGCCCAGGTTGGGGGCAACGTGTCCGCCGACAGCGGCGGAGCTTTCGAGGATGGCGTGGCGAATCTCGCCGCAGAGCAGCGGAAGCTCGGCGCGGTCGAGAGCCTTGACGTCCTCGGGCGTTGTCGTTTGCGTAAGCAGCATCGTTGTGGGTTACTCCATGCGAATCGAGCGCCGGCGCTCCCTCGGCCGACACAATTGCACAAGACAGTCTCGCACATTTTGGCGTTTGATATGTGACGGCGGCGCGGTAATTCGACAACTGGTGGGGCAAAACGTTTTGTCCGATGCCATACTGATAGATTCGATGATGATTTTTTCAATACGTGCAGGCCGTGGCTTGCCCCCGCTAAGCGCTGGGAAGAGGCTCCGCG
>CABPWH010000057.1 GCA_902461085.1 uncultured Collinsella sp. | reverse complement strand
GATATCAAGATGGCATGCCCCGCCCGCAAGGTCGTTACCAAGGGCGAGGGCTCGGCGCTCATGCGCACGCCCGATTTGGCCGAGAAGATCGTCGAGGCGGCGGTGGGCGCGGCGCATGTACCCGTGACCGTCAAGATTCGCAAAGGCTTTTATGCCGAGGACCGTAATGCCGCGACGTTTGCCCAGATGCTCGAAGGCGCCGGTGCCGCCGCGGTGGCGGTGCATGGCCGCTGCGCCACGCAGCTCTATACGGGCCAGGCCGATTGGTCGGTCGTCGATGAGGTTGCCGACGCCGTTGAGATTCCCGTGATCGGTTCGGGCGACGTGTTTACCGCCGAGGATGCCGCGGAGCATCTGCGCAACTCGGGCGCCAGCGCGGTGTTTATCGCGCGCGGTATCTACGGGAACCCGTGGGTGTTTGGCGATGCTCGCGCCCTTGCGCTCGATGGCATACCGGTGCCGGTTCGCAGCTCCGTCGAGCGCCTGGACGCCCTGCGTGAGCACCTAACGCTGACACATGAGCTCCTGCCGCTCATGTCGCGTGCCCGTACGTACGCAAGCTGGTACTTAAAAGGCATGCCCCATGCCGCCGCTTGGCGTGCCCATGTGGTGCGCTGCTCCACGTATGAGGAGTTTATGGCGCTGGTCGATGAGATCGAGCGCGATGTGGTGGCCTGCGAGGCCGCACTTGCCGCCGGCGAATCGGTGCCCCCTCATCCGCTGGAGGCTTAAGGGTGGCCGTTACCGCGCTGTACGTGCACGTGCCGTTTTGCGCCCAAAAGTGCCGGTACTGCGACTTTGACTCGCGCAGCTTTGCTCCGTGTGATCTGAGCGCTGCGCTCGATGCCTATTTTGAGCAGTTGTTCGCGCGTCTCGATGCTTTTGGCAAGGCTGGTGCCCTTGACCAGATCCGCACCGTCTATGTTGGCGGCGGTACGCCGTCGCTGGCGGGGGAGCGCCTGGTGGAGCTGGCGCGGCGTATTCGTGCGTGGTGCGCCCCCGTTGAGTTTACCTGCGAGGCCAATCCCGAGTCGCTGACCGCCGAGCTTGCCGCTGCACTTGCCAAGGTTGGTGTCACACGCGTCTCTCTGGGCGTGCAAACGCTCGATAACACCGAACTTACCGCTATCGGCCGTATTCACGATGCCGATCGGGCGCTCGCCGCCATCGCGACAGTCAAGACCGCTGGGCTTGACGTGTCGTGCGACCTTATGTGCGGACTTCCCGGGCAGACCGCAGCGAGTTGGAAGCGCACGCTCGATGGCGTGCTGGTGGCGGCGCCGCATCATGTGTCGGTTTACCCGCTCACGCTCGAGGAGGGGACGCCCCTCTATCGCATGGCGTGCCGCGACGAGTCGCTCGAGCCCGACGAGGATTTTCAAGCTGCGTGCATGGACACGGCGCGTGAGCGCCTGGGTGCGGCTGGCTATCACCCGTATGAGGTGGCAAGCTACGCGCTCGACGGCCATGAGTGCGCCCACAACATTGCCTACTGGACCGGACAGGGCTATCTGGGCTTGGGTCGCTCTGCTGCCGGTATGCTCAATGCCGAGGAGTTCGACCGCTTGGCCGGGCTGTTTCCCGGTGTTTCTTCTCGAGGCGATTCGTATCGCGTGCGTCTGGTGCAACGTAACGATGACGCGACGGCGTTCGAGGCCGAATATCTCTCGCAGCGCGAGGCCGCGGCCGAAGACCTGATGCTTGCTTGCCGCATGACGCGCGGTGTCGCGTCCGACCTGTTGGTTCGCGCGATTCGTGTCATCCCAACGGGCGAGCTGGCAGCTGCCTGCGATCGCGCGCTCGAATTGGGTCTTGCCACTTGGGTGCCCGAGACGCTCGGGGTCCATGAGGGACCCTTCACTTCGGCAGATGTCGTCGCGGGCCATGTTCGAGCTCGTCTGGCGCCGACACACCTGGGCTGGCTCGATGGAAATGTTCTGTTCGAGCTGTTTTGGGATCTAGCTTAGGCCGCTCGGGTAGAATTACCGCAATATATACGCTGCTGTGAGCAGGAGGTTGCCGCGCATGGCGACGATGAACGAAAAAGATTACTACGAGATTTTGGGTGTCTCCAAGGACGCCACCTCGCGTGATATTCAAAAGGCCTTCCAGCAAAAGGCCCGCAAGCTCCATCCGGACGTCAACAAAGAGCCGGATGCCGAGGAAAAGTTTAAAGAGGTTTCCGAGGCCTACGCCGTGCTTTCGGATGAGCAAAAACGTGCGCGCTACGACGCCATGCGTTCTGGCAGTCCCTTTGCCGGTGCTCCTACGGCTTCGCCCTATGGTGGCAGCTACGCCGGCAGCACGGGTTATGGCAGTCCTTTTGAGGGCGGCTTTCCCTTTGGTGGCGCCTGGGGCCAGCAGCGTCGTGGACAGGCTGCCTACAATCCCGAGAACGGCGCCAACGTGGTCGTCGATATCAAACTCGACGCCAAGGAGGCCAAGGGCGGTGCCCGCAAGACCGTCCGCTACACGCGCTTCGATACCTGTAACAACTGCGGCGGTTCGGGCTCCGTTTCGTCTGAGCATGCCCATACCTGCCCGAGCTGTGGCGGCCGCGGCCACATCGACGTCGACCTGTCCTTCCTGTTTGGTGCGGGTACGTTCCAGTCGGTCTGCCCCGAGTGCGGCGGTTCCGGTAAAGTCGTGGCCGATCCCTGCCCTGATTGCGGCGGCAGCGGTCGTACTCGCGTAACCTCCGAGCAGACGATTGAGTTTCCTGCCGGCACGCACGATGGCGACGAGGTCCGCATTGGCGGCATGGGTCATGCTGGCACCAACGGTGCCGCGGGCGGCGACCTGGTCGGCCGTGCCCATGTTGAGGCCGAGCGCTTGGAAGGCAAAGCTCGTACCGGTTTTTACCTGATGGGCATCGTAGCGCCGTTTTTGGTACTCTCGGCCATCTCGGGTGTGTTCTCGGCCTTTGCCGTGATGTGCTTTATTCCGTTTACCATGGGCCTGTTCATGGTGCTTTCGGACGGTGTGCTTCATCGCAGCCTGCTGTGGTGGAAGCGCGGTGCGATGCAGTTTGCCAACGGTTTTGCTAATGGCTTCATGTTCGCGCTCGTGTCGGTTTGGTTCGCAAGCTGCTCGCAACGGGCCATGCTTTCGCCGTACCAAATGCAATAACATCAAACCCTTTGTTTGCGGTCGGCCCAGCTTGGGTATAGGACGCACTGTGACAATAATGAAAGTCGGAAGGATTCGGTCGTGTCGGAAAATAGGGATTACTACGAGGTGCTTGGCGTCGACAGGGATGCCGACGCGCGGACGATTAAGCGTGCGTTTCTAAAGAAGGCCCGTACCGTACATCCGGATGTTTCGGACGACCCCGAGGCCGAGGCCAAGTTCAAGGAGCTCAACGAGGCCTATTCCGTTCTTTCCGATGAGCAGAAGCGTGCTAACTACGACCGTTACGGCACTGCCGACGGCCCTGGTGGTTCGGGCTACGTCGATATCAACGATATCTTTGGTGGCATGGGCATGGACGACCTGTTCTCGTCGTTCTTTGGCGGCGGTGCCGGCGGTGGCGCCCGCAGCCGTCGTGAGCGTCGTCGCGGACGAGACATGGCCATCTCGCTTTCGGTGACGCTCGAGGAGGCGGCGCTCGGCTGCAAAAAGACAATCAGCTATGACCGCCTTGCTCCTTGCGAGGACTGCAATGGCACCGGTAGGGCAGAGGGCGCACAGGAAAAGCAGTGCGGCCGCTGCCACGGTACGGGCTACGTCACGACGGTTCAGCGATCGTTTTTGGGCCAGGTTCAGTCTTCCTCGCCTTGCCCCGACTGCCATGGCGAGGGCACGGTTATCGATCATCCCTGCGAGACCTGCGACGGTCAAGGCCGCACGCCTTCGCATGAAAAGATCGACATCGATATTCCCGCCGGTGTTTCGACCGGTCGCCAGCTGCGTGTGAGCGGCTTTGGCGAGGCCGGCCTTCGCGGCGAGCCTTCGGGCGACCTGATTGTCAACGTGCGCGTTGCCGACCATGAGCGCTTTAAGCGCAACGGTGACGACCTGTACCTCGTGAGCGATATCTCGATTGCGCAGTCTGCGCTTGGCTGCGAGATCGAGGTCGAGGGCATTATGCCGGACGAGGTCGTTAAGGTGACGGTTCCCGCCGGCGCCCAGTACGGCGACACCGTGAGCGTCAATAATTACGGCATGCCGCGCATTGGCGGTGGCGGTTCGCGTGGTCGCCTGATCGTGCAACTGCGCGTGGTCGTTCCCACCAATCTTTCCAATAAGCAACGCGAGCTGCTCCGTGCTTTTGCCGATGAGATGGGCGATGACGTCGCTTCCGGTAAGAAGTCGGTGACCGACCGTATCAAGAGTGCCCTCGACGATATCCTCGATTAAGGAGCCCGCGTGCTCGCACCCCATATTTCCGTCGTCAACCTCGGCTGCCGTGTCAACCGGGTTGAGTCTGACCGTATCACTGCCGATCTTATGCGCCTGGGCTTTGCTATTGTGGAGCCCCAGGATGCCGATTTGATCGTCATTAACACCTGTGCCGTTACGGGCGAGGCCGAGGCTAAGACCCGTAAGGCCGTCCGTCATGCGCTGGCCCATCCAAACGAGCCCTATGTGCTCGTGACCGGATGCGTGGTCAATTTGCATCCCGAGGAGCTGCTGGAGCTTTCGGATCGCGTGATCGCCGAGCCGTCCAAGATCGATGTCGCCGATCGTGTCTGCGAGGTGCTGGGCGTTGAGTCCGATAGCGTTCCCGCCTGCAGCGATGGTGAGGTGGTCGATGCGCTCGGTCGCTCTCGCCTGGGCGTGAAGATTCAGGACGGCTGCAACCATCGCTGCACCTATTGCATTGTGTGGAAGGCGCGCGGCCCCGAGCGCTCCGTGCCCGTCGAGTCCGTGCTCGAGCAAGTTCGCGAGGCCCAGGAGGCCGGCGTGCCCGAGGTGGTGCTGACCGGTGTGAACCTGGGTGCCTACGATGGCAAGAGCGCGACCGACGAGCACGTCGAAATCGATGAGCTGCTCGAGGCCATCATGGAGCGCACGTCTATTCCGCATGTGCGCATTTCCTCGGTCGAGCCCATGGATATCTCCGAGCGCCTGCTTAAGGTTATGGCGCGCTATCCGCAGCGTATCGCCCCGTTTTTGCACCTGCCCGTGCAGTCCGGCTGCACGGCGACCCTGCATCGCATGGGCCGTCCCTATAGTGCGGAGGCCTTTGAGGACACGGTGCGTATGATTCGCGCCAACTTGCCCCAGGCGTCCCTTTCGTGCGATGTCATCGTCGGTTTTCCTGGTGAGACGGACGAGGAGTTCGAGGAGTCGCTGGCTCTGTGTCGCCGTGTTGGTTTCTCGCGTATGCACGTGTTCCGCTACAGCAAGCGTCCCGGCACCCTTGCCGCCGATATGCCCGACCAGGTGCCGCCCGAGGTTATGGCCGAGCGCAGCCGTCGTATGCGAGCCGTCGCACAGGAGCTCGCTATTGCCGACGCTCGTCGTCGCGTGGGCACGGTCGAGCGTGCCGTGCTCGAGTATGGTGACAACCTGACGCTCGGCTCGTTCCATCATGCCCGTCTTGACGATACCTGTGGACTTACAGCCCCGTGCCTGCTCGATGTTGCTATCATCGGAGTCGATGATTCCGGCTTGGTCCATGCACGCAGGGAGGTTCATGGAAGCCTCGAAGATTAGACTTACCGTTCCCGAGGGAATTGATCCCTCGCGCGTTTTGGGCGCCGGCGACGGCGTCCTTCGTGCGCTCGAGAGCTTGGTTCGCGCTCATGTGGTCGCCCGTGGCGATAGCATCGCCGTGAGCGGCGACCCGGACGAGGTCGAACTCGTGGCGCGCTTTTTCGAGCACGCTTTTCGCGAGGCGGCCGCCGGGCGCACGCTGTCTGCCGACGATGTCTCTCGCTGCCTGGCTGTCTTGCGCGACGGTGAGCACGAGGCTACGTCGCTTCGCGATGACGTGCTGCTTTCGTATCGCGGCCGCGTCATTCGCCCCAAGACGCTCGGGCAAAAGCGCTATGTGGATGCCATCCGCTCGCATACCATCACGTTTGGCTCGGGTCCTGCCGGTACCGGTAAGACCTATCTGGCTATGGCGCTCGCCGTTGCCGCGCTCAAGCGTCACGAGGTGGGCCGTCTGATCTTGACACGTCCGGTTGTCGAGGCGGGGGAGAACCTGGGCTTTTTGCCCGGTACCCTTGAGGAAAAGATCGATCCCTACATGCGTCCGCTCTACGATGCACTTTTTGACATGATGGATCGCGAGCGCACCGATGAGCTCATGGAGCGCGGCGTGATCGAGATCGCCCCACTTGCCTATATGCGCGGCCGCACGCTGTGCGATGCCTTCGTGGTGCTTGACGAGGCACAAAATACCACGCCCGAGCAGATGAAGATGTTTCTGACGCGCCTGGGCTTTAACTCCAAGTTTGTGATTACCGGCGACCTGAGCCAGCGTGACCTGGTGGGCCGTCGTGGTGGCTTGGCGGATGTCGAGAAGATTTTGGGCCGTGTCGACGATGTCGCATTTTCTCACCTCGAGCGTGCCGACGTGGTGCGTCA
Organism: uncultured Collinsella sp.; assembly: GCA_902461085.1. GTDB lineage: Bacteria > Actinomycetota > Coriobacteriia > Coriobacteriales > Coriobacteriaceae > Collinsella. The sequence goes on along the minus strand of CABPWH010000057.1, from coordinate 5,616 downwards.
TGCCTTGGTGGGGCGCATCGTCGAGGCATACGATGCTTATGATGATGCGCGCGAGAAACGCGTGCACGACCGAAAGGAGTCCCGTTGAGTGTATTGATCAGCAACGATGCCGAGCTCGATACGCTGCTCGACGCGCAGGAGGTAGAGCACATCTGCGAGGTCGTGCTTGCCGCCGAGGGCGTTGAGCGTGAAGTTGAGATTTCCCTTTCATATGTCGATGAGGACGAGATGCACGAACTCAACCACGAGTGGCGTGGTATCGACCGTACTACCGATGTCCTCTCGTTTGAATGCGACTCGGCCTTTGACGAGGATATTCCCGCCGATGAGACGCTCGAGCTCGGCGATATCATCTTGGCCCCGCAGGTCATTGCCCGTCAGGCCCCCGGCTTTGGCAATGGCCCTGCCGACGAGTGCCGCCTGATGCTCGTGCATGGCATGCTGCATCTGCTGGGGTATGACCATATCGAGGACGACGAGGCCGAGGTCATGGAGGCCCGCGAGGACGCCATCCTGCGCGATCTGGCGCTCGAGCGCGGCGAGGACCCCAAGCTGGTCCACGTCGGCCCCATCACCAACCATGCCCACGACTAGGAGCCTTCTATGATTCCCGGATCGAACAAGGACCATCCGTCCTTCTTAAAGTCGTTCTCCTATGCCATGGAGGGCTTCGTCACCGCCGTCAAGACCGAGCGCAACATCAAGGTTATGCTCGTGGCGGGCGTGTGCACCGTCATTGCCGGCTGCATTGTGGGGCTCGACATTGCCGAGTGGGCCACGGTTATCATTTGCTGTGGCCTGGTGATTCACGGCGAGCTGTGCAACACCGCCATGGAGGCGATCGTCGACCTGGCGACCCAGGAGCTCCATCCTCTGGCAAAGCGTGCGAAAGATATCGCCGCCGCCTCCGTATACGTACTTTCCATCACCGCCGCGATTGTGGGATTGCTGGTATTTGCCCACGCACTCGACTTTATTTAGAAAGGGATTTCCATGTCCGACACTATGCAGCCTATCGATGAAACTCTGGATGACGAGTCCCTGGATGCGGTGGATACCGAAGCGGCCGAGGCATACGAGGAGATCGAGGAGTTCGACCCGTTTGAGGGCATGAGCGACGAGGAACTCGACGCCCTGTGCGACGAGGACGATAGCCTCGTGGGCTTTGGCGATGTTGAGCCCGGTTTCCGCAGCGGCTTCGTGGCGCTTGTCGGCCGCCCCAACGCCGGCAAGTCCACGCTGCTCAACGCCTGCTATGGTAAAAAGGTCGCCATCACCTCGCCGGTGGCCCAGACGACCCGCCGCCGCATGCGCGCCGTCGTCAACCGTCCCGGCTACCAGCTGGTCTTTGTCGATACCCCGGGTATTCACAAGCCCAAGGACGGTCTGGGATCCGAGCTCAACAAGAGCGCGTTGTTCGAACTGAACGATGTCGACGTCGTCGCGTTTTTGATTGATGCCACCAAACCGATCGGTAGGGGAGACGCCTGGGTTGCCGAGCGCGTCAAGAATGCCCGTTCCAAGAAGGTTCTGGTGCTCACCAAGGCCGATGAGGCCGACCCCGCACAGGTCATGGAACAGCTTAAGGCCGCCCACGAGCTCATGGAATATGACGACGAGATCGTGACGTCGTCCGTCAAGAACTTCAACGTCGATGCCTTCATCGAGACCGTTGCGCACTTTTTGCCCGAGGGTCCGCGTTGGTTCCCCGAGGATATGGGTACCGACGCTTCCGACGAGACGCTCGTTGCCGAGTTTGTGCGCGAGAAGGTCTTGCGCCGCACCCGTGATGAGATCCCGCACTCCGTTGGCGTGATCTGCGATGCGCTCGAGCAGACCAAGAAGGTGCTGCGCGTGCACGCCACCATTTACGTCGAGCGCGAGGGCCAAAAGGGCATCATCATCGGCAAGGGCGGCGAGATGATCAAGCATATCGGTATCGACGCCCGTCGCGATCTTGAGCGTATCTTTGGCACGCAGGTCTTTTTGGAGCTGGACGTGAAGGTCAAGGCCGGCTGGCGTGACGACGAGGCCCAGATTCGCCGCTTTGGCTACAACGCCGAGGACTAAGGGCGCGCGGCGCGCATGGCAGGCTCCCGGACATATCGCACGAAGGTACTCGTCCTCGACAAGACGAAGCTCAAAGAGACGGACCTGATCCTGACGATGCTTGACGAGCGGGGTCGGCAGGTTCGTGCCGTGGCAAAGGGCGCGCGTAAGCCCGGCGGGCGGTTGGCGGCGCGCTGCGAGCTGTTCTGTACCGTCGATATGCTGCTCGCACATGGACGGTCGCTCGACGTGGTTTCTCAGGCCGAGCTTATGGAAGCGCCGCTCGGCGCCGCGCCCGATTACGAGACGACTTGCGCCGCAAGCGCGATTGCCGAGGTCGCGCGCGTGTGCTCGTTCGAGGACGCCGAGGACCCGTTTACCTTTGCCATCACGCAGCGAGCGCTTGCCCTGGTGGGCAGTGGACTCGACGCGGCACACATGGATCTACTTGTGGCGGCATATGTCTTTAAGCTGCTGTCGCACGTTGGCTATCGACCCGATTTTTCGGCCTGCGTGCTGTGCGGAGACCCCATGTTGTCGTATTTTTCGCCCCAGGCGGGCGGTCTCATGTGCGGGTCGTGCGCTTCGAGCGTTCCGGGTGCCGAGCTGGTGTCGACCGGTGAGGTCGCGTGGCTGCGCGCCCTCATGTCCATGACCTTCGATGCGCTCATGGCCGAGAGGGTCGACCCCCATACCGCAGCCTTTTTGTTGGGGCTTTCGCATGTTTGGGCTGCGACGCACACCGATCAGCGCCTCCGTGCGATGGAATTCATGTTGGGTCGGTGATGATGCGCAGACACGGGCTGCTTGTGGTAACATACCGACCTGTTGGTACCTCGACCTTGGTTGCTCGCTCCACCGGCGGCTTCCCAGTCCGAGGCGAATCGAGTCGCCCGAGGGCGACGTAAAACGAAAGGTGAAACAATGACTGTTTCCAAAGAGCGCAAGGCGGAGCTGACTGCCCAGTTCGGTAACACCCCGGTCGACACCGGCAACCCCAAGGTTCAGGTCGCCATCCTGACTGAGCGCATCAAGGAGCTGACCGAGCACATGAAGTCCCACCAGAAGGACTTCCACACCCGTCGTGGCCTGCTCATGCTCGTCGGCCGTCGTCGTCGTCTTCTCTCCTACATCAAGAAGAGCGACATCGTCGAGTACCGTGAGCTCATCAAGGCTCTGGGCATCCGCGACAACATCCAGTAGGATTTGTACATGCTAAGAGCGTCCTGCGCAGCGGGGCGCTCTTTTTGTGTAAGGGCGTGAACAATCACGCTCTGAAGCGTGGCGGGGGCAGGGGGCCCACGTCACATGAGAAGCCCGCAGGCAAGGGGCCTGTGGGGTAAAGGAGAACAATGACACTCGTATCCAAGACCTTTGAGCTGTACGGTAAGACCTACACCTTTGAGTCCGGCGAGCTTGCCAAGCAGGCCACCGGCGCCTGCCTGGTCAAGCAGGGCGACACCACGATGCTCGACACCGTGGTCGTCTCCAAGGAGCGCAAGAACTACGACTTCTTCCCGCTGACCGTCGACTTCAACGAGAAGATGTACGCCGCCGGCCGCATCCCGGGTGGTTACCTCAAGCGTGAGGGCCGTCCCAGCGAGAAGGCCACGCTCACCGCGCGCATGATCGACCGTCCGATTCGCCCGAGCTTCCCTGACGGCTTCCGCAACGAGGTGCACATCGTCGCCACCTCGCTCGTCGCCGACCAGGTCAACCCTTTCGACGTCATCAACGTCATGGGTGCCTCTCTGGCCATGACGCTCGGCGGCGTGCCCTTCGAGGGCCCGCTTGCTTGCGTGCGCATCGGCCGTAACGTGGAGACCGGCGAGTTTATCGTCAACCCCACCTACGAGGAGCGCGATAACTCCGATCTGGACCTGGAGCTGGGCGGCTCTGCCGACTTCATCTCGATGGTCGAGGCCGGCGCCGAGGAGATCTCCGAGGACGATATGCTCGCCGCTATGAAGTTTGGCCAGGAAGCCCTTGCTGCCTTCTGCCAGGCTCAACACGAGTTCGTCGCCGAGTGGGAGCAGGTCAACGGCCCCATCGTCAAGAAGGAGTACCCGCTCGACCAACCCGTCGAGGAGGTCCAGGAGCGCATCTTCGCCCACTACGACGAGATGGCAGCCGCCCTTCGCGACGCCGACAAGCTCTCCCGTATCGGCAAGGTCGAGGCTCTGAAGGAGTCCATCCGTGCCGAGTTCACCGAGGAGGAGCAGGCCGCTTGGGAGCGCGAGATCCCTGTGGCGCTCAAGAAGCTCGAGAAGAAGGCCATGCGCACCATGGTCGTCGAGACCGGCGAGCGCGTCGACGGCCGTGCCGCCGACGAGATCCGTCCCATCATGGTGAAGGACAACTACCTGCCGCTCGTTCACGGCTCCGGCCTGTTCCAGCGTGGGCAGACCCAGGTGCTTTCCGTCCTGTCGCTCGGCATGCTCAACGAGGGCCAGCGCTTGGACACCATCGAGCCCACCGAGGGCAAGCGCTACATGCACCACTACAACTTCCCGCCGTTCTGCACCGGCGAGACCGGCCGCATGGGCAGCCCCAAGCGCCGCGAGATCGGCCATGGCAACCTGGCCGAGCGCGCCCTGCTTCCGGTGCTCCCCGACGAGAACGAGTTCCCCTACGCCATCCGCGTGGTCTCCGAGGTCATGGAGTCCAACGGCTCCTCTTCGATGGCTTCGACCTGCGGTTCCACGCTCGCCCTTATGGACGGCGGCGTGCCCATTAAGCGCCCGGTCTCCGGTATCGCCATGGGCCTGATCCAGGAGGAGGGCAAGACCGTGGTCCTGTCCGACATCCAGGGTCTCGAGGACTTCCTGGGCGACATGGACTTTAAGGTCACCGGCACCACCGAGGGCATCACCGCCCTGCAGATGGACAACAAGGCCACCGGCCTCACCTTCGACATCCTGGCCCGCGCCCTGCAGCAGGCCAAGGAGGGTCGCGCCTTTATCCTGCAGAAGATGCTCGATGTGACCCCCGAGCCGCGCCACACCACGCGCAGCACCGCTCCGCGCATCGTCTCCATCCAGGTCCCGACCGACAAGATCCGCGACGTCATCGGTTCCGGCGGTAAGGTCATCCGCGGTATTCAGGACGAGACCGGCGCTTCGGTCGACATCCAGGAGGACGGCACCGTCTTTGTCGGCGGCACCGGCGAGTCCGTCGACCAGGCCGTCGAGCGCATCAAGCTCATCATCAAGGTTCCCGAGCCGGGCGAGGAGTACACCGGTCGCGTGGTCTCCATTCAGCCCTTTGGCGCCTTCGTCAACCTGCTGCCCGGCAAGGATGGCCTGCTGCACATTTCCCGCGTCGCCAAGGGCCGCGTGGAGAAGGTCGAGGACGTCCTCAACGTGGGCGACGAGGTCAAGGTCGTCGTCATCGAGGTCGACGATCGCGGCAAGATCTCGCTCGATCGTCTGGATAAGCCCGAGGCCCCGGCTCGCGCCGAGGGTGCCTCCGAGGGCGACGGCGAGCACTTCCAGCGCCGTGAGCGTCCGCGTCGCGAGCGCTCCGAGCGCAGCGATCGTCCGCGCCGTCCCGGTGACAACGGAGGCC
>CABPWH010000056.1 GCA_902461085.1 uncultured Collinsella sp. | reverse complement strand
CGCCGCCACCGAGGCGATGCCGACGCCGGTGTTGCCGCTCGTGGGCTCGATGATGGTGTAGTCGCCGCCGCGCACGAGCTTGCCGGCCTTCTCGGCCTCGTCGATCATGTTTTTGGCGACGCGGTCTTTGACGGAGCCGGCGGGGTTGAAGTATTCCAGCTTGACGAGCACGCGGGCCTCGAGGTCCTCATCGGCCTCAAAGTGAGTGAGCTCCAGAAGCGGAGTGTGGCCGATAAGCTGATCGATGGACGTGTAAACATTGCTCATGATGAACCTCCAAAGTGTTCAAATGACTGGATACCGTGTGGTTTTACGGTGTGTGCAGCAGCGAAACCCACAAAACTTATGGGTTGTTCGTTTTGCTGTTGGCAAGCATAGTAGACAGTAAAGCCTAGTAACGCAATAGGAAATAGAAGATTATTACGAGTCGATTAACCATCTTGACCGGAACGGGTATTTTCAAAACAAATTTTTCGGCTAGAATTTCTACGGACTAAATGACCGAAAGGCAGCACTATACATGTTGGTTTCTACTAAGGGCAGATATGCCCTGCGCGTTATGGTCGACCTGGCCGAGCACCAGGCGGCCGGTCGCATCCCGCTCAAAGAGATCGCGGCGCGCCAGGGGATTTCCGAGAAATATCTGGAGAACATCTTGGCTACGCTCGTGCGCGCCAACATGCTTTCGGGTATGCGTGGCAAGGGCGGCGGCTATGTGCTCACGCGCCCGCCCGAGCAATACACGGTGGGCGAGATCTTGCGCCTGACCGAGGGCAGTCTGGCGCCGGTCGCCTGCCTGGATGGCGACTGCAAGGGCTGCTCGCGTTCGGATGAGTGCCCCACGCTCGACGTGTGGAAGAACCTGGACAAGCTCATCAACGACTACCTCGACGGTGTGACGCTCGATCAACTTGTCGCTCCCAACCATGGCTACGACTACGTCATCTAACCCACACCTGCATTTGGGGACGGGGTGGAAATGGTAGATTCTCTCGCCCTTTGAGACTTGAAAAATAAGAAGGCCGCCCATTTTTGCGATGGGCGGCCTTCGTTTTGGGCTGTTGAGACGGACACGGCCGGAATGGCTGTTTTAGTCCTCGGCGATGCTGTCGAGGATGCTGCGCGTGATGGACACCAGGATGCTGCCCATAAAGGCCGATCCAAAGCTGGCGATGGAGATGCCGACGCCCAGCAGGTTGACCGACAGGTAGCTCGCGAGCTCAAGCATAAAGCTGTTGACGACAAGCTGGAAAATGCCCAGCGTAATGATCGTGAGCGGCAGCGAGATGACCGTCAGGAACGGTTTGACGAATGAATCGACAATGTTCAGGAACAGTCCCACGAAGGCAAAGCAGACCCAGGTCTCGGCAAAGCCGAAGGGTTGGATACCGGGGACGAGGAACGTGGCGATCGCGATGGCGATCGAGGTGAAGAGCCAGTTAAGCATAAAGCGCATGGCGTGAATCCTTTCTTGCGCCGGGGTTGCTGGCGTCGCGTGAAGCGGCTTGCGGCGGCGACCTGGATGGTTGCGCGGGCGCGCCGCGGTTTTGGGCGCCTATTGTCTCAAATATTCGTGGAGCTTACGTGCGCATACGGTTTCTAAACGGCGTTCGTCCTGAAAAACGCGCCGCTGGCAGAGAGTCTTGTCGCTTTAGTTTGGTGGTGTGCTACACTGCTACGGGCAAAAGCCACAGGCGTTGCCCTATTGCATAGAACGGGCGAACGATGCCCGATGTCAGTATCAACTTCGATGCCTTTTGGCGGGTTTGGCGGTGATCGATGAATATCGAGAACATGTTTGACAAGCCTGATGTCAAGCAGCTGGTCCACGCATTTAGTCTTTTGGATGACGAGAAGGATATCCAAGCGTTTTTGACCGATATCTGCACGCCGCGCGAGATCTGCGACCTTTCTCAGCGTTTGCAGGTTGCGCGCTATTTGGACGAGGGCGAGCCTTATGTTGAGGTTCAGGCCCGTACCGGCGCTTCGTCCACCACGGTGAGCCGTGTATCCAAGGCGCTCAACGGCGAGTACGGCGGCTACCGCAAGATCCTCATTAAGCTGGAGGATGGCGAGTAGGCCGCGCCAAAAACGAATTGTGTAAAACCGCTCCTCCGGGGGCGGTTTTTTGATCCCTTGGGGACGGAGGAAAACGGATCACCGGGTTAGACTGACCCTCTCGATGATCCGTTTTCCTCCGTCCCCAAGGGATCAAATCTGTTGGCGTGGGGCAAATCTGTCCGCTTGGGCGGGTAGGATGGATGCAATGATTATTGCGAACAGTTTGAGCGGAGGACCATGCCTGTTCGAATCTATACCACCAATGCCGGCACGGATTTGAGCGATGCCGAGTCGGCGCTGCTTGCCGACCTTATTGCCCGCCACGGGCGTGCCGTGTTGCTGGCACCTACGTTTGCCGAGCTCGACCTGTGCCGTCATGATGCGGCGGAAGCCGGCGTTTCGCTGGGTATCGACTACAAGACGCCTACATCGTGGCTTCGCTCGATTTGGGAGCTTTTGGGCGACGGGCGCGGTTTTGTCGACAACCTGCAGCGCCAGATGCTGCTCTCGGACATGGTCACGCGTCTCGACGATGCCGACCTGCAGTCGCTTTCGCGCAGCCAGGGCACGGTGCGCATGCTTGCGCGCATGGCCCGCGATGTGCTGCCGGGTGTGGCGGGGACGACGGCCGAGCGATGCCGTGGCAACAATTGCCAGCCTGAGCCAAAAAGCGATGCCGAGGCTCGTGTGTTTGAGCTTTTGCGTGCCTACGCGGGCGGTTTGGACCGTCGAGATATGGTCGAGCCCTGCGAGGCAGCTGACATTATGGCCGGTGCCCTGGCCGATAACCTGCCGGCGTGCGCCCGCGCCGTATGCGTGCGCGGTGTCACGTCGTTTACGCACGGCCTGCTCGAGCTGCTGTCTTCCGCGGCGAACAATGGGGGAGAGGTCGTCGTGCTGCTTGCCCGCGAGCAGGCGGCGATGCGCGAGGAGCTTGCCACGGCATTTGATGCCCGCGGTGTGCTGTTTGAGATCGCGCCGCTGGGGGAGGATGCCGTCGCGTCTGATGTCGCTTGCGGGACCGCCGCTCAGCCTGCCTTTATTGAGGTCGCCGGCCCCCATGCCCGTGCTCATGTCTATGCGGACGCCATCGATAAGTTGGTGAAAGCGCACAAGGAGTCCAAGGCCGATAAAACTACGGCGACGCCCGCCGACCCCGTGCGCGTGCTCGTCGTTTCTGCCCGGGCACCCCAGCTGTTCGGCGAACTCGCTGCCCGTCTGGCGGCGCGTCACATTGCGGCCGAGACGACTGAGTTCACGGCGTTTTCCCAATCCATTGCGGGTAGGCAGTTTGCGGCGCTTGCCGGCCTGATCGAGCGCATGAAGGCCGCCGATGAGGGTGCGGCGTCAAAGACCGAGTGGTGGCCCGCGCCGGAGCTTACCGACTGGATTTACAGCCCGCTTTCGGGTGCTGATGCCGCCAATGCTCGAACCTTCGATAAGAATATGCGTCTCTCGCGCAGCAAGACTACCGCGGGCGTTAAGAGCCTGCTGCAGAGCGTCCAAGGCCAGGTGAGGGGCGCTCGCAAGGCGGCGAGTGACGAAAACTGGTTTAAGAACGTGCCGTGTGTGGTCTCGGACGTGTTCCAGGCACTGTGGCGTGACAAGCCCGTGACGGCGCTCAAGGCCATGCTTGCCGTTGCCGAGGCGTTGCCCGATCGCTCGCTGGGCAGCTTGGATGGCCAAGCCCGTCGCCAAGCGGAGGCGGCCCTGCTGCGCCACGCCATCGACATCCTTATGAATGGCGCCCGCACGCTCGACGTGTCGCAGGCTGCAACCGTGCCCGTGCTCGATGGCATTCGCACCAAGGTGGACAAGCGTAGCACCGCCTACGATTACGAGACCTACGAGGTTGACCGTGCGCCACGTGCTCAGGTTCGTTTTGTTTTGCTTGCCGATGCGGCGGCTCTGCGCCCCGGCAGCTACGATGCCGTGCTGTTTGCCGATGTCGATCTGGACAGCTATCCGCTCTCGCACGAGGAGGGACCGCTGGCTACGCTGACGGCGAGCCTTGGTCGCGAGGACGTGACGCTTGAGCCCGCGGCCCTGCTGCGCGTGCGCTTTGGTCACGCGATGCAAGCGTCGCGTGGTCCGGTTACGCTCGCCCGTGTGACCCACGATCGCCAGGCGCGCGAGTGCTATCCGGCGGCCGTGTGGACCGAGTTGCGTGCGCACGCCAAGGCCGCTGACGATGCTAAGGCCGCTGACGACGCTAAGACCACTGGTGACGCTAAGGTCGCTGGCGCCGACAAGGCGACGTGCGTGGGTGAGGGCGATATCGTAAGGGACTTCGATCCCGCGGCAGGCGAAGGTCTCAAGCGCGAGCGCGTGACCTGTGAAGCCCCTCAGCATCTGAGTGCCGAGGCCGTGCCGTATTTGGTCCTGCGTCGTCGCGATGGCGAGGGCGAGGACGCGCCGCTCGTGCCGCGCCTGACGTCCGCCTCGCAGATCGAGGCCTATTCTACCTGCCCGCTGTGCTGGTTCGTGTCGTATCGCGTCAAGCCCCAGTCCATCGACGCGGGCTTTGGGAACATGGAGAAGGGCAACTTTGTCCACGACGTGCTGGAGCATCTGCATGCCCGTCTGCCCCAAGAGGGCATGGAGCGCGTGACGCCCATGAATCTGCCTCGGGCGCAGGAGCTGCTGAGCAAGGTCTTTGACGAGACCCTGGCCGAGCATGCCGGCAAGCGCGGTACCGAGGGTCCGCTCGTGCCGCTCTCTCCGGTGGAGGAACGTCAGGTGGCCGAGATTCTGCCGCAGCTGGAAGGCGTGCTCGCCTACGAGTCCGAGGCACTTGCCCCCTTTGCGCCACGCTACCTTGAGTTCGCCTTTAATGAGCTTAAGGTCGAGTATGCCGGTTGGCCGCTCGGTGGGCGCATCGACCGCGTGGACGTGGATGCCGAGAACCGTGCCGTGGTGATCGACTACAAACATCGCTCGGGCGTCGAGGAGTATAAGCTTGCCGACCCCACGGTGTTCGACGAGAAGACGGGTGCGGTGCCCGCCGACGACCCGCGCTGGCTGCCGCCGCATACCCAGACGCTCATCTACGCCCAGGCCATGCGCCGGGCGCTGGATCTGAATACCCGTGCGGCGCTTTACTTTTCCACCAAGGGCGGCAAGCCCGCGCTGCGTGGTGCCGCAAGTGCCGAGTTGCTCGAGGAAGAGCGCGGCGACGGTCGCATCCCGGGCCTCAAGAAGGGCTTTCCGGGAGAGGGCGGCAACATGGACTTCGATGTGCTGCTCGATCGCGTGGAGACCGGCATTGCCGAGCGGCTGCGCGAACTCGAGGCGGGCGTCGTGACGGCGGTCGATCCGACATCGGCGCAAGCCGCGCATGCGCGCTGCTCGTATAACCACGAAGGAACGTTTGTAAGGAGGGACGTGTAGACCATGGATCTTTCGACTTTGATGCCGCAACAGCTGCAAGTCGTCAAAACGCTCGACCGCCCGCTATTTGTCTCGGCGGGTGCCGGCTCGGGCAAGACCTTTACCCTTACGCGCCGCATCATCTACGCGCTCTCGCCCGAATCCGGTCCGTTTGTCGAGCATCTGGATCAGGTGCTCGCCATTACCTTTACCAAAGACGCCGCGGCTGAGATTCGCGACCGTGTGCGCCGTGCGCTTATCGAAGAGGGTATGGACGAAGAGGCTCTGACGGTCGACGACGCTTGGATCTCGACCATCCACGGCATGTGCTCGCGTATCCTGCGCGCGCATGCGTTGGAGCTGGGCATCGATCCCGAGTTCACGGTGCTTACCGATACCGATGAGCTTATGGATCAGGCTGTCGAGCATGTGCTGGGCCGCGCGACAGCGCCCAATGCCGCTCCCGAGCTCGCGGCTTCGCTCAAAGCACTCTATGCCTGGTATCCCATGGCGGGTGAGGGCGGTCCCTTTGGCAGCGGCACCACCATCAAAGGTCTGGTGCGCAACCTATTGGAGCTATCGAGCCAGCTGCCGGACGGCATGGACGACGTGTGCGTGGTTCGTGGCTGTGCCGATACCTCGGCCCTGGCAGACGCCTATCGCGCGGCGCTCGGCGCGAGCAAGGCGGCGACCGAAAAGGCGCAGGTGGCGCTCGAGGCCATCGACGCGTTCGAGGCGAGCGGCAAGACCATGGCGGATGTGGCGCGGCTTATGATGGCGTGCAGTATGCCGCGCGCGAGTAAGATGTTCCCAAAGGAGAATGTCGAGCTGCTTAAGGCAGAGGCTGCCGACACGTTCGTCAATATTGTGCTGGCTTGCGGTGACCCGGCACTTGATGCGCTGACGGGGCTTGCCCGTGCCGTAGAGGCGGAATACCGTGCGCTCAAGGCTGACCAGTCCGCACTCGACAATAACGATCTGTTGCGCATGGCATACGAGGCGCTGCGCGATTGTCCCGCCATCCGAGCCGCCTACGAGGGCCGCTTTAAGATGGTCATGATCGACGAGTTCCAAGATACCGACCAGATGCAGGTCGATCTGATTCGCTATCTGACGGGCACGGGGGAGCGCGCGCTGTGCACCGTGGGCGATGCGCAGCAGTCGATCTACCGCTTCCGTGGCGCCGAGGTCGAGGTGTTCCGTCGCCAGGAACGCAAGGTGGGCTCCTCTGCTGCGCCCGAGACGACTGCCGTCTCCGATGCCCCCGCCGGCGAGCTCGTCAAACTCGTGCGTAACTTCCGCAGCCACGACGAGGTGCTGCGCTATGTGGCGCGCGTCTTTGACGGCGATACCGGTGGTTTGATGCAGGGGTTCTTGGATCTTGAGCCGAGTGACGATCGCGAGGACAAGCTCAAGGCGAAGGCTTCGCGCCGCCAAGCGGTCTTCGTTGCCGGTGGCAGCATGCAGGAGCGAACGCAGGCGAAAGCTCGTGCGATTGCGGAGCGGTTCCAAGCGCTCGTCAAAGCGGGGCAGCCTCAGGGCAGCATGGTCCTGCTGCTGGGCCGCATGACCAACGCCGATGTCTATGCGCAGGCCTTCCGCGACCAAGGGCTCGACTGCGTGATCGCAGGCGGCTCGGTCTTTGCCCAGGCAGCCGAGGTACAGACGGTGCGTGCCCTGGTGTGCGCACTTGCCAATCCGGCCGATACGGCGCAGGGTCTTATGCCGCTGTTGGCCTCGCCGATGTTTGCACTCGGCGCCCAGGAGTTCCTGGCGCTGGCGACCAAGCTCGACGAGCAGACGGGCGAGACGTCGCGTCGCAACATCGATGCGGGCATCATGAGCGATTCCGATGTGCCGGGCTTGCAGGGCTTGCCGCTCGTAACGCGCGCCCGCGAGGTGCTGCGCTACGCACTGCGTCGCGTGGGGCGTGATTCGTTCGCTGCCATCGCGCGCGACGTGGTCAATGCCTCCGGCTGGTTCGTGCGTCTGGCGCAGCGCGGCCCCGAGGGCAAGGCCATTGCCGCCAACGTGCTCAAGGCGCTCGACGCCGTGGCCGAGGCAGAGACCGAGGTCGGCAACTCGCCGCGTTCCATCGCGCTGGCCTTCGACCGCTTCTTGGCGGGCAAGGAGGCCCCGGGTGCCCTCAACGAGGAGGGTTACGGCGCGGTGCGCATCATGACGGTGCATGCCTCCAAGGGTCTGGAATATCCGGTCGTGGCGGTCGCCGAGTGCTTTGGCGTGCGTAAGTCCTCGGGTGCGGCACAGATGGGCCGCGTCGAGGGCGGAGCACAGATCGTGGCACTGCCGGCACGCTTCGACGGCGTTAAACTCGCCGATGGAACCTTTGTGAAGGGCGACGACGTCAAAAAGCAGTTTGAGCATGCGTTTAAGGGCAAGGGCGCGTCGCTGTGGCTGTCGCCGGAGCTCATGGAGGACGTCTGTGCGACGGGTTCTCCCGCCGAGGCATTTGCTCGCCTGCGCAACGACGACCTGCAGCTTTCGCTCGAGGAGCGGGCTCGTCTGCTCTATGTCGCCATGACGCGAGCGCGCGAGCTGGTCATTCTGGCGATGGATGCCGGCGTGAGCCGTGGCAAGGTGACGGCGCCGACCTTCGACGTCGAGACCGATCTGACCTACGATGTGCTGCGCCGTATTTTGCCGACGGACGCTCTGGACATGCCACAGCTCGATAGCGACCGTTTGGTGTTCGACAACTCCAAGCCGGGCGACTACGAGCTCATCTCGCTGGCGGACTTTACGTTTGGCGAGCAGGCGTTTGAGGCCAACGCTTCGCTGGATGCCGAGGGCAGGCTTGTTCGTGGCGATGCCGATGCAGATGCTGCCGACGATTCGGCCAGTACAATCGTCCCCGGTCCTGCCGACCCCGAGCCCGATGCGTTTGAGCTCGTGTATCCCAAGGCGGTGGGCGTGCGCATGGGCATCTGTCCGTTCCCGGCGCGTGACTCGTATAGCTACTCGTCAATCGCGACGGCGCTCCATGCCGAGACGGAAGACCGTGCCGCCGAGGCTCGTGTTCCCATGGACGAGTCCGGCGATGATGCAGAGTCGGATGGCTCGGAGATGACGGATGCAGACGTGGCCGCTGTCGAGCCCGCCGGCAATCCCATGGCGCTGGGCTCGGCCTTCCACGCCGCCTGCCAGTGGCTCATCGAGATGGGCGCCGATGCGCTGCCCGCTGAGCGTGCCGACGCCCTGGCTCGCCTGTGGTGCCTGACGCCGGAGCAGCGCGAACGCTTCGATGTTGCCCTGGACTGCTGGCTCAGGTCGTCGGTCCGTGCCGACCTGCTCGCGTGGCCGTGCGTTCGTGCCGAAGTGCCGTTCTTTTCGCTGGGCTGCGAGGACGAGGACATCGCCCGCTACGGTGCCTATGCCGAGGGCGCCATCGATGCACTGGCCACCGACCCGGCCGATCCGTCGCGCGCACTGGTCATCGATTACAAGACGGGCGGCACGCCGGACGAGACGCCGGACCAGCTGCAGGAGAAGCACGCCCTGCAGGCGCGCGTCTACGCTGATGTTCTGCACAAGGCGGGCTTTGAGGCCGTGACGGTCAAGTTCGTCCGCGTGGAGCAAGTCGACTCGATCCCCTCTGGCGAATCCGCCGAGCCCCAGGTGGTCACCTACAACCTCTAGCCACCTCAGGCTTTACGGTGCTATTTGGTTGGTTTTGCGGCCGTAAAGCCCTCAATCGTCCAAATGGCACCGCAACGCATGGGAGAGCCTGAGGCGGTACAATGGCTCGAACGGTTCAAACGAATAAGGAGCCATCATGCAGCTCACCAAAACGCTTAAGGTGACGCCGGAGGAGCTTTTTGACGCTCTGGCGGGGTCCATCATGCAGGATATCGAGAACACCACGGGCAAGCGCCCCAGCCGCAACAAGCTCAACGGCTATAAGTACGAGAAGCGCGCCCAGTCCGCAAAAGGCAAGGCCAAGGGCACGGCGATCAAGGTTAAGATCAAGCACTTTGACTACCCGTGCCTCTATGAGGTCCGTTTTCAGTATGCGGCGGGCATCAATACCATGCGCTATGAGGCTGCACCTGCTGGCGATGGTGCCTGCGAGCTCACCTATACCGAGGATTTTCAGGGTGTGGGTGGCAACACGTCTGGCACGCGCGGCAAGCTCGGCCTCTTCTTCTATGAGCGCAAGCTCAAGAGCCACGCCAACCAGACGATTGATCAAATCGTCAAATTCATCGAGGGTGAGCGCCGCGTAAAGGCTAATCCCGCCTTCGCCGATGATACTGCCGAAAACGCTTCGGATGTATTCCATTGATACCCTGTACAAAAGCTTTACCGCTCTTCACATCAACTGTGAGCACTTCAGGCTTCGAGTCGGTAGCGAGCGGCCCGACAAAATCAGTTGATGGAAGTGCCAAATGAATAAGAATGCCGCTACGCAACTGCACATCTATTCCGCCTTTTTCGTTCTCGCGGGATTTGTTTTAAATCGGGGAGTGTTTCTACTTTTCCTTGCGGAGAAAGGAATGTCTGTCACGGAAATCGCGCTTTATCAAGCCTTGTTTAACATTGCAACGGTCGTCCTCGAGCTGCCAACAGGGCTGATAGGCGATTTCTTTGGAAAGAAGTTTTCGATTCAAGTGGGCGTGCTGCTGCTTTTCCTCCATACGGCCGGCATGCTGTTGCTCTCAGGTCCCTTTCTTGTCGTGCTTTCCCTCGTTGAGGCACTCGCCTACTCCCTTCAATCGGGATCCGAACAGGCACTTTTATATGAAATTGCCCGGAATGCCGGTCAAGGAGAGCGCTTCCTCACCATCAATGCTCGGCTGCTTGCCGCGCAATCAATCGCTACGGGAATGGCAATTGTGCTCGGATCTTTCATTGCCCAAGTATCTTGGAGCGCCCTCTACGTATGTGTCTCCGTTTTCTATCTCCTGCAGCTTTTCCTTCTATATCCCATTGAGAGGACGGAAGCGACCCGTTCTGAAAGCTCTGAGATGGGAAGGTTTGACACGGCCAAGGTGTTCAGGCGCGAAACCTGGCGTGTTGGAGAATCCGCTTTTGCGGTCTTGCTTCTTCTAATCGGCACAAGCATGCTCGATGGATTCTATGGGAGTTATTACAACTTGAATCAGTTGGTATTCGACGCATTTGATGCTCCCGTCTCCATAATAGGAATCTTTTTCGGTGCATCCTATGCAGTAAATGCGACGGCCTACATTGCAGCAGATTTCTTCTCATCGCGTTTCGGGAAAAGAAATACCATGCGCGGCTCGATGCTAATCGAGGCTGGCCTTTTCATGATTCTTCCGTGGTTCGCTTCAAATCCGCTGTGCTTGTTTGGCCTTAGCATGGTGCTTTGTTTTCTCCCAGAAGTGGTGTACATCACTTCGGAAAACTTAATCCAAGATGCGATAGCGGACGATCTCCGCGCGACGATCCTTTCCGTCGCGTCTCTGGTAAGGGCTCTCTTTTCCGCAGTGTTTTTCTCCATATTTGGACATGTGTTGGGGTTATATCCCATTCAGATAGCGCTCGGTATTATTGGCGCAATCGCGATAGCAATTACCGCCGTTGTTTCATTGAAAATGGTAGGAATACAGGTCTCCAAGAATTGATATATCGATTGACGAGCTATCCGAAGCGTCGAGCCTTCTTGATGGACATGACCATTCGTCACAAATCATTCCGCGCATCGCCGGGGTTCCAGTAATACTCGATATATCAGGATGCCCTCATTCCCCTTTCTGAAGGTCCCAAAAAGACTGCCCGTGTGGGTTTGGCTAGGTTCGGGTGCCGTCCGCGCCGTGCGGTAAAATCGTTCAGTCAGAACACGAACCCGCATCGGAGCTCATCACATGGCATTCGTCCATCTGCACAATCACACTGTTTTCTCCATGCTCGACGGCGCAACCCGTATCCAGGATATGGTCAATCGTGCCGTTGAACTTGGCATGCCCGCCGTGGCCATTACCGACCACGGCTATATGTATGGCGTGCCCGACCTGGCGCTGGCCTGCGACGCCGTCAATCACAACACGCCCGAGTACAAAACCTGGAGCCACGACAAGGCCTTCTTGGAAAAGGACCGCCGCGACGAGCTGGTGGAGCCCGATCCCGAGGAAAACCCGCGCGAGCATGCCCAGTATGTGAAGGACATGGCCATGTGGGACGAGAAGGGCAACATCGACGAGCTCAAGCCGCCCCTGGTCATCAAGCCCATCTTTGGGTGCGAGGTCTACTTTACGCCGGACGAGACCCTTGCCCGCGACCACAAGCCCGAGCTCTACCACATGATCCTTCTGGCCAAGGACCAGGAGGGTTACGTCAACCTGATGCAGACGGTGTCCGAGGCTGCCGTGCAGGGCTTTTACTATAAGCCGCGTGTGACGCTCGACAACCTGCGCCGCCACGCCAAGGGCATGATCTGCACGAGCGCCTGCATCGCGGGCATCATCCCCAAATACATCGACCGCGGTGACATGGAAGGCGCCATCAAGTGGGCCGAGACCTTCCGTGACACCTTCGAGCCCGGCGACTTCTACATCGAGATCCAGGAACACGGCATCACCACCGACAACGGCCTGACCGACGAGCAGATGGACCGCACACTCATCGACATCGCCAAGCAGGTGGGCGTCAAGGTCATCGCCACCAACGACTTCCACTACCTGCGCCGCGAGGACGCGCCCGTGCAGGACGTTATCATGTGCATCGGCATGAACGCCAAAGTCGACGACCCCAACCGCATGCGCATGACCGGCTCGGAGTTTTACATGAAGACCGAGGAGGAGATGCGGGCGATGTTCCCGTATTGCCCCGAGGCCTGCGACAACACGCTCGAGATCGCCGACAAGTGCTACGTTGAGCTGGACTGGGACTCTATCATCCTGCCGCGCTTTCCGTTGCTCGATCCCGGTGAGACGCACGAGAGCCAGTTCCGCCGTGAGTGCGAGAAGGGCCTGCGCCAGCACTATGGCGACGACTGGGCCACGCGCGAGATCGGTGGCGTCAACATCAAAGAGCGCTTTGAGTACGAATACAAGGTCATCTGCGACAAGGGCTTTGCCGCCTACTTCCTCATCGTTGCCGAGTACGTGCAATGGGCCAAGGACAACGGCATCGGCGTCGGCCCCGGCCGTGGCTCCGCCGCCCGCGCGCTCGTGCCCCACCCCCCGACCATGTAGAC
>CABPWH010000055.1 GCA_902461085.1 uncultured Collinsella sp. | reverse complement strand
GTGACGATTTGGGGGGCCACCCCCTCCGGCTACCACCCGCTTGTCTCATATCTAGCACATAGCAGGCCAACTACTTCTTAATGCCGCGTCCCAGACGCTTGGCGACCGATGCAACGGCCTCCTCGCTGGCCGACCCGCAGCTCACGCAGCCATCGTGGGCACGCATCTGGCCGGTGACCTCGTCCATCGCGAGCGGCGCCACCTTCTCGAGCTTAAAGCCCTTACCGGCGCGCATGTTCTCCTTGGCCACGCTAATCATGAGCTTGATACGGTTGAGCTGGTTGACCTCAGACGCACCGGGGTCGTAGTCCACCGCGACAATGTTACTCTCGGGGTGCTGGCGGCGCAGCTCCTTGATCACGGCCTTGCCCACCACGTGATTGGGCAGGCACGCGAAAGGCTGCGTGCAGATAATGTTGGGCGCGCCATGGTCAATCAGGTCGAGCATCTCGGCCGTGAGCAGCCACCCCTCGCCCATGTTGTTGCACACCGAAAGCACCGTACGGGCCTTGTCGGCCATGGTGCCGATGCGCTCAGGCGCCTCAAAGCGGCGGGACTTTTCGAGCATCTCCTCCACCGGCGTGCGCATCCAGTCCACGAGCTTGATGAGCGCCTGCATGCCAGCGCGCGTGGTAGCAGAGCTTCCCAGCTCGTCCTTCTGCAGCTCGGCGTTGCTCATGGAGTACAGGAAGAAGTCGAGCAGGCCCGGCACCACAGCCTCGCAGCCCTCGCGCTCAATGACGTCGACCACGTGGTTGTTGGCCGTGGGATGGAACTTGACCAGAATCTCGCCGACCACGCCCACGCGTGGCTTGGTGCCCTCGCCCACGAGCAGCATGGTGTCGAACGCACGGATGGCCTCGCGGCACAGCTTGGTGTAGTTGTGGCGGTTAAACTTGGGCGCCAGCTTGCGGGCGCGCGCCATGTACTCCTCGTAGAGCGCGTTGGCGGCACCGGGCGTGGCCTCGTACGGGCGGCAGCGGTAGAGCATCTGCATCATCACATCGCCAAAGAGCACCGCGTAGACCGCCTGCTTAAGCAGCGCCGGCGTAATCTTAAAGCCGGGGTTGTCCTCGCCGAGCGCCACGGCCGAAAGCGAGATCACCGGGATCTCGGGGTGGCCGCTCTCGCGCAGGGCCTTGCGGATGAGTGCGATGTAGTTGGTGGCACGGCAGCCGCCGCCGGTCTGGCTGATAACCACGGCCGTCTTGGAGAGGTCGTACCGACCGCTCTCGATGGCCTCCATGATCTGGCCCGTCACCAAAATGGACGGATAGCAAATGTCATTGTTCACATAGCGCAGGCCGGCCTCGACGGCGTCGTGATCGGTCGAGGGCAGCAGCTCCAAGTTGTAGCCGGCACCGCGGAACACCTCTTTGACCAGGTCAAAGTGGATTGGCGCCATCTGCGGGCACAGGATGGTGTAGCCTTCCTCGCGCATCTGCTCGGTAAAGGGCACCTTGGGCCACGCGGTCGAAGCGCTCTCGCGCTGAGCCTCAAACGTGTACTTGCGGCTCGCGAACGCGGGGGCATCCGTGGAGGGTGCCACCGGCGCGGCATCGCCCTGCTCGTAGGCCTCGCCCGCGGCCGTGGCCTCGGCCAAGCGCTCGGCCTCCTGGTCCTTGAGCGCTGCCATGAGCGAGCGGATGCGGATGCGCGCGGCGCCCAGGTTGGATACCTCGTCGATCTTGAGCACGGTGTAGATCTTGCCGCTGGCCTCCAGAATCTCCTGCACCTGGTCAGTGGTCAGAGCGTCCAGGCCACAGCCGAAAGAGTTGAGCTGGATCAGGTCCAGGTCGTTGCGCATCGTCACAAAACGGGCGACGGCGTACAGGCGGCTGTGGTACATCCACTGGTCGACGACGCGAATCGGACGCTCGGGCTTTACCAGGTGTGCAAGCGAATCCTCGGTAAAGACCGCAAAGCCAAAGCTCGAGATAAGCTCGGGCAGAGCATGGTTGATCTCGGGATCGTTATGGTAGGGACGGCCGGCGAGCACAATGCCGTGGCCACCGTGGTCCTCGACCCACTTGAGGGCCTCCTCGCCCATGGTCTGGATATCCTCGTGGAAGCGCGCATCGGCCTCAAAGGCAGCGTTGACGGCGGCATCGACCTCGGAGCGCGTGATCTTGGGACCGTGCACGCGACCGCGACCGGCCTCAGCATCGGCCACGCGGTCGACGGCGAGCACCTGGTACAGACGGCGCTTGAGCTCGGTCTTATCGTGATACGGCACAAACGGGTACAGGAACTCGATGTTCTGTTCGCGAATCTCGTCGATGTTGAGCGCCAGCGCCGTGGGGTAGCTCATGACGATGGGGCAGTTGTAGCAGTTACCGGCAGTCGGGTCCTCCTTGCGCTCCCAGCGCACGCACGGCATCCAAATGAAGTCGACATCGCGGTCGATAAGGTTCATCACGTGGCCGTGGCTCATCTTGGCCGGATAGCACACGCTCTCGGACGGCATAGACTCGATGCCCGCCTGGTAGGTCTTCTTGCTCGACTGGTCGGATAGCTGCACGCTAAAGCCCAGGCGCGTAAAGAACGCGTGCCAGAAGGGGTAGTTCTCGTACATGTTGAGTGCGCGCGGGATGCCGACGGTGCCGCGCGGGGCCTCGTCGGGGCTCAGCACCTCGCGGTTAAAGAGCAGCTCGTTTTTCTTTTTGAAGAGGTTGGGAGCCTCGGTCTTTTGCTTTTTGTGGCCGGCACCCTTTTCGCAGCGGTTACCGGTAATGAAGCGCCTGCCGCCGCCAAAGTCGTTGACGGTAAGCTGGCAGTTGTTGGAGCAACGGCCGCAGCGGACGTGCTTTTGCGTCACAGTGAGGTGCGCGATATCCTCGGCCGAAAGGATGGTCGAGGTGCCATCGGCGCCGGCGCGATCGCGGGCGAGCAGAGCAGCACCATAGGCACCCATGCAGCCGGCGATGTCAGGGCGCACGGCATGTACGCCGGTGAGCTGCTCAAATGCGCGCAGCGTGGCATCGGACATAAAGGTGCCGCCCTGAACGATCACCTGGCTGCCGATCTCCTTGGGGTCGCGCAGCTTAATGACTTTGAACAGGGCATTCTTAATGACGGAATAGGACAGGCCGGCCGCGATGTCGCCCACCGTGGCGCCTTCCTTTTGCGCCTGCTTGACGCGCGAGTTCATAAAGACCGTGCAGCGGCTGCCCAGGTCGACCGGAGCCTTGGCATGGATGGCAGCGTTAGCGAACGCGCGCACGTCCATGTTCATAGAGACGGCAAAGCTCTCGATAAAGCTGCCGCAGCCCGACGAGCAGGCCTCGTTGAGCATGATGTGCTCGATGACGCCGTCCTTGACGCGCAGGCACTTCATGTCCTGGCCGCCAATGTCCAGAATGAACTCGACGCCGGGCAGGAACGCCTTGGCGCCGCGCAGGTGCGCGACGGTCTCGATCTCGCCGGAATCGGCCTTGAGGGCCTCGATGAGCAGCGCCTCGCCGTAGCCCGTGGTGGTCACGTGGCCTATGGTGCAGCCGGCGGGGATGTGGTTGTAGAAATCGGCCATGATGACCTTGGCCGTGCCCAGGATGTCGCCGTTGTTGTTGCCGTACCAGGTGTGCAACAGCTGGCCGTCCTCGCCCACAAGCGCAGCCTTCATGGTGGTGGAACCGGCGTCGATGCCGATGAACACGCGGCCGGTGTAGCCTTCGAGTTTGCCCTTGGGGACGACTTCCTGGTCGTGGCGGGTCTTGAACTCGGCGAAGTCCTCGTCGGTGGCAAAGAGCGGATCCAGGCGCTCGACCTCGGCACCCTGTGTGTCACCCAGGGCATCGATGGCCTCGATGAGCTGCGGGAACGTGCTGAGCTTGTTGGACTCGTGCGCCATGGCGGCGCCGCTCGCCACAAACAGGTGGGCGTTTTGGGGCACAATGCGGTGCTCCTCGTCCAGGTTGAGCGTGAGGTAGAAGCGGTGGCGCAGCTCGGAGAGGTACTGCAGCGGGCCGCCCAGGAAGGCAACGTTGCCGCGGATGGGACGGCCACACGCCAGGCCCGAAATGGTCTGGGTCACGACGGCCTGGAAGATGGAGGCGGCCACGTCCTCGGGGCGGGCGCCTTCGTTGAGCAGCGGTTGGACGTCGGTCTTGGCAAAGACGCCGCAGCGGCTGGCGATGGGATAGATGGTGGTGGCGTTGGCCGCGAGTTCGTTAAGGCCGCTGGCATCGGTGTGCAGCAGGGTTGCCATCTGGTCGATGAACGCGCCCGTACCGCCGGCGCAGGTGCCGTTCATGCGCTGTTCGATGCCGTTGTCAAAGTAGATGATCTTGGCGTCCTCGCCGCCCAGCTCGATGGCGACATCGGTGGCCGGGATGAGGGTCTCGACGGCACGCTTGCTGGCAATGACCTCCTGGACAAACTCCAGGTCGAGCCACTGGGACAGCAGCAGGCCGCCCGAACCGGTGATGGCGCAGGTCATTTGGGCCGTCGGCAACACGGTCGCAGCACCCTCGAACAGGTCGCGGGCGCAGGCACGGACGTCGGTGTGGTGGCGCTGGTACTTGGCGTAGACGATCTGGTTGTCGTCGTTGAGCACAGCAAGCTTAACGGTAGTGGAGCCCACGTCGATGCCCAGGTGCAGGTTGCCGCGGGCGGCCTCGGGGTTGAAGATCGCGCCTTCGGGGGCCTGGGCGGCGGCTACGGGCTCAGCGGCGGTGGCGGGCTCGCTGACGACGGACGTCTCCCCTGCCACGTTCTTGGCATCGGCAACTTTCTCGGCAACTTTCTCGGCAGCTGCGGTCGCGGCCTTCTGCGCGGCATCCACCACGGCGGGTGCAGCCTCACGCGCGGCAGCGACCATACGGTCCTTAATGCCCTCGACGAGTTTGCTCATTGTCTCTCCTCTTAGTTGTTGGACTCGACGGCTGCGGCGGTGTCGGCCGCGTCCTCGAGCTGCAGGTTCAATAGCTTCATGCCGTATTCCGGCACGTTGATATCAATGGGTTGGCCATACAGGTCACCAGGGCGCACAAAAGCGAGCACCGTCATAATGCGCGCCATGGCCTCGGGCGATTCGGTGAGCCCACGCTCAAACCAGCGCTGAATCATGCCGACCTCGGCACTCACGACGTAGGTGACGTAGTAGTCAAAGAACGTGCCCAGCGCCAGGCCCAAAATGCCCGTCTGCGCACGCGGCACCACAGCCTCACGCGCGGTGTCGATGATCCTTTTAATGAAGGCCTGGTCGCCGCCCGGACCCAGCAGCGCACCGATTAAGTCGCGGTTGGCCGCAAGGTAGCGCAGCAACTCAACCGAACCGGGCGCCGGCTCGAGCTCATCGATGTTGTGATAGAGATCAGGCAGCTGAGCTGCGGTGATGAGCTCAATGCGCTCACGGATCTCGGCCAGCAAGCCGTCCTCGATTTGATTGATAAAGTCGGGAATATCGCGGTAATGCGAATAGAACGTACGGCGCGTAAGGCCGGCGCGCTCGGTGAGCGACGCGACGTTAATGCGCGAAAGGTCGCCGCTTTCGGCAAGCTCGCTGGCAAGTGCCTGGCGAAGGGCACGCTGCGAGCGAAGGGACCGGCGATCGCATTTCTCGAGCTGGGACAAGCGTCCTCCTTGTTACTCAGCCTGTGCGCTATTGCACAGTGCGAGTATTATTGCACACCGTGTGCATCAACACGTAAAGGCAATATTTTGGATGTGATAAAGGGACAGTTTCTTTGCCATATTCAGCGACCGCCTAGGTTGTGCCAGTTGTGCCTGGCTTTTGGAGCGGCATTGCCGATTGTTCAAAATGTCATTCGTGGGTAGAATAGTGTCGACGGCAGCCCAAGTTCTGGAAAGCTGGGCAGCGCCGTTGCTTGGATTAAGGGGTCAACGCCTTAGCGGCGGCGACCCCTTTTACGTTGCTTCGAACGTTGCTTGAGTGCCTCGGAAAGCCCGACGAGCGCCGTGGAGAACGAGACCAAAGCGGTCAGAAGTCTCACGAAATCAATCAGATCGGTCATGGGCATCACCTCCCATCAGATGGAGGGCGTTGCCCGGCACATGGAACTGCCGCCAACAGTATCAATTCTATCAAAGCGCAGTTAGATATGCGAATGTTTGTTCGTATTTCAAGAGACCAGCGTCACCTGTGACAAAGGGGCTGTCCCTTTGTCGCATTATTCGATGATGGTGCGAGAGTTTTGCTTGTGCATGGTGGCGAGCATGTGTTTGGGGACGGCGTGGACCATGCAGCTGCCGATGGTCGCGCTCGCGGCGGCCTTGGCGGCATCGCTTGCGTTTTTGGTCGCGTAGCTGTGGCGGAAGCGTTTGAGCATGGCAATGTCGTTGCCGCCGTCGCCGTAGACCGCGACCTCGTCCTCGGCAATGCCGTAGTAGCCCGCCAGCCAGGCCACGCTCTCGCCCTTGTTGCACGCCACATCCGTGATCTCGAACATCACCGGATCGAACGGCGCGTTGACCACGCGGTCCGAGCGCTCGGCCAAATAGGCCTTAAGGTCGCGCTCCAGCTCGGGCGAGGTCACGCGGCAGTTGATCTTACACACATCGTGGCGCAGGATGTCGCCGATTGACTGATCGAAATACTGCTCCTCGTGATACCCGCCACGCGCGCGCATGCCGCGCATCACGATGCGCTTGATAGGGCTGTCCTTCTTAAAGCCCGCCTGGTGCATCTCGAACGAACCGCTCGAGAACATGCCGTCGGGCGTGGAGCAGTCGAAGCAAATGTTCGGAAACGCCTTGAGCAGCTCCTCGGTAACCTGCGGGTCGATGGTCCAGGTCTTGAGCACCTCGCCGTGGCTGTTGCGCACGATGGATCCGTTGGAACAGCAGGCGTCGAGTGCCAGACCTGTAAAGCCATGCTCGCCGATTGGCAACGTCGAGCGTCCGGTCGCGGGAACCACATGCAGGCCAGCCTCGGTCAGCTCGCGAATGGCACGGCGGATGGTCCCATCCGCCTCGTGCAGGGCGTTCAGCAGCGTTCCGTCTAAGTCACTCGCAAACATCTTGATCATGGGCATGCCTCTCCTTCGTCTGCACAATATTGTAGACGAAGGAGAGGCATGCCCAAACAATGCCGTCACGGCGCGACGTGCCACTGCCTCCACAAATTCACGGTGCCCCAGCGCGTTAAGGCAATCGCCACAAGCGACTTTTCAGCCGATAAAACAGCGCCGTCGTCAACGTCAGCACCGCAAACATGCCTGCGAATACAATCGCCGGTGTCCATCGATCATATGCGAGCCCGTAAACCAATTGGCCAATAGGCGTTGCACAGGAAAGCATCATATAAACGAGTGCCAGCACTTTTCCGCAGAGTTCCTTTGGCGCTGACCGCTGAACGAATGAAACGATTTCGACCGATGTAATGCTTGCCCACGCCATGACCCATGCCGAGCCGGCCGCAAGCGCGGCAAACGCAAATTCATCAGGACCGCTCAGTAGCGTGACAATAATCGGTACGACTCCAAAACAGATCATCGCAACATATCGAAATATGCCCTTGAAGGAAAAACGATGCGGCCAAATACCGACCAAACCACTGCCGACAAGACCACCCAAGCCCATAGCCACCTCAATAATCCCAACAAAGGATGACTGTATTCCGAGATGCTTTGAAACAACAATGGGAGCACCAATCGTTAGCCCAACTAACGCAAGGTTCAAAATAGCCGCAAGCAAAAACACAACGAGCAATGATGCGTTTTGAGCCAGGTACCGAATCGACTCCCGGAAATCGCTTCGGCATGTCGAGCAAGTCGTACTGTCCCCTGTCATTCCAGATGAGGCATATCGCTTGAGTGTGCCCCCGAACAGCAGGGCTGACATCGCAAACGTCAACGCCGCGGTTTCGCATAGAGCATCGATACCAAAGCACCCATAGACTGCCGTCCCGACTACAGGCCCCAAGATATTGCTCGCCATGGTTACCTGCGAGACCAGCGCTGTGGCACGCTCAACCTTTTCTTGGCCCATCATGTGCACCGTCTCAATTTGAAGCATCGGTTTCAGCAGCGATTGGATGCCATATTGGACGCAGAGTATTGCCACCACGACAACGGCAAGAGGCAGCGACCGCTTCATGGGGATAAACAACAGCGATGCAGCCATCAGAACAATGCCGAGTACCACAAGAACCCCGCGATGTCTCCCGCGATCCGCCAAGATTCCGCCAGCCGGAGTCGCAAGTATGCCCGGCACGAACGCTATCGCCGCGACGGCACCATATAACGTTGATGAGCCGCTGCAATCGAACAAGTAAAGCGGGCACGCAAAGCACAGTGCCGACAACATCGAATACGCGCACAGCTGTGCAACAAGAAGACCGAAAAGCCTGATAGATCGCACTGTTTTTTGCGTCAACGAGACGCTACTCCCCCGCATTCCAGCCATAAGCCTGCCCCCTATACATACCATTAGTATGTATTTAATGACTTGGAAAGGGCAGCCGTGGCTACCCTTACAAATCAATTACATACCGTCAGTATCTATATTACCACCCAGCACGGTTCCATACGTCCCATATCTGAGCCGTTGTCTGGAGCACTTCATTACCCAAATCGAGCCCCACCGCGGCCGCCATCTGCGCCAAACATTGCGCGCGAGCGAGCATTCGACCCTTGTTCTCAAGCGGACGGAACAGCGGCAGCAGCCAAAGATTCGCTAACAACGATACAGCCTCCGCCGCTTCGCGCGGGCATGCACACGCAATGGAGCCGTCGGCGATGCCCTCCTCGATCACTGGCAGGAGATAGCCATCGGCCGACTCGTCAAACGAGCCCTGGTACTGCATCGCCAGTAGACGCGAGCTTTTTACCGGATCTGCCGCAGGATGCATGCGTGCCCATAGCTCAATTTGCGGAACGACAGACTCGGGCGCGTACAGTCGCTTGAGCTTTTGGGCTCCGGTCATATTGCCGATACCAAGCGTTGAGCGACGTTGCTCAACAATCGGAGCCATTGCCCGATCAAATGCGGCGTTGAAAATCTCCTCTTTGCTCTTAAAGTGATGATAGACAGCGCCCTTGGTCATGCCATCGAGGCGGTCGACGATATCTTGAATGCTCGTCCCCTCATAACCCTGTGCGCAGAATAGCTCCAGCGCCGCGTCGAGAATCTTCGCGACCGTCTCCTCGGGATATTTATTACGCCCCATAATCTGTCCATCCGCAACGCAAGTCTTGTGCCTCATTGCAGTATTTTAACGTTGCGGATGGCAGGCGGTCGATGCTACACCGCGGCGGGGCCGTGTTCGCCGGTGCGGATGCGGATAACTTCCTCGACCGGCTCGACCCAGATCTTGCCGTCTCCAACGGCACCGGTGCGAGCAGCATTGCAGATAATCTCGACAATTCCGTCGACATGCTCATCGGCGCAAATGAGCGTGAACTGCACCTTAGGGATCGTGTTGACAAGCAACTCGTTGCCGCGCACGTATTCCTTCCAGCCATGCTGTGCACCGCAGCCCTGCACCTGGTTGATAGTCATGCCACGAACATCGGCAGCAAACAGCGCATCTTTGAGAACCTCAAGCTTCTCCTGACGCACGATAGCCGTGATCTTTTTCATAATGAATTCCTCTCTTTATCAAATAAATGAATTGCCATTCAATGACGCGGGTTTCCCAGGTGCCGCAGATTGGGTTGAAAGAGGAGCGCCGCGTACTTTTGTACGCAAGCGACGGTTTGAAACCCAAGGTGCGGTGCCTGGGGAAGCCGCGCGACGGTTTGAAGGGCAAGGTGCGGAGCCTGGGGAAGCCGCTAGTCAAGTCCCGAGAAGGAGGGATATGCGCTCTCGCCGTGCTGACTCGCATCCAGGCCCAGCGCCTCGTCGGCCTCGTCCACGCGCAGGTTGCCGTGGAACAGCGCCTTGACCACCGCGGCGATCACCAAATCGAGCACCAGTACAATAGCGACCGTCACCACAATGCCCAAAATCTGCGAGATGAGCAGCGAGACATCGCCCGTGTAGAACAGACCGCCCTTACCGGTCCACGAAAGCTCCGGCACGCAGAACAGCCCCGTGAGCACGCCGCCCAGGATGCCGCCGATGCCGTGGCAGCCAAACGCGTCGAGCGCATCGTCGTAGCCAAATTTGGTCTTAAGATGGCTGATGGCCAGGTAGCAGATGGGAGAGACGATCAGGCCCATGACCAGCGCTGCCCACGGCTCGACAAAGCCCGCGCCGGGCGTGACCACCACAAGGCCCGCAACCAGACCGGTGCTGGCGCCCACCAGCGTGGGGCGACCGGTGTGTACGCGCTCGACGGCAAGCCACGAGACCATGCCCGCCGCGCTAGCCGTCACGGTGTTGAGGATGGCGAGCGCCGCCACAGCGTCGGCCTTAAACTCGCTGCCGCCGTTAAAGCCAAACCAGCCAAACCAAAGCAGGCCGGCGCCCAACGCCACAAACGGCACGTTATGTGGACGGTAGCTCACCATGCCAAAGCCACGACGACGGCCAAGCATTAAGCAGAGGATCAGGCCGGTAAGACCGGACGAAATGTGCACCACGTCGCCACCGGCAAAGTCGAGTGCGCCGATAATGTCACCGATAAAGGAGCCATCGCCGCCCCAAACCATGTGGGCAAGCGGCGCATAGACCACAAGCAGCCAAATGCCCAGGAAGGCCGTCATGGCACCAAACTTAACGCGGCCGGCCAGGCCGCCCGTGACGATAGCGGCAGTGATCATGGCAAACGCCATCTGAAAGGCGATGTTGATGATTTGAGGATAGACGACACCGTCCGCGGCATTGCCCTCGGCCGCCTGCAGCACCTGGTTGAGTACCGGCAGGCACAGCAGCTGGTCAAGGCCTCCAATAAACGGGCTGGAACCGTCGCCGCCATAGGCCAGCGACCAGCCGGCAATAATCCACAGCACACCAACCAGGCCAATGGCGCCAAAGCACATAAGCATGGTGTTGATGACATTTTTGCGCCTGGACAGGCCGCCATAGAAAAACGCCAAGCCCGGTGTCATTAAAAACACGAGCATGGTGCAGACGAGCATAAACGTTGTCGATCCCGTGTCGTACATTCGCTCTCCCTTGGTCGCATGAACGTTGTCGGCGCCCATAATGCGGCCGAGGGGCAACTGGTGTAGACCAGATACGGCGTTGTTAAACGCGGCGTTGTCGAATGGAAACGGTGCCGCAATCTTGGAAACGGCGCGGCAACGGACGCGAAACGAACGGGAAATACGCGAGCAAGGAAGCCGTGAGCGCGCCCGTCCCGGCTAGCGGCGGAACAGCTCGCGGGCTCGGTCGCGGAGGTCGGTAGCTCGGATGACGCCCTCGTAGCGGTTGATGCGCAAGCGCGGGAAGGCATTGAAGAAGCGCAGGTCGCGTCGGCTGAGCGACACGCTTGGCACCGGACGGCTCATGCGCTTGCCGGCAAGGCGACGACTGAGCGACGGACGCGGCATGTTCGGCGCGGCATCGGCCACGCGGCGGGCGGCAAGCGCCAGGCCGCGAGCACCATCCGCGATAAACGTCGGCATCGAAGCCTTCTCGCGCAGGGCATCGAGCGCGGCGTCACCCAGCTCGGCCAGCCACGCGTTAACGGCACGGCTACGGATGTGCGTCTGTGCCACCGAGTCAATCGTAGAATCGGGAATGCGCTCGAGCATTGAGTCGGACGCGTCGGCAAGCGACTCGTTGATGCGGTCGGCAAGGTCGGCCCGGACGCGCTCCAGCTGATCAGACAGACGCCGCCAGCTCGCCAATGAGCACAACGCGTCGACCATCATCGCGACCGCGACGATAAAGGCGGACAACCGCACAATCAGCACCGGCAGATGGCCAAGCAGCCCCAGCAATGCCGGCTCCACTAAACGGCAAATGCACAACGCACCCAGGCCAAACGCGCAGGCCCAGTACAGACAGATACGTCCGTGCAGGTTAAACGGCAGATGCGAATAGTCCCAAAAGCGAGCGCCCGTTGTTTTTTCCAACAGCACGCCTACGCTGTACTCAATCACGCTGCATACGAGCGCTGCAGCGACAAACTGGCTCGGGGCATCCGGAATCCCGCGCAACAGCAGCCAGCAGGCAATGCCGCCCGCGCCATAGATAGGGCAACACGGTCCCAGCAAAAAGCCGCTGTTGGCAAAGCGTCCGTGGTTGAGCATGGCGCAGACTGTCGATTCCCATGCCCAGCCGCAAAAACCGTAGAAGGCAAACGAGAGCACCAGTGCCGAAAGCGGGCAGGCGGCAAGCGTCGCGCCGTCAAAGGACATGTCGATCGCGGTCCCCACCGTCTACCCTCTCCTCTTTTCACTCGATGCTTTACTCACGCTATCGTCCGTCTCGTCCTTGCGCGGCAGGCGGCCGGCGACCGTCTCACGCAGAGCACACCATTTATCCGCCAGACAAACAATCCACGCCTCGCGACACGTCGGCGGCACCGGCACCAGCGGAAACATATGCCGCACGATAATATTCCGCTCTCGCGGCGTCAGCTCAAAATCTTCCTCGGCACGCACCAGGGCAAAAAACGGATGTCGAAATCCGTGCAGGCGATGGCTCGGATCGGGATCGTGCCAGTCATAGAGAAAGTAATCGTGTAACAAGGCTCCGCGCAGCAGCGAGGCACGGTCGATCGAAATGCCAACACGGCCCAAGTGCTCGGCAAAGGACAGACTTGCCCGTGCCACCGAGGTCACATGTGCATAGACCGTCACGTCGCCATGCTGGATAAACTCGCGCGTCAGGTCCAAGCGGCCCGCCTGGGCGAGCTGGCGGGCGGCATCGTCGACCTCGTGCGCGATTTTCTCGGCACGAACGGCATCGGACATGCTGCCTCCTTCCAGCGGCTCACGGCGGCAAACGCCCGCCTTGCCGCGGTTGAAGCTCGGCG
>CABPWH010000054.1 GCA_902461085.1 uncultured Collinsella sp. | reverse complement strand
AAGAGGCGGGGCATGCCCCGCCTCTTACACCACATCTCTGCGCGCTACCCGGAACCCGGTCCAAATTGAGTTATTGCGCCGCGTTAGCCCAAAACACCCGACAGGATCTCAATCAGACTATCCACGTCGGCTTCCTCGCAGACGAGCGGCGGCAGGAAACGCAGCGTATGGGCACCCGTAGCGTTAATCACGGCACCGGCGGCCAGCGCGCGGGCAACAATATCATGCGCATCGCCCGCAGCATCATCCAAATCACAGCCGAGCATCAAGCCGCGGCCACGTACCTCGGTCACGTGCGGCAGCTTAGCGAGCTTTGCCTCCATATAGGCGCCTACCTTGGCAGCATGGTCGGCATAATCGCCGCGCACGAGCGCGGAGAGCGTCGCGGCACACGCCGTGATGGCCAGGCAGCTACCGCCAAAGGTCGAACCATGATCGCCGGGCTTAAAGACGTCGGCGATTTCCTTCTTTGCCACCACGGCACCCATGGGCACGCCGTCGGCAATGCCCTTGGCAAGGCTCATGATGTCAGGCTCCACGCCATAGGTTTGGAATGCAAACGGCTTGCCGGAGCGGAAGATGCCGCACTGGACCTCGTCGGCGATAAGCACGGCGCCCACTTCGTGTGCCAGGTCGCGCGCCGCCGCCATAAACTCCTCGGTCATGGGGTGCACGCCACTCTCACCTTGGATCGGCTCGAGCATCACGGCGCAAATTTCACTGCCCAGCTGCTTAAAGATCGCACGCAGTTCATCGACATCGTTGGGCGTGCAGGCCACAAAGCCACCCGGCAGTGGGCGGAAGCTGTCCTGCAGCCAATCCTGCATGGTGGCGGCAATGGTCTCGAGCGTACGGCCGTGGAACCCGCCGCGCATGCACACGATGGTGTTGCCGCCATTACCGGCACGCTTGGCGTACAGGCGCGCGAGCTTCATCGAGCCCTCGTTGGCCTCGGCGCCAGAGTTGGCAAAGAAGGTCTCCCAAACCTGCTCATCCGCAGCCGGGGCACCAAGAGCAGCTGCCGTGGTCTCATCGCCGGCGACAACGGCATCGGCAAGCACGCGCGCACCATCTACGTCGTCGTTAGCAAGCTTGGACAGCAGCGCCGCGACCTGTCCGCGCTGCTCGATGTAGAAGTAATTGGAGACATGCATGAGCTTTTTGGTCTGTGCCTCGAGCGCCGAGAGCACAGCCGGGTCGCCATGACCTAGGCTGCACACGCCGATGCCGGCAAGAAAGTCGAGGTACTCACGGCCATCGTCGCCGGTGAGCTTCATGCCGTGACCCTCGACAAACTCGACCGGAGAGCGGCCAAAGGTATGCATAACGTAATGGGATTCAAGCGATTGCTGAGCTGCAAGTGACATGGGATGCCTTTCGTTGGGCGCCAGACGGCGCGGGGCTATGGGTGCAGGAATGGGGCGGCTGCGGGTCAGCTAGACCGTCTGAAGCTTCTCGACCTCGTCAAGGTTTTCGGTCAGACGCGCAGCAAACGTCGAAAGCGGATGCGGATGCGTATCGAACTCGTAAGCCGTCTCGGTGGAATGGATCACGGTGCCGACGCCGGCATCGGTCAGCAGCTCCAGGAGCAGCGAATGCGGCGTAGTACCGTTAATGATGTGGGCACGAAATACGCCGCCGGTAAGCGCATCGACG
Organism: uncultured Collinsella sp.; assembly: GCA_902461085.1. Classification (GTDB taxonomy): domain Bacteria; phylum Actinomycetota; class Coriobacteriia; order Coriobacteriales; family Coriobacteriaceae; genus Collinsella. The sequence goes on along the minus strand of CABPWH010000054.1, from coordinate 11,192 downwards.
GCCGCGCGCAGCTTGGGAATCATGCCCTTATCGACCTCGCCGCCGTAGAGCATTTCGTTAACCTCGTCGAGCGTTAGGTTGGAGATAAGCGAGTCCTTGTCGCTAAAGTCCTTGTACAGGCCATCGACATCGGTCAAAAAGATCGCCTTATGCGCGTGGAGCGCCGCGGCAACGGCACCGGCGGCGGTGTCGGCGTTGATGTTGAAGAAACCGCCGTCCTCCCCCGCCGCGACGGTAGCGATGACGGGGATGTACTCGCTATCGAGTAAGCGCTCGATATAGTCGGTGTTGACGTGCGTCACTTTGCCCACGCGACCGAGCTCGGGGTCGAGCGGCTCGGCGATGAGCGTGCCGGCATCGCTGCCCGACACGCCCACGGCCAGGTTGCCGTGGTGGTTGATGGCAGCAACCAGCTCCTGGTTAACCTTGCCGCCCAGCACCTCGCGCACGATATCCATAGTCGCCGGCGTGGTCACGCGCTGGCCGTTCTTAAACTCGACGGGAATATCGTAATGGCTCAGCGCCTCGTTGATAGCCTTGCCGCCGCCGTGCACGATGACGGGGCGCATACCGATGATCTTGAGCAAAACGATGTCGCTCATCACGTCGCGGCGCAGCTGCTCATCAACCATGGCGGCTCCACCATATTTGATAACAACCGTCTTGCCGGTCAGGTTCTTAATCCACGGCAGCGCTTCGAACAGCAGCTGCGCGGTTGCTTCGTTGGATTCGCTCGAACGACAATCGCGTGCGAATTTCATAATCTGCCTCGTCTTTCGTATCGTTATCGTGCCGTGCTCCGCCGTCCGCAATCGCGGCAAGATGCGCAGCGTGCCTGGAATCTAGGAACGGTAGTCACCGTTGATGGAGATGTACTCGTGCGTGAGGTCGCAGGTCCACACGGTTGTTGCCGCGTCGCCTGCGCCCAGGTCGGCCGAGATCACGATCTCGGGCGCCTCGAAACGTCGTAGAGCCTCGTCCTCGTCAAAGGGAACAGTCAGACCATCGCGACAGACAGGCATACCCATCATGTCGATGGAAACGTCTTCCTGATTAAACTTCACGCCGCACTTGCCAAGCGCCATGGCAACGCGGCCCCAGTTGCAGTCGTGGCCGGCGATGCAGGTCTTAACGAGTGGCGAGTTGGCAACGGCACGAGCGGCGATATCAGCTTCCTCGTCGTTGGCGGCTCCGGTAACGTTGACCGTAACAAGCTTGGATGCGCCCTCGCCATCGGCGGCAATATTGCGCGCCAGGCTCTCGCACACCTCGTGCACGGCAAATGCCAACTCGTCAAAGGCATCGGAGCCCTCGACGATAGGCTCGGCATCTGCGGCAGCGGCGCCGGAGGCAAGCATGATGCAGGTGTCGTTGGTCGAGGTGTCGGAATCGACCGTTACCTTGTTAAAGGTCTGCTTGACGGTCGAGAGCAGCAGGGCATGAAGTGCCGCAGGCTCGACGGGGGCATCGGTAGTAATGACCGCGATCATGGTGGCCATATTGGGCATGATCATGCCCGAGCCCTTGCACATTCCGCCTACCGTATAGACATTGCCCGCATGACCCGCAGCCTCACTACGATAACGAACGGCATACTCCTTGGAGTGGGTATCGGTCGTCATGATGGCGCGAGCGGCATCGGCGCCACCGTGGGCGGAGAGCGCCTCGTAGGCAGCAGGAATGGCGGTCTCAAACGCGTCGATCGGCAGGATCTGGCCAATCACACCCGTGGAGGCAACCAGAATCTGCTGGGGCTCGCAGCCGATGACCTGCGATGCGATGCTGCACGTCTCGCGCGCGCATGCAAGGCCGGTCTCACCCGTGGCGGCGTTGGCATTGCCAGAGTTGACCGAAACGCCGGCGATGATACCGTAGCCCTTGTCGGCACCGCCCAGATTGGCACGGCTCACCTGCACGGGCGCCGCGCAAAAGCGATTGGTAGTAAACACGCCGGCACCGGGACAGGGCTTATCGGGCACGACGAGCGCGTAATCCAGGCGCTCGGGATTCTTCCGGAATCCCGCATGGATGCCTGCGGCCTTAAAGCCGGCCGCTGCCGTAACGCCACCCTCGACGGCGCGAATCTTGATATCAATCAGGTCGGTATTCATCGTCCCTACGACTCCTTATATCAAATTAAAAACGGACATCGGTTGGTGCGCCATGCCAGTCGTGATCATGAGACCAGCTTAAGAGTGGCGCCCCACTCGATGCCCGACTACCAAATCGTTAACAATCGAATGTGCTACACCGGGCACGCCACTGTGGGCAAGCCTCGTCGCTCGTCAAAGCCAAAGACGATATTGGCGCACTGGACTGCTTGGCCCGCAGCGCCCTTGCACAGATTGTCAATGGCGCCCGTCGCCACCAGCACGCCCGCGCGCTTGTTGAGCGCGAGGCCAATCTGGGCGGCGTTGGTGCCGACGACCGAAGCCGTCTTGGGCTGCTGGCCGGCATCGAGTACGCGCACGAAGGTGCGACCAGCGTAGAACTGCTTGTAATAGTCGACAACGTCCTCAAGGGTCAAGGTATCGATAGCCTGCGGCGTAAGCGGCATCGTCACCGTGGAGAGCAGGCCGCGCTTGAGCGGTGCCAGATGCGGGGTAAAGACGACGCGATCGGTTAAGCCAAGGATTTGCTCAATCTCGGGCGTGTGGCGATGTCTACCCACGCCATAGGCTTCCAGGTTCTCGTCCGCGCTGCAAAAGTGGGTGCGGGCGTTGCAGGACTTACCGGCACCCGTCACGCCGCTAATGGCATCAACGATCACAGAGCCGCTCTGGGCAACCCAACCGGCGCGCACGGCAGGAGCAGCAGCAAGACTCGTTGCGGTGGGATAGCAACCGGCGCAGGCGACCAACACGGGCCTGCCAGCGGCATGGCTGGAAGCAGCGGTCTCTAAGTCCTGGCAGAACAGCTCGGGCAGGCCGAAAGCGCGGGTCTTGAGCAACTCGGGGCTCGTGTGCTCGGCGGCATACCATGCCTCAAAGACAGACGCGTCGCTCAGACGGTAATCGGCCGAAAGATCAAAGCAGGAGACGCCCGATGCAAGCAGCGCGGGCACCTGTGCCATGGCAGCCGTGTGCGGCACGGCAAGAAAAACCGCATCGCAGCTCTTGAGCTCGGGGGCGTCATGCGTGGTAAAAAGCAGATCGCTCACGCCAGCAAAGCTCGGATACACCGCGGACAGCGGCTGGCCGGCATCGGCGTTGGACGTAATGGCAACAAGTTCAAACTCGGGATGGCCGAGCACGAGGCGAATGAGCTCGGCTCCGGCATATCCAGCCGCGCCGACGATTCCAACCTTCAATGACATATCAGACTCCTTGTCTGCGTTTTATGCACCGATGCGCATTTCGCAGTGGTCGTTATGAAGTGGGTTGAAACTTTAGCACCAAAAGATGCATGAACACGTAAATGGCTTGCATATTCATGCATTGAAACAATCCCGACACATTCGCTTGAAGGAATTGACAAATGGAGCGGGCCCCGTATTGACCGGCGCTCCTAACGGCACCGGGCAATACGGGGCCCGCCCATGCGAAAACCAAGTTGTTAGGATGAGCTAGCCGGCTAGAGCTCGACCGGCACCCATTCGTCGTGATTGCAGATAAAAGCCTCGGGATCCTCGACGCTAAAGAAGACGAGCGTGGGGTCGTTAGGCCCCTCATAGTGCTCGCCCAGGTGCTCTAGATGCTTCCACCCGGCTTCGCGCATTTCGTCTAAAGCCCGGTCATCCAAGCCGGCACGCCCGCGCAAGATGAGCCAGCCATGGCCCGGCCACCAACTCGTGGCCTCAAAGCGCTGGTTTTGCAGCAGCTCTTGCCACACATCTTTGGTGCGCGCTGTTACAAACCACAGCTTGCCATCCTGGATCTGCGCAAACGAAAACGGACGCACATGAGGCTGTCCGTCAACGCTCGTCGCCAGATACCACGCCGGCACCGACGTCAGATACTCCAAAACCGTATTCAATCCGTCCACGTTTCCTCCTGTACTAGCTAGTTTGGGAACCTGGTTTGTGCGAGCTAGAGCTCCAGGCGCTCCTCGCTGCCGTCGATATCACAGAAGCGCGCGGCAATATTGCGGACCGAAAAGAAAGCAAGGCGGCCGTCGTTGGCACTCTCGTGTTCCTCGCCAATGCCCACCATGTGCTTAAAACCCGCTTGACGCACCTTGTCGCTCGCAACTGCGTCGTCCTCAAGTGCGGCTTCGCCGGTCAATACGATCCAACATTCCCCCGGCTTCCAGCCCGAGAGCTCAAACTTGGGATTCGCGCTCAGCTCCGCCCACACATCTTTGTCGCGCGACGTACAAAACCACAGTTTACCGTCATCGACCATGGCAAACGAAAACGGTCTCACGCGAGGCTGATGCCCGTCGGCTACATCGGTCGTGGCCAGATACCACGCCGGAATGCGCCTGAGATACGAACAGGCGAGCTCAAGCTGAGCCGTGCGGTCGTTGTCGGTCATAGGGACCCCTTTCTTGCGCTCGAATCGCGCCTAAACAAGTTGAAGGTTGATGACGATGACACACGCGAGCAGCAGCGCCGTCACCACCGCAGCCAGCGCATCCCCGCGGCGAAATGCAAGCGCATGCAGGCGCGTGCGGCCCTGCTCGCCATGATAGCAACGGGCATCCATGGCGGCAGACAGCGTCTCGGCATGGCGGAACACGCCCGTGAACAGCGGAATCGCCACACTGCCGAGCATACGCACGCCGCCGAGCGGGCCTCCTGTCACGCGCGCACCGCGGCTCGCCTGCGCATCGGCCGTCTGCTTCATCTCGGTGGCAAACTGCGGCATAAAGCGCAGCGCGATACCCATAATCATGCCGAGCTCGTGCGCCGGAAGCCCCACACGCGCAAACGGCGCGAGCAGTCGCTCAAAGCCCGCGGTGAGGTCGAGCGTCGGCGTGGTGAGCGTAATGGCGCTCATGCCGGCCATCATCAAGGTCAGGCGGCACGTCATAAAGGCGGCGGAATGCAGCGAGCCCTCGCTTATCTGCAAAAAGCCGAGCTGCCACAGAATGCGCCCGCTCTGGTCGGTAAACAAGTTGAGCACCGCGACCACGACGACGATTGCCAGCAGCGGCGCCATCGACGACAGAACGCGACGAACCGGCACCCGAGACACGACATAGATCAGCACGACGAAAATTGCGACAGGGGCCAGTCCGCGGAAGCTGCTGACTGTGAGCGTCGTGATCAGAAACACAAAGCCCAAGAGCAACTTAGTTCGCGGGTCCAGGCGGTGGAACGCACTATCGCCGGGATAGTAGCTGCCAAACGAAAACGCCTCCATCAGCAGCCCTCCTCTCGCGCGACCGTCTTGGATTTAGCAATGTCCGAGACGTTAGAAGAGCCGTCTGAGCGACCGATCAGCAAATCTGCCAACTCGTCGGCCAACGACTCAACCGTATAGAGCCCGCCGCGACGCAGCGGCACGCCCGCCTCCGTAAGCGCCAGCGCCATACGCTGGGCGGCGGGAACGCCCAAGCCGATCGACTTGAGCTCATCGGCATGCGCAAACACCTGCGCGGGGGTTCCCTCGGCAAACACCGCGCCTTCGTTCATTACGACGATGCGGTCGCAGCAATTGGCCAGGTCATCCATGCTGTGCGAAACCATGACAACGGTCAGGCCCTCGCGATGGAGTCGATCGATAAGCTCAAGGAAATCCCTGCGCGCAGCCGGATCGAGCCCCGCCATGGGTTCATCGAGCACCAGGACTTCGGGCTCCATGGCGAGCACGCCGGCGAATGCCACACGCCGTTGCTGACCGCCCGAAAGCTCAAAGGGGCTCTTGTCGCCGACCGTGGAAAGGTCGAGGCCCACGCGTGAGAGCGATGACTCGACACGACGGTCGACTTCATCTTGCGGCAAGCCAAGGTTATGCGGACCAAACGCCACGTCCTGCGCCACGGTTTCGGCAAACAGCTGACGCTCAGGGTATTGAAACACCACGCCGACCTTGGCCTTAACCGCGGCGGCGTCTTTCTTGTTTGATAAGTCGAGCCCCAGCGCGCGAACGGATCCCTCCTGGGGGCGAATCAAACCGTTGAGATGCTGGACCAGCGTCGACTTACCCGAACCGGTATGACCTGCCAAGCCCAGGAACTCGCCGCGACGCACCGTCAGCGATACATCGCGCAGCGCCCACGGGCTGCTTGGGTCGTTTCCCCAAAGGGCTTGTTTGCTCGATTTGCCCGCAGTGGCCGAGCGCTTATGCCAGCGGCGGCGCTCGCGCGGACTGAGCGAATAACTGTACGAAACATGGGATAGTTCGATGACGGGCTCCGACGCGTTGTCCTCGTTGTCTACCGGAACAGTGCCGTCAGCGATTTCCGACTGGGATACGGAAGACTGCCCCGCGATGCCTGCTCCACTTCGCTCGGCATAAACTTGCGCAATCTCAGCGACCATATCTACCTCGCGCACCTGCGCATGAACAGGCACGCCCTTCGTACGAAGCGCCATGCCCAGACGACACGACTCCGGCATATCCAGGTTGAGCTGCGCAAGCTCATCCGCCCGCGTCAAAATTTCCTCGGGCGTACCGAGCATGGCAACGTGCCCCGCCCGAAACACCGCGGCACGATCGGCCTCGGCGGCTTCTTCCATAAAGTGCGTAATCATCACGATGGTCATACCGCGAGCGTGGAGTGCGCGGCACGCTTTCATAAGACCCTTGCGTCCGCGCGGATCGAGCATCGAGGAGGCCTCGTCCAAGATAAGCACGCGCGGCTCCATGGCAAGTACGCCGGCGAGCGCCACGCGCTGCTTTTGTCCGCCCGAGAGCGCATGGGTCTCGTGGCGCTCAAAGCCCACCAGGCCCACGCCCTTCAGCGCCTCGCGTACGCGCTGCGCAATTTGCGCCGATGGCACGCCAAGGTTTTCGGGACCGAACGCAACGTCATCTTCGACAAGCGTTGCCACCAGCTGATCATCGGGATTCTGGAACACCATGCCCGCGGTCGAACGAATGTCGTAGACCAACTCGGGATCGGACGCATCCATGCCGTTGATGCGTACCGTGCCCGCATCGGGCTGCAACAGCGCATTCAGATGCTTGGCAAACGTCGACTTGCCCGACCCATTGCCACCGAGGATGCAGAAAAACTCGCCGTCCTCGATATTCAGATCGACGCCGTCGAGCGCCGGTACGGCACCGTCATAGCTAAAGGAAACGCCCCGACACTCAATCATGCGCGGCCTTTGACCTGGTCCTTTTTAGGCGTGATGAGGTTGGAGACCGCCTTGTACACCGCAAGCGTCAACACCGAGTTAAGCACGGTCTTGATGAGGTTGAACGGCAGCACGGCAGGAATCATGAGCGGGGCGATCACATCGACCGAGCCATACCAGAACCAAACGCCAATGGTAAGGTTCGCGACCATGGACAGCACCGTAGCGGCAATGACGCCGAGCACCAGACCAATCACGGCACCCTTATAGGTGTGCATCTTCTGGTAGACGATAGCCGCGGGCAGAATGTAGCCCAGCGTGGCAACCAGGTTCATAAGCGCGCCGACCCAGTCACCCGTGGTGAGCGCATGGATAATGATTGCCATAGCGGCAACAGCAGTGCCGGCGCCAGGACCATACGCAAACCCGCACACCATCGCCGGCACCAGCGACGGGTCATACGTCAAAAACGGCGCCGAAGGAAGGATAGGCAGCTGCACGTACATAAACAGGGCGCCCAAGGCACACATCAGCGCCATGGTAACGAGCTGTTTGGTGCTCCACCTATTCGTGTTCTCAAAATGGATATGCTGCGACTGTTCAGACATAAGATCACCTGCCTCTTTCATCCGGACTCTAACCGTTGGTACTGGGATCTCACCAGTTCAGCCGGCATGCGAACCAACACACGCACGGGTCGCGGACTCATCGGCTCGGTCGCAGACGCCTCGCCTGCACCACGGCACCCCTTTGGCACCGCCCGATTTACCGCCAGTGGGGAATTCCACCCCGCCCTGAAACAGCACTTGCCAGTGTAGCACCAGTAGGCTTTCGCGCAAGTATGCCAAGGGTAATTTGTGGCGGGGATCAGTTGCCGCAACAACCACGTTCCCCACCCATCCCAAAGTAGCGCGCCTTTCGCGCAAAGCGCGAAACAGCGAAGGGACACGTACTCCTATCGACCACGACCGAGCCGCGTCCCCCTACCGCCCCCGCCCTTCTCCCCCCGCCGACCTCAAGGCCGTAAACGCAGGGAATCCGGGGGCGTGACGGGGGCTTCTCTCCGGAATATTCCGCAGGACGCAAAGAGGCTCCGCAGCGCGAAGCGCGATGCGGAGCCTCTTTGCATGTCCGAGGACGTTCCGGAGAGAAGCCCCCGTCACGCCCCCGGATTCCCGGTGGGAGTTCTAGACCTTGTCGGCCTTAGTACATACCGCCGCCCTGCTGACCAGCGGTAGCAGCAGCGATAGCGTCCTCAAGCTGAGTGTTTTTGGGCACATCGGAGACGGTGGCCTCGGTGATGAGGATCAGGCTGGCGACGGAAGCAGCGTTCTGCAGGGTGACGCGGCTGACCTTGACGGGGTCGAGGACGCCCATCTCGATCATGTCGCCCCACTCGCCGTTGGCAGAGTTGAGACCCTGGCCGGCGGGCAGCTCGGCAACCTTGTCGACCACGACAGCGCCCTCAAAGCCAGCGTTCTTGGCGATGGTAGCGACCGGAGCGGTCAGAGCCTTCTTGACGATGTCGACACCGATCTTCTCCTCGGGGTCGTCGAGCTCAACGGCGTCGAGCGCAGGAGCAGCATCCATGAAGGCGACGCCGCCACCGGCGACAATGCCCTCCTCGACAGCAGCGCGGGTTGCCTGCAGGGCGTCCTCGACGCGGTGCTTGATCTCCTTGAGCTCGGACTCGGTAGCAGCGCCGACCTTGATGACGGCAACGCCACCGGAGAGCTTGGCCAGGCGCTCCTGGAGCTTCTCGCGGTCGAAGTCAGAGGTGGTGTTCTCCATCTCACCCTTGATCTGAGCGATACGAGCGTCGATGGCCTCCTTGGAGCCAGCGCCACCGACGACGACGGTGTTGTCCTTGGAGATGGTGACGGACTTAGCGGTACCGAGCATATCAGCGGTGATGTCAGCGACCTTCACGCCCAGCTCGTCCAGGGCAGCCTGGCCACCGGTGAGGACGGCGATGTCCTCGAGGATGCGCTTGCGGCGATCGCCGTAGCCCGGGGCCTTGACGGCGCAGACGTTGAGGGCGCCACGGATCTTGTTGAGGACCAGGGTCGGCAGAGCCTCGCCGTCGATGTCCTCAGCGATGATGAGCAGGCCACGGCCAGCGCGCTGGACAGCCTCGAGAACGGGCATGATGTCCTGAACGCTGGAGATCTTCTGGTCGGTGATGAGGATGTACGGATCCTTCATCACGGCCTCCATGCGGTCGTTATCCGTGACGAAGTAAGCGGAGACATAGCCCTTGTCGAACTGCATGCCCTCGACGGTGTCGATGGTGATGTCGAACGTCTGGGAATCCTCGACGGTGATGACGCCGTCCTTGCCCACGACCTCCATGGCCTCGGCGATCTTCTCGCCGACCTCGGGGTCACCGGCAGAGATGGTGCCGACGGAAGCAATCTGCTCCTTGGTCTCGACCGGCTTAGCCTGCTTCTTCATCTCGGCGACGGCGGCGTTGACGGCCTTGTCGATGCCGCGACGGATGGCCAGCGGGTTGGCGCCAGCGGCGACGTTGCGCAGACCGTCGTTGACGATGGCCTGGGCGAGCAGAGTTGCGGTGGTGGTGCCGTCACCCACGGTGTCGTTGGTCTTGGTGGCGACCTCCTTCACCAGCTGAGCGCCCATGTTCTCGATGTTGTCCTCGAGCTCGATCTCCTTGGCGACGGAAACGCCGTCGTTGGTGATGGTCGGGGCACCGAACGTGCGCTGCAGCGCAACGTAGCGACCCTTGGGGCCCATGGTGACGGTAACGGCGTCGGCCAGAGTGTTGACGCCCTTGGCGAGCTTAGCGCGGGCATCGGTGTTGAACGTAATGTTCTTTGCCATGGTAGGTAATCCTCCAAAAGAAATGTGACTCGCGTCGCCGCTTCCGAGTCCTATGCGGCGGACGCGTTCAAAGACGAATCAGAGATTCTGACGAGACTAGGCCTCGACGACAGCGTAGATGTCGTCGGCGCGCATCAGCAGATACTTCTCGCCGTCGACCTTGACCTCGTTGCCACCGAACTTACCGTAGATGACAACGTCACCGACCTTGACGTCCATGGGGATGCGCTCACCCTTGTCGTTGACCTTGCCGGCGCCCACGGCAACGATGGTGCCGCGCTGCGGCTTCTCCTGGGCGTTGCTGGCGATATACAGACCAGAAGCGGTCTTCTGCTCGGCCTCGTCGGGCTTGACCAGAACACGATCTGCAAGCGGTTTCAAAGACGACATGCTTGTCTCCTCCTTTTTGGGCCGCGTGGTTATGCCACGCGAATTAACCCTTTTTGTTTGCGTACGCGTTGAATGGTACCCACGAATGGCGGGTTATACAACACGGAGTCAAAAAATCTTATTTTTTGGCACTTAGATTTTCTGAATGCCGGGGGATAACTTAGCGGTGGTTCCCGTGTGGCTCCGGAGGGGCGGGGCATAAGGTTTCCTGCTCGGGCAGTCCTGCTCGCACGAAGGCCACATTAAGTGGCCTTCGGCTCGTGCGGAACTCGCGATAAACCTTATGCCCCGCCCCTCCGGAGCCACACGGGAGGCAGGTTAACTAATTCGGTCCCGGCATTCAGAAAAGTCAGTGCAGCAAAATGGCGATGCAGATGGTGCGAACAAGAAAGGGGCACGTTGTTGAGACGCGCTCTTTTAAGTTGCGGTGGAATAGTTCCTGTTTTTGGGCTTGAAGGCCGATTTTAGGGACTATTTCACCGCAACTGAGGGGTGAGATGTGGGGTTAACGCTCGTAGATGAGGTTGCCTGCCAGGTAGGTCGCCTGAACCTTGGTGGCTTGCAGTTCTTGGGGGTCGATGGTGAGCGGGTTTTGGTCCATGACTACCAGGTCGGCATACTTGCCGGGCTCCAAGCTGCCGAGGTTTTGCTCGTCGCCCGCTGCATAGGCGCTGCCCAGGGTGTAGTTGCGCAGGGCCGTTGCCGCGTCGATACGCTCGCTCGGCAGCCAGCCGCCCTCGGGCCCGTGGCTGCGGGGGGGCTGAGAACCTCT
>CABPWH010000053.1 GCA_902461085.1 uncultured Collinsella sp. | reverse complement strand
TGCATGCCCGCCCTTCGCCCGCCCTCAGGGGGCTGCCGCCGTGTTAGCCGATGCAGTAGTTCGAGCTTGCCTGGCGCGCGGTCGCTGCGAAGTAGTCGGCGCACTGCCTGCCCGTCCAATGGGCCGCCATGTAGTGCGGCGTGATCTTGCAAACGCGATTGCCCGAACGCCCGCTGTTGCGGTTGCCAGTGATGTTGGCGTAGGTGCAGAGGCTACTCTTCGTCATCGTCGCCCCTTCCGTCGTTAAGCTCTTCAAAGGTCTCGTCATCCATGGCTAGCCCTCCTTCTTCACGTCGCCGAGCGCCAAGAGCGCGTCGAGCCACTTGTCGGTAACGCCAACGCTCTTGAAGGCGGCGTAGGCCACCTGCACGCCGCCTACCGCGGCGAAGATGGACGTAACCCACGCCGTGGGGTCAGTCGGCATACCCCCGGCCATGGCCGTCAATGCGCCGCACAGCGCCGATACTGCAATGGCCGTCCAGCGGGCAACATTGCCGGTCATCGCCTTCGTCTTGATAGCCTGCACGATATAGGGCACCACGAGGACGGTCAGCACCGTGAGCCCTGCCTGTATATCAGTCATCTCTATCTCCCTGTCTCCTTGTTGTACATGAGGTCAACTCGGTCGTAGATATGGTCGACCTTCTCTGCCATGCCCTGGCTGCGCGCCTGGCTGTTGACCAAGTCTGCGTGAAGGACGTCATTTGACGCGACAACCGACTCCATGAGCGTTTTCATTCCTTCAATCAGGGTGTTGCTGCGCTCCATCTGGGCGGCGATGCGCCCCTCCATTTGGGACCGCTCGCGGTCGCGCTGCGCCCTCTCGTCGACTTCGGCCTGCTTGCGCTCCTCGCGTTTCAGGTCGAGCTCGCCCTTCCGCTGGTTTTGGCGTTTGTACTCCTCGAGAAACTGTCTCCCGAAGTAGAACGCAACGAGCGTCAGGAGCACGCCTCCAAGCCAAGCCGGTCCGTAAGGCGCAAAAAGTTTGAGCACTTCCATCCTAGGCGCCCTCCTTCCGCCTATTTGGCCGTGTACTCCTCGCCGGTGATCTCCTTGTACTCGTCGGCGGTGATCCACTTGCACTTGACGGCCTTATGCACTCGCGCCTTACTCCAAAGAGGTCGGTCGTAGTACTTCTTGACGAGCGCGAAGTGCTCGGAATGCTCTTCGGTCTTCTTCGTCGGCATTACTGGTCACCTCCGACCGTCATGAGCAGGTAGTCGATGTTCGCCGTGTTCTGCTCGGTCTGCGTCGGCTTCGACGCCTGCTCGCGCATCTGGCCGAGCAGCGCCGGCACGTCGGGCGTCTCGCCTCTGTCGTAGACGGCGAGCGCCGCCGTATAGGCCATCTTCTTGGCCTTCTGCTCGATGTGCAGGTCGTCGTCGATGACGCCCGCCTCATGGGCCGCGTCGGGGTCGCCCAGCTGCGAAAGCAGGTTTCGCAGCGCGTTCACCTCGGCCTGCGTGCCGTCGTCCACGGTGTCGGGACGCGTCTCCTCAGTGTCCATGCGGACTCCTTTCGTGTCGGGGGATGTGCCGCCATCGTATTAGCGCCGTGAGATTGCCGAGCTTCCTGAACGCGCGCAAAAAAGAGGGCGCGCCGCAGCACGCCCTCAATACGCTGGTTATTTCGTTTCCGACCTGTCTAGGCCGCCGTTTTGAGCTGCCGCCCTTCCGCTATGGCGAGGGCGTTCCGCTCGAATCGCCTTCCGGGTTTGGCTGCATTGAGCAACCCCCCCCGCGAGGTTTTCGAACAGACTGCGGTACAGCGCGTCCATGGCCAGCACGCTGCGGTGCGCGTCCAAATGCGCCATGCCGCCGCGCCAGCTCTGGTAGCTCTGCTCCACCTGCTCGGGGGTCATGACGCCATCGGCGACCATGCGGGCCATCTTCTTGAGCTTGCGGCGCTCCCGCGTTATGGAGTCTCGGCACGGCTTCACGACTATGCGTCCCGTCTCCGTGTAGAAGATACGCTTCTTCAGCCACGTGAAGCCGCGCGACAGCTTTACCACGCGGGTCTTGCGCGGGTTTAGCTCTATGCCCAGCTCGGCGCACTTGCGCCCTATCAGCAGCAGGCATACCTGCAGGTACTCCTTGCTCTCGTGTATGAGGTAGAAGTCGTCCATGTACCGCCCGTACGCCTCGGGGCGCAGCATCTCGGTCACGTAGTGGTCGATGCGGTTGGGATGTGCCACCGCGCATATCTGGTTCGGCTCGCTGCCCAGCCCCAGGCCCACCTCGCCCTGCGCGTCAATCAGGCGGTGCTCAAGGGCGATTACTCGCGGATCGAGCAGCGCGGCAGCCACCTGCTCCTTGACGGGGCCGTGCGCTATGCGGGCGAAGTAGTCGGAAAAGTCGCCGAGCAGTATGTAGCCATCGCCGCCGTGCCTCCTCCAGTTTTCGGCCAGGTGGCGCTTGAGCAGCTTAAGGGCGTAGTCGGTGCCGCGCCCCTTGATGTTGGCAGAGTTGGCGGTCACGAGCGTGGGGACGATGGCGGGCACGAGCGCGTTCTGGGACAGCGACTTCTGTACTACGCGCTCGGGGAAGTGCACGGCGCTGATGTGCCGCAGCTTGCCGCGCTCCCACAGGTCGAAGCGGATGAAACCCCGGCATATGTCGCGGGCCTCCAAAAGGTCTTGGCGCGATTTCACGGCGTTTCGCAGGTAGTCCTTCATGTACCGCTGCGTCGAGGCCTTCCACATGACGCCACGCGCGGCCTGCTTGGAAGCCTTGCACAAGCTGTTGAGGTCGGCCACCGTCTCAAGGGTGCACGCCTTGACGCGCTCGGCCTTGGCCCTGGCGCGCTTCTCCTCGCGGCGCTTCCGGCGTGCGGCCCGCCTTTGCTCCGAGTTCATAGAAGGCACCCCGCACGGCTTGCAATGTGGCTCTGACAGCCGCTTGAGGTATGGCCATGAAACGCGGCGAAGCCACGGAGCGCCGCGCCATACAAGCAGCGTCCGGCCACCCTCGCGGGGCGCGTATTTACGGGCTCGCGCCCGATGGTCGCGCCTTCCTCTCCGCGCTCTGCTTTCGGCCCGCTGGCCTACTCGGTCTGGCAGTAAGGGAATCCGGGGCGGGGGCGAACCCAGGTGTTCGTCGCCGAATTGTAGTTGGCATTGCCGTTGTTGTTGACGCAGCACACGTTGGACGAGGAGCCACCCATGACGGAACGCAGCCACCAATTGTACCGATATACAAGGCGGGACCGCCGCCCATTATAACGAACGCAGGCGCTCTAGCTCGGCCTCGGCCTCGGCTATGCGCTCGTCGGTCGTCTTCTTGCCGGTGACGCGTACGTTCTTGCGTGCGCCCTTGAGCGGTTTGATCTCCTCCTCGACCATGCCCGCCAGCGCCTCGAAGCGGTTGGCGTTCACGGGCAGGCCGATGTCCATGAGGCACTGCATGTCGAGCATCAGCTGCTCGCAGTCGGCTATCGCCAGCGTCAGGTAACGCTTGCGCTCAAGTGCGTTGAACGAACTGTTGGGGTAGAAGCAGTCGGCGCGGTTGACGTTGTATACGATGCTGCGCGCGGTCTCCACCGTGGGGACTGCGTTCAGCAGCCTGTAGGCTTTCGGCACGACCGACGAGGAGGCCATGAGCTTGTTGACCTCCACGCGGATGGCGATGGCCTGCGTGAAGAACTTGTACTCGGACACCTCGCGGTTTCGCTGGTAGACGCCGCTCATGGCACCTCCCGGAAATAGTGGCGAAAAAAACGGCCCGCTGCGCGGGCAGGGATGCGACCGCGCAAGGCGGTCGCATCGAAAGAGAAGTATAGAGCACTCGGCTGGCTAGCCGACGAGGAAGCCGGGGCGGGGGCGAACCCAGGTGTGCGCCGCCGAAGTGTAGTAGGCACTGCCGTCGCTGCTGACGCAGCACACGTAGGACGAGGAGCCACCCAAGACGGAACGCAGCCACCAAGCGCACCGAGTTCCGTTCAAGCGGTGCGCGGTATCGCGGAACAGGTCGAACTGGCAGTCGAAGCCCACGCTGTAGCCCTTGGTGCCCCACACTGGGCAGCCGTACACCTCCATCTCGGAGGGCGACCACACCTTGCCGATGTCCTGCCAGCTCCAGCTGTTGGAGTCGCTGAGCGCGCCGCTCGCGCTGTAACGCTCCTCAAGCAGCACGCGCTGGGTGAGCAGGTACTTGGTCAGCCCCTCGGGCAGGCACGCCTCGAACAGCTTCTCCCACGCCTTGAGGTTGCTGTTCAGGTACGGGTTCTTCACGTCTGCGGTGCCCTGGTTGGTGTTCGCAGTGTTCCACATCAGGTAGCTGCCGTTGGCCACGCCGGTGACGGTCTTGGCCACGGCGACGGGCGCGGACGCGATGAACGCGATGTGGTGGCCCTTGGCGCTGTCGCCGCACTGGTAGTACGGGTCGAAGTGCGCAAGCAGGAAGCGCACGGACTGCTGGGCCGCCACGTTTGACGCGCTCACGAGCGGCACGTCGATGTAGTCGCCGACGCGCAGCCCAGCGAAGTTGCCGGCGGCGATGCGCTTGTGCAGGGCGTCGTACACCGTACCGCTGCCGATCTCCCCGGCAAGGATGGTGGCGATGTTCTGCCCGCCGTACTTGCCGATGAGGCTCTGGCGGTTGTACTCCGCGTTGTTGAGCGCCAGCTGGGCGTTCTCTCGGGCCGTGCCGTCGATGAGCGTGTAGGTTTGCCCGTCAATGCCGAAGCGCTCTGCGTTCACTGTTGCCATTTGAGTTTCCTTTCTATGCGAGCACGATGGTCGTGCCTGATACCGAGCAGGTGGAGCCGAGCGTGACGGTTCCGTTGCTTATTGACGCCTTCGCCGACGGGGCGTAGACGGTGCCGCCCATGAAGAAGAACTTGCCCGTGGCGTTCGCGAACATCGAGGCCAGCTTCTCGTTCTGGCTGCGCAGGTCTGCGATGTTGGAATCGCCGACGCTGCCCTGGGCGATCGAGTTGGCGATCTGTAGGGACTGGTTTGCCGCCGCGTCGGCGCGCGAGGCCGCGCCACTGGCGGCAGCTGCGGCGTTCGACAAGGCCTGTTGGTCTGCGATGTGCTCGTCATGGCGTTTCAACTCGGCCGTCTTTCTGGCGGCCTCGTTGCTTTCGCGCGTCGATTCGGCAGACTTGCGGGCGCTCTCGGCGCTTGCTCGCGAGGACTCGGCCGTTTTGCGGGCGTTCTCGCTGTTGACGCGGGCCACTTCGTTGTTGGCGCGGTTCACCTCTGCGTTGAGGCGCGAGGTCTCGTTCGAAGCCCTTGTTTTCTCGGCCGAAACCCGCTTTTCCTCGGCGGCGTTGGCGTTGTCCATGGCCGTCTTGCAGTTCGCTGCGGCCTCTTGCGCCGCTTCCGCCGAATCCATGGCGATGGTCGATGCAATGTAGTAGATCTTGCCGTCGGTCGTGCGCACCCTATCGACGTTCCCGTTGGCGTCGAGCATCAGGGCGGCGTATTGGGTCGTTTCTGCCATCAATACCTCCCTTACTTGGCTATTAGGCCCGTGACGATAGCCTGCGGGCCGATGGTCTCGACGATGCAACGGTCGCCCGCCTTGGCCGCCGAGCATGCCGTGGTCATCGGAAGCCCCGAGAGCGTCGTGCCGGATATGGCGACCGCGAGCGTCGCGCCCGAGACGGACTTCACGGTGCCGAAGCCCACGGAGTGCCCCGAGCCGCCTTGCGGCGAGAACAGGGCGGCGAGCTGTTCGCCCGCGTCGGCTATGGTGCTAGCGTTCAAATCGCCTCATCTCCAATTCCATCGGGCATCCTCCCACAAGGGTGAGAGTCTGCTTACGTATCGCGAAGTTCCCGAAGATGCCGGCGCTCGGCCAGCGAACCTCGATGGCGTCGGAAACGCCCACGGGCGCGTAGACGTGCGTCACCTTCAGGCGGTGGATCGCGGATTGCTGGGTGCGCAGGAGGGTCGCCGCCTCGGCGTTGGCGTTGGCCTGCCGTTCAGCCGCCGTGGAGCCTGCCGGAAGCTCGCTCTTCGTGTACTTGGCCGACTTGCGCCAACCGCGCGTGACGGTCGAGTACTGGCTGTTGGGGTCGGAGTCGATTGCCGTGCCCCTTATGCTTTCGTCGGATGTCGAGTAATCGACGTGCACGACGTTCGCCACGCCCGATTTGTCCAGCTCCTCGGTGCCGCCGTCCTCGAAACGCGCCCACTTGCCCTCTTCCATGACCATCGCTGGCGCGCGCTTGTCAGGCTCGACGTAGCGGCGCAGCAGCACGCGCCCCATCGGGTCGCACGACGCCGAGCTGAAGCCCGCCGCATCGAGAAGGGCGTTTACGGCCTTCAGGCGGGTGGCGTAGTTGCTCTCCCCGTTGCCGATTGCCCCGATAACCCACGTGGTCGTTAGCGTGAAGTCGGACGGGTCGGCGATAACCTCAAGGCCGACCTCGCGCAGGAGCTTCGCCGCCTCGCCGACGGCGTTGCTGCCAGCCGCAAGCGAGCGCGGGGCGTCGAACCCGTCTTCCGCAACCTCGGACAAGCGGCCTGATAGGTCTGCTTCAGACGAGTTGTAGCCAGTTGAACGCTTTGGCGTCGATACGACGAACGTACCAAGCGGCTCCGACACCGTTGTGCCGTCCGGGAACGTGGCATCGAGGTAGATGCGCAGGAGGTCACTACCGAGGTCGAGCGTTCCGAGGTAGTCGATCTTGCCCGTCTCGTAGCTGGTGTCCTGGTTTCGCTCGATGCTCCCGCCGTTTCGGATGTTGCGCAGTCGCTCGACATCGAGGCCGGTCTTTCGGTCAACGCGCATAAAGCGGTACGAGGCCGCGAATCGCTTTTTCCAATCAGGCATTGCTCGGCTCCTCGAACACATCGTGCTCGACCTTCGCCGATGCCGACCAAAGCCCCGCAGATTTAAGCGACTCGTTGAACGTCATCGCGCCGAACGCACGCTCACCGGCGAGGCCGCGCCACCAGCCCTGCCACTGTGTGCGCATGATCTTGCGGAACAGGTCGTGCCCGTCTCGCTCAAGCAGGCAAGAGGCCGATGTCGCAAGGTCTGCCTCATCGAGCGCATACGACTGCGGAAGCCCACCGTTTTCCCCGCCGTCGGCGAAATGGAAGCTGTTGAAGCTTCGCGCCGCAGATGTCGAGTATTTGGCGTCAAGCTCCATCTTGAGCAGCGTCGAGGCATCCTGGCCGAAGTTGAGCGCCATGCACTCGGCGTGCAGGTTCGCCTTGGCCTCGGCGTAGGAAGACGTTCCATTCGCCGCAGTGCCAGTTGCGCGGTACTTGAAGTCGGCGTTGAGCGGCGGCACGCGGTCGATGGTTTCCTGGGCATCGAGCAGGCTCGACGTGAGAAGGTGGTCGCCCTCGTCCAGCACGCGCTCGACCACGAAGCCGACGCATTTCGACGCGTCGCCAAGCACCAGTTCGTCGCCGTCGCACGTGATCGTGCCGAGCATGGGTATCTCGCCCGTGTCCTCGTCGTAGGCCATCGGGCCTATGATCGTCGTCTCCTCGACGTTGTAGGCGGAAACGCCGTTCTCCACCTTCACGTGGCACGTGAGGTCATCGCCGTACGTCACGGTGATTACGGGGGTTGCCGGCTCCGCCCAGTGCGTCTTGAACCGGCGCGTGGCCGTTTTAGACAGGCCCGAGCCGCCCGTCACCGTCAAGGTGAGCAGGTAGTCGATTCCGTTCTTGATGGTCGTGTAGCTGCCAAGCTCAACGGGCTTCATGCTCGTCACGTCGGCCGTGGCTATCGTCGCTCCGCCGACCTCGGAAAGCGTCAGCGTGGCATTGGCTATCCCTGTCTCGTCGGAGGCCGATACCTGAACGGTCATCGGCACGGAGTCGATGAGCACGCCGTTGGTCGCAGGCGAGGCAACCCAGCACGACGGGTAATCGGCGACCACGAACGGCACGTAGTCAGACCACGCGCCCCAATCGGCGTGCAGGCCCTTGGTGCGAACGCGCACCCTCCAGCTGCCCTTGGCGAGCGACTTCTTTATGCTCTTCGCCGTGGTGACGCTTTCGGTGATCGCGCTCGGGCCGCTGAACTCGACCTGCGCGGCGGTCTGCTGCGAGCCGTCCGGATGGTTCGGAACCCACGACACCGCCGCCTGGCTTCCGGTGGCCACCACGGTCGGCGCGGTGACCTTCGGGGCGAGCGGCGGCGTGATGGTGGTTACCGAGTTCGACTTCACCCACGCCGAGGCGAGCGAGCCGCGCTTCGCCTGAACGCGGTAGACGACCGTTCCGGCTGGCGCGGCCTTGTCGTGCAGGTCGAGCCATGCGGGGTCTTCGCCCTCGGTGGTCGTCGTTATGTCCGCCCACGTCGAGCCGCCGTCGACAGATCGCTGGACGCCCCACGCGTTTGCGTACGCCGCGGCGCCGTACACGCGCAGGGTCACCTCGGTAGCGCCGGCCTTCACGGCCTCAACGCGCGACGGCGCGTTGGGCGTGGTGTAGGTCGTGCCAACCGACGCGTGAACGGAGTTGCCGCCGGGGCCGTGCGCGCACAGGCGGTACTCGTACTTGTGCCCGGCCTTGGTCGAGTTGTCCGTGTAGTTCTGGACGTCCCACGAAACGTCGGCGATGTTCACCCATGAGCCATCGTCGGTGCGGCGGTCAACGTAGACGCCTGCCCACGGGTAGGCACCGTCCATTCCCGTGTAATCGACGTCCCAGGTTATCTTCTGCGACGTGTCGGACACGCGCTGCAGCTTGCAGTTCTTGGGCGGATGCGGCTGCGAGTAGCCGCGCTGCGGCACCCATGCGTACACGGTAGCCCACGCGTCGCCGCCGGCAGAGCCGTAGTAGTTGTTGTACGTCTTGCCGTAGACGTGCACCTGCACCGGGCAGTTCCAGCCGCTCGCGCCGCGCGGCACGTCCACGTCAAACGTCACCGCGTCGCGCGTCGCCCAGTTGCCGTAGTTGTTCAGCACGACGTCGCGCGAGCTGCGCACCGAGCCGTTCACCACGACGTCGTAGTGCGTTCCGTACTCGGCGGCGTACTTGTCGTCGATCGCTGCGGTGACTCGCAGGCGAGTCGTGGTGTCGTTGACGTTCAACTGGCTGTCAACGGAGATGTAGCCGCGATACCAGCGGTTGCGGCCCGCGATCTGTATCTCCCTTGTGTACTCTCCCACGGGCTACCTCCTCGCTGTGGATGAACGGCGGGCTGCGGCAACCAAGGTGTCGATGGCGTCGGCCACCGCCACGTCTGCGTTCGCCGTAGCTCCGTCGATTGACAGGTAATAGGTGTCGCCACCGGAGACCGAGCCGACGGCTTCCGCCGCCCCGGTCTCGTAGGTGACGCTGTTTCCGCCGAACGACATGCTCAGGTCGTCGGCGAAGCCCGATACGGTTGCCTTCACGCCCTCGAAGCGCTTCTTCAGGCCCGTTTCGAGGGATTGCATGATCCAGCCGCCGTTCGGGATGAGTAGGCGCAAGTCCTTGCGCTTCGGGCCTTTGAGGCTGGCGATCTTGCCCGCGATGCCGGAAACGAAGTCGTACACGCCGCCGATGCTCGACTTGATGCCGTTGAGCAGGCCGCTGACGATGGAGCTGCCGGCGCTGTAGAGCAGGGAGCCGAGGTTCCCCAGCGCGCTCACGATTCGCCCGGGAATCGACGACACGAAGCTCACCACGGAGTTGATGCCGTTCGACACGCCGTTGCGGATGTTGCTCCACGCGTTGTTCAGGATGTTGCCGACCGCGTTCCATGCTGACGACCAGATGGATTGCACCGTGGACAGGCCGCCCGATATGAACGACTTCACGTTGTTGATGCCGCCTTGCACGGCAGTCTTGATGCTGTTCCACGTGCTGGTCACCCAGTTGCCGATAGCGCCCCAAATCGAGTCCCACACGCTCTGGATGAGCGCGAGGCCGTTCTGTATGACCGCCTGGATGAGCGCAACGCCGCCGCTGATGACGTTCTGGATGATGCTCCACACGTTCGCTGCCAGTGATTGGATGGCGCTCCAAACGGAACCCCAGTCGCCGTTGATGACGCCCAAGACAATCGTGATGATGTCCTGGATCGCCTGCATGGCGGACGTCACGATGGCCGAGATGTACGGCCAAACGGCGTCGATAACGCCCTGAATAGCGGTCATCGTCGATGTGATTATCTCGACCAAAACGGGAAGCACCGTGGAGACGACCGTCTGGATAAGCGTGCATGCGTCAGATATGACCTGCTGGATCAGCGGCATGTTGGCCGTTATGAGGTCGGTCACCTGCTGGATGATTGGGCAAACCGTCGTCGTGATGGCTAGCGCCACCTGGCCTACCGCGTCGATGATCGTTCCGATTACGGGAACGAGGCCCGATACGATCGAGGCGATGACCGGCGCGATTGCCGCAACCAACCCGCCGATGGCGAGTGAGAAGCTGTTCACGACGATTACGGCGGCGGCGAAAAGCCCCTGAAGGGGTTCGGCCAAAGCCGTGAGGCTCTGGAACGCCGGGGCGAGCGATGACGCGATGCTCGAAGCGATGCTGACCATGGAGTTGCGAAACGCCTCGTTGGTTGCCATGCTGTAGGCGAAGATCGCCGCGAAGGCTGTGATTGCCGCGACAGCGACCGCAGCAGGCGCGGAAAGCGCCAGGAACCCAGTGGCAACGCCCTTCAGAGCCGGAACGATGCCGCCCGTAAGCGAGTTGGCAAGCGCGCCGAGCACGGGAATCTGCCCGATGAGGCCGCCAAGCGACACGGCGGCTAGGCCGGCCAAAGCGGCGGCGGCCACCTTACCGCCCGTTCCGAGCTGCGAGAGGTCTACGCCCTGGATCTTCTCGGCCAGGCTGTCGAGGAACCCGCACACCTTCTCGACCGCGCCGCCTGTGCGCGTCAGGTTGCCCTGCGCGTCGTATGTGACGCCCAGGAACTCGCCGAAGGCCACGGTGAGCGGCTTCAGCGCCGCACGGCACGAGTTCAGTACGCCTCGTATGGAGTTGAACACGGGGATGGCGGAGTCCTTGAGCGGAGTCATCCAATCCTGGCCGATTTTCGAGAGCGCGGCCTTCATGTTCGCCATGGAGCCGGTGAAGGTTTCGTTCGCCGCCTTTGCCGAATCGCCGAACGCGGAATACATGGCGTCGGAGAAGGTTTGGAAGTCGATCTTGCCAGCCGTGACCATCTTGGAAACCTCGTCGGAGGACTTGCCCAAGTAGGTCGATAGCGTTGATATTGCGTTGATACCTCGGTCGGTGAACTGCGCGACCTGCTCGCCTGAGAGTTTGCCGTTCGCGGCCACCTTGGCCCAAATCGAGGAGAGGTCGCCCAAGTCCTGGCCGAACGTGGCGGCTGTGCCCACGCAGCCGTTCAGAGCCTTTTCCATGTCGTTACCGGCGGCGACGCCAGATGCGGCGAGCTGGGCGCACGCCTGCGCGGCGGTGTCGAAGCCGAACGCCGTTCCGTCAACTGATTGCTGGATTGTGCTGTAGAAGTCGCTCCATTCGAGCTTCATGCCCTTGAACATCGTCTGGGCCTTCTCGATGTTCAAGGCGCGGCTCATGCCGCCGGTGGCGGCGAGCGTGGTAACGCCTGCGGTAACCGTTCCGATGGCGTTGCCAATTGACTTCGCAACGCTGCCGAAGCTGTTCGCGAAGTATCCCGCCACCTGCGAGCCGACGCCCTTGGCCGTCTCGGTGAGGCCCTTGAGCTTCGATGCGGAGCCATCGACGCCCGAGTCGAAGTTCGAGCCGTCGTAGGTTCCCTTGGCGGAGAGAACGTAATCAGCCATTCAGCTTGCCTCCTCCCCAAGGCGTCCATGGCGGGTTCTTTCGGTGCTGCTCCTTCAGCGCGTCGATCTCCTCGTAGGTGAAGGAGTCCTCGCGGAAGGAGCCGTTGCGCTTTTTCCAGAGCTTGTGGCGCTTCTTGGACAGGCAGTTGGCAACCGCCACCTGTACGGCGTCCTTGAAGAGGTTCGATTGGTCGACGGTCACGGTCTCAAGCTCTTTGCGCACGAATGCGAGCTGCACGGGCGTGTGCTGCGCGTACTGCTCGTAATCCCAACCGAGCCTGGCGGCGAAGAACGCGAAGTCGGCCTCCCTGCGGAACAGGGCGGCGTCTTGCGCGGCTTCGCCGCTTTTCGGCTTGGCGGTGAAGTAGTCGAAGCCGGTGAGGCGCGTTAGGGCTAGTTCCCTGCGCCCTTGAATAAAAAAGCGCAGTCGCGCTGAAGCGCCATCATCACGGCCTGGAACACGACGGGGTAGCCGTTCGTGTCGATGAGCTTGTTCACGATTTCCTCGGCCTTCTGCGGCAGGAAGTAGCCGCCGCCCTGTACCTTCAGGCCGTAGCCCGCGATGGCCGCAAGCTCCTTGAAGGTGAACATGCCGTCGTTCTTGTAGAACGAGGCGATGATCGGCGTGTGGCGCTCCTCGTAGAGGTCGATGCGCTTGCGCGAGAATCGGATCTCGCAGACGTGGCCGCGCACGGTGAAGGTCTGCGGCTCCATGCTCTCGGGGTCTTGCTCAAGCTCGTTCACGATGTCTTCGGCTTCCGTGGCGTCTGCGGCGGAATCCTCAAGGAATGCGTCGAGTTCGGTGTCTTCTGCCATTGGTCAGGCTCCTTAGCTGTTGGAAACGGTGATGGTGGCTGCGGTGATCTGCTCCTCGGATGCGGTCTCGTAGAGCCACGGCTTGCCCGTGCCCTGGAACTCCATGGAGTAGGTGGCGTTGTCGTCGTTCGGCGCCTCGAAGCTGTCGGAGGACACGAGCGCGAGGCCCATGCGCAGCGGAACGTACTTGGTGTTCGCGCTCGTGCGGATGCGCTTGCAGACCTTCAGGCACAGGTACTCGCCCTCGGCAAGCGCCTTGGCGACGGTCTTCGTGGCGGAGTCGTCGGGCGAGTACAGGCCGTCGATGGATGCGTCCCAGCTCTTGGAGCTGGCGAACTTGAGCGTCCAGCCGCCGATGGCGTCGTCCTTGGTCGCGGCCTCTGTGTTGTCCTGGCTCATGTTGAATTTGAGTCCCTGCTGGCCGCTCACGGCGAGCATCTCGGTGCCGGTCTTGTCGGTAACGAGGGCAACGATGTCGTTGCCGCTGAGGGCCTTGGCGGTTGCTGCGTCGAAGTCGCAGCCGATGAGGTTGGTGTCTTGCTGAGCAGTAGACATCTCGGTTCCTTTCTAGTTCTTGACGCGGAGGCCGTAGCAAACGCGGAAGGTGAACTCCGCGATGGCGTGGCCCTCGTCGGTCTCGTCTTTCTTTACGGTCTGCACGCCGTTGCAGGTCGTGTGGTAGAGGCTGAACGGCGCTGGAAGCTCGAAGCCGTCAGCAAGCGCCTGCTCAAGCCGCTGTACCATGCCGAGCACCTTCGCGTTGCTGTATGGGCGCGCGGGCTCGCTGATGCAGTGCACCCACACGGTGATGGCGTCGATGTACATGGTCTTGGTGTTCTCGGGCTGCGTAGATTGCAGCTCTACGCTATAAAGCGGCGACTTGCGGTTCTCGGGGCTGTCGTAGCACGCGGTGCCGGTGCCCGCCTCGATGGCCTCGATGAGGCATCCGAGGAACACCGCGAGGCTTAATCGTTGGATCATCGCGCCCTCCCTAGAGCTTCCGTAGCTGGTCGATTAGGTCTTGTCTGAATATCGGCTCTTGCGCCTTGACGTTGCGCTGCAGGAATCGCTGCCCCTCCACGTATCCGCCGTTCACCGTGCGGTGGCCGTACTCGACGTGAGGCGCGTAGTCCTTCGCATATCCGACGGTGTCGCCGGACTGCCCCAGCGACATGCGCAGCTCGCCGTGTGGCCCACCAGGCCTGGTCTTCTCGGTAGATACGGGCGTTCCGCCGTCCGCTTTGCCACGGTTGTAGATTTGGGCCATGTTCTTCATGATCACGGCCTCGAACCTTACGTGCGAAAGGCGGTTGAGCTTTCCGGCAAGACCGTTCACGTCGCGTATCACGAGGCCCATGGCTTGCACCTCTTGACGCTCACGACGGTTGCGTCGCCGTCGGCCATGACGTTCTCGACCTCGTAAGAAGCCCCTTTGACCTCGACGCCACAGATGCCGGCGAAGCCGCTTGCCGGGCGCTTGGTGAGCAGGGCGCGGGAAACGCTGTCGAAGGCGTTTCCCGTCTCGACGCTGCGAGCCTTGTGGCTCGGGCCGAAGCGCACGAAGAAGTCGAACGCCTCGACGGTCGAGCAGACGGGGTTGTGCAGCTCGTCGGTGCCCGTCTGCTCGCGCCTGAACGCCCTAGCCCTGTACCACTTCATCGGCGCGCCCCCATGAACTTGATGCCCTTGGGGCGGCACGCGTCGCGCAGGGCCTCGATGTCGCTCGAATAGGCGGACAGCACGTCGTCGATGAACGAGTTCGACATGCTGCCGCCGTCGGACGCCGGCTCGGAGGGGCGGCCCTCCGAGCGACATCCAC
>CABPWH010000052.1 GCA_902461085.1 uncultured Collinsella sp. | reverse complement strand
CATTATTGTCCTAAATCGGAAAAAAGCTATATGTCAATTTTGGTCTAACAGAGCCTAACCAAATGCCCTCTCGAACTATGGCCCCTGTCTCACCACAGCGATATCAAAGCTTCATGGCGGGACGGTATCATCGGACGAGCGCCGTAAATCTGGCGCGGTCGTTCTTTGGGGAGGCATTTCACCCGTGTCGTGGGTCGCAGCAGCATTTGTGTCGGCTTTCTTTGCCGGCATCACATCTATCCTGGCCAAATGCGGCATCAAGCAGACCGACTCCGATGTCGCGACGGCCATTCGCACCTGCGTGGTGCTCGTTTTCGCCTGGGCAATGGCGGGCATTTCTGGATCCATTGGAACCATCGGCAGCATCGAACCCAGATCCTGGCTCTTTCTCGTCCTCTCGGGACTCGCTACCGGTGCTTCGTGGATCTGTTACTTTAAGGCGTTGGGCATCGGAGACGTCAATAAGGTCGTACCGGTCGACAAGATGAGCACCGTACTCGCCGCACTGATCGCCATCGTACTTTTTGGCGAGACGAGCAACCTTGCGGTTAAGCTCGTGGGAACCGCTGTCATCACCCTCGGCACGTTTTTAATGATCGAGAAGAAGCAGTCTGCCGGACCCGAGCAGCAGCAAGACCGGACCTGGCTCGCTTACGCCCTCGGCGCCGCCGTGTTCGCGGCGCTCACGTCCATCCTTGCCAAGGCTGGCATCGAAGGCGTCGAATCCAGCCTGGCCACGGCAATCCGTACCTGTGTGGTACTGGTTATGGCATGGGCAATCGTGGCAGCTAAAGGCAAGATGGGCCAAGCCGTGCACGTAGACCGCTACGAACTCGTATTTCTCGCGGCATCGGGCATTGCGACTGGCGCATCGTGGCTGCTATACTACTACGCCATCGCCACAGGCCAGGTGAGCGTCGTGGTGCAGATCGACAAACTATCGATTGTCGTATCGGTACTATTTGCGCGCCTGGCATTCAACGAAAAAGTCTCGCGACGCAGCGCTATCGGTCTCGCCCTCATCGTACTGGGCACCGCCGCGCTCGCGGTTTGGAAATAGCGCGGCCAGCAGCCGCTACATCCTCACACCTGGCTTGGGATGCCTGTACTGACCGTGGGATGCCGTGCGCTTACCGTGCGAGATGGCAAATTTGGGACAACAGTGCAGGCAACGAAGGCAGGCTGCACACTCCGGCTTTGTCCAGACGGGAAGGCCGCCGCGCATCTCAATCGCCGCCATGGGGCAGCGCTTGGCACACAGGCCGCAGCCGATGCAGCGATCGGCATCGACGGCAAACTTGCTCGTCTGTTGCATGCGCGGCAGCCCAATTGCGTGATACGCGCACGATGCAAACAGAGGCACGCGATGGTGCATCATGTTGCCCGTGCGGCGTGCCCGCACCGCCTCGATCACGGCATCAATCTGCGCCTCGGCAGCTCTATTGATACCCTCAACCTTTTGAGGGTCAGACAGGTCGAAAACAGGCGTCCAGGTATCGGGCATCTTGACGCTCATCGCCGCATCTAACTCGAGCCCACGCTCGTGCAGCAGGTCGCGGGCAAACTTGGCCGATTGGCCGGTCGTCGAACCGTACGTCGAAACATAGAACGTATAGGGGCGCTCGCCGCCCTTTGTGCCGGCAGCAATCGACAGGTCGGCAGTCTTCAAAAACTCGATCATCGGTGTCGGCAGACCCCAGGCATACACCGGAGCAACAAATCCCAGCTGGCAGGGGCCTTCCGTCGCAACAAGGCGAAGGGCTTCGGCATCAAAGCGCTCAATCGATATAACTTTGTCGCTTGTCGCCGCTGCAATGCGACGCGCCACATGCTCACTGTTCCCTGTCGCGCTAAAGTACAGGATCATCTCGTACCCCTGGAATTGACTCGTGAAAAACCGCGCTACTTGCGCAGCGGCTTGGGCAGCGGAATACCGGCAGCGATGACGGCGGCGATGATCATACAAACGATGCCTTTGAGCGGGAAGCACATGAGCAGCAGGCCCACGACCATGACGGGCTGACGCATAACGGCGCCCATCGTCGAGGCCGTGCAAACGGCGACGCAAAAGACCGGATCGGCGCCGGTGAGGATAGCAAGGCCATAGCCCAGGCTTACGCCCGAGAAGATAACCGGGAAGAAGTGGCCGCCGCGCCAACCAAGGTTGATGAGGGCGGGCGTCAGCATGGCCTTAACGAGACCGGTCGCGATAAGCACGCCGGCGGGAATGGTCAGATAGGTTTCCATGAGCACGTCGGCCTGCGTCTCGCCGGCAAACATGGTGTAGGGCAGGACCGTGCCGCAGATGGCGAGCGCCAGGCCGGCCAGCATGGCTTTGACGACAGGGCGCGCCCCTATTGCATGGGCAAGCGCTTCGCTCGCGTGCTCAGAGACAAAGTACAGCCAGCCGCAGATTGTTCCGATCAGCGACAGAGGGATGAGCCAGGTAAGCTCCAGGTTGCCCACCACGGCAGCCTCGAACCTCGGCATACCCATGCCGCCGCCCATGAGCTGGCCGAGCAGCAGGTAGGTGCCCAGGCCGCCAGCAATCGCGATGCCGTAAACCACGGTCTTTTGCGCCTTGGGCAGCCTGATGGTGATCTCACCGGATTCGGAATCCTCGCCATCGCCGGCACCCTGGCCGTCGGCGCTACCAGCGAGCGGTGCCACAAAACCAAAGACGGGCGCGGTAAAGAGCGCCGTCAGGGCAGCCTGGGTGCCCAGCAGCGTAAGCTCCCTAAACTCGGCGCCAAAGCGACGCATGCGGTCGCCGACCCAGCTGCACAGACCAGCGATAACGCCGGTCAGGCCGGCCTCCGGTCCAATGCTTCCGCCAAACAGCAGCGGCAGCAATGCCGCGAGCGAAAGCTTGCCCAGGTTGTCGTACGGATAGCGCCCGTCTTGCTTAACCTTAGCCATCACCTGGTTGAGGTCATCGGTCTTGGTGCCTGTCATCTTTTCGTACAGACCGATTAACAGGCCGCCCAGCAGGCAGATAAAAAACGGGTACGGCAGAAAGCCAAACGGGCCGCTGGCAAGCTCGGGCGAAGCGACGCCCAGCGCGTGCGGAATCTCGGTCCATAGATAGTCGATACCGTGCTCCATCGCAAAAAAGAACAGCCAGACCGCAGCACCTGCGAGTGCACCGGTCACGGCAACGCTGACCAAAAACAGCGCGCGGTTTGTGGGTTTGGCAAGGTTATCCATCGGGTCCTCCCGCGGTTAAAGTCGACATAGATACGTTTTATTGTAGAGCGAGCGTTGCTCGAACGAGCCAACCGTCTGCGCTGCAAACGGCACCATTGGGAGCCATTGTGGGGCAGGCTCAAGACTTATCCGTTGATAATCGAGGCAATCTCGCGCAAATCGTCGGCAAAGTAAATGCCTTGCTGGCGCTGCGGGCTCGATAAACCCTTATCGATCATGTGCCCGAGCAGCGCCTTGAGGTCGTTGTAGTAACCGTCCAGGTTATACAGGATGCACGGAGCACTCAGGTGCCCCAACGACACCGCAGACATGACCTCGGCAATCTCCTCGAGCGTGCCCGTCCCACCGGGAAAGGCGATGAACGCATCGCCGAGCTCAATCATCTTGGCCTTGCGCTCGGCCATATCGCTCGTCACGATAAGGTCGTCGATACCGTCATGTTGAAACTCGGCCTCGATAAAAAAGCTCGGCTCCACACCCGTCACATGTCCGCCAGCATCGAGCACGCTATCGGCGAGCGCGCCCATCAGGCCCGACTTGGACCCGCCGTATACCAGCGCGTGGCCGTTGGTGCCAATCCACGTGCCGAGCTCCTGCACCGCGGGCAGAAACGCCGGATCATTGCCGGCACTGGCACCCAGATACACGGTGATATTCATATTTGGTCCCCCTTGTTGTGGCGCACGACGTTCGTCTTAGCGCTGGCGTCGACGATACTCGCGCACGCGACGCGAAAGATCGGCGAGCTCGTCACAATCGAGCTCTTCCAAATGCTCAAGATCGTCCATAAAGCGCGCCATGGTGTCCTTTTGGCGCAGCTTGATAAGCGTATTGCAGTAGTTCACCGCCACGCCCGTGAGCATGGCGATGTAGAAGATGCTGATGACGCTCAGAATGACGGTAATGGCGCGGGCAACCGGTGTCTCGGCAGGAATGTCACCAAAGCCGATGGTCGAGACCGTCTCAAAGCTAAACCAGAGACCGTCGCCAAACGTAAGGGACGTGGGCTCGGACAGCCAGACGGCAGTCGAGCACAGCAGGTAAAAGATTAGAAACAGGCCCGTGATGCGCGCAAAGCCAGCCTGTCGCAGCACATCGGCAAGCGTCCTCAACCTGTTCATCGCGACCCCTTTCCCAGACGCCCAATCTCGTTCGCTCGGTATTGTCCCACGCCTCCCCCGCAAACGAAACTAGTCATTGGGAACTAGTCATTGGGGACGTTCTTAAATGACTAGTCAAACAAGAACGTCCCCAATGACTAGTCGTTTAAGAACGTCCCCGATGACTGCCGGGCGGGACCGTTTAGCGGTGCAGCTGCCGGCTGGGCAGGCTGAGCTGGTATCCTTATGCGGTAATGTCTCGATTCGTTAGGATTGCATGTGAGAGCTGCCGCTGTCCTTCGTTCAGTTATATATCGCACCCTGGCCGTCGCGCTTGCCGCGCTCGCCGTACTGAGCACCATCATGCCCGCCCCCGCCTATGCCGCCAATACCGATCAGCAAGTCAAGACGGTCCGCGTCGGCTGGCTCGTCAGCAACGAGGGCTTCCAGGACGGCACCCCCGGCGAGCGTCTCTCGGGATGGGGTTACGAGTACCTCCAGACCCTGTCGTACTACACGTCCGGCTGGCGGTACGAATACGTCTCCGGCACCTTCACCGAGCTTATGGACATGCTCGAGGCAGGCGAGATCGACCTCATGCCCAACATCTCCTACTCCGAGGAACGTGCCCAAAAGCTGCTCTTTTCCTCGAACCCCGAGGGCACCGAGCGCTACTACATCTACGCCAGGCCCGACCGTGACGACCTTGCAAAGGGTGACCCTCAAGCACTCCAGGGTCTCACTATCGGTTGCAACCCCGACGTCATGCAAACCTTCGTTGGCCAGCAATGGCTCGCCAGCGAAGGAATCGCCTGCACATACAAGGAGTATGACGGAGGATCCGATCTCTTTGACGCGCTCGCAAACAACGAGGTCGATGCCATCATCATGAACGACACGACCTCGTCGCCCAGCGCCTCCCCCATGTTCTACATTGGTTCGAGCGACTACTTTTTTGCCGTCCCCAAAAGCCGCTCCGACCTGATGGACGACATCAATGCCGCCATGTCGGCAATCGCCCGCGTCAACCCACGCTATATCGACGAAGTCAAATCTAACTACTCGGCCCAAAACAGCGGTTCATCATCGCTCAACGGCCCCGAACGTTCCTGGCTCAAAGCAAATGACAACACCATCACGCTCGGCTACATTACGGGCAAACTCCCCTACTGCAACGAAGACGAAGACGGCAAAATGGAAGGCTCGCTCGCATCGCTTGCGACGACGCTGCATGATAAATTTGGCATTACGGTCAAAACCGTCCCCTTTGATAGCTACAAGATGATGTCAAAGGCCCTGTCAAAGGGAAGCATAGACGTTGCGCTGCCGGTATACCGAGATTACTGGTTTGCCGAGCAAACAGGCGTTGCGCAGTCGGTATCGTTGGGGACCATATCCCTCACCGCCATCCACACCGGCAGCGACCTGAACAAAGACCTTCAGAACATCGCCTGTACCAAATCATCGTTTGTCAACAAAAATGCACTTGAAAATCTGTTCCCCACAGCGACCGTGACCGAATACCAATCCGACAATGAAGCGTTCGACGCCCTCAGGAAGGGAACGGCGCACTGCATCGTCGCTCCCAGCTCACGCACAAAAACCATCGGCGACCGTCATGATCTCAAGGACTACGAGACGGTCGAGCTCCCTGACACCTGTGAGCTCTCGTGCTGGATTTCGCGCGGAAAGCCCGAGCTGCTGGGAATTATCAACAAGGGCATCATCAATGCCGGAGAATCGCTCTCCGCAAGCAATTACTCCTCCACGTCGTACACGGCCCAGGAATCCAACACGCTTCAATTCCTTTATCGCAACCGTGCCGCCGTTGCAGCTGCCCTCATCGGTATGTTGTCGGTCGGCATCGTCCTGCTCATCTGGGCACTCGTGCGCGCTCGAACCGAGCGCAAAAAAGCCGATGCTGCCAACGCCGCTAAGACGGCATTCCTCACGCGCATGAGCCACGACATCCGTACGCCGCTCAACGGTATCCTGGGCCTTATCGAGATCGAGGAATTGAAGGAAGGCGATATCAAGGTCGCCCGCGAGAGCCGTGCCAAGGCGCGCGTTGCCGCCAATCACCTGCTCTCGCTGATCAACGACATCCTCGAGATGGGCAAAATCGAAGACCGCAAGCTAACACTGGAGCATGCGCCTTTTAACCTCAAAGAGCTCTGTGACAATACGCTGGTTCTGTGCAAGCTCCGCGCGTCCAGTAACGGCATCACCATGCAGGACAATAGTCTGCCGTACGCCACGGGGCCATACATGATCGGCAGTCCCACCCATATCCGACAGATCATGATCAACCTGTTAGACAACAGCATTAAGTACAACAAGCACGGCGGCTCCGTCGCCTTTAGTTCAAAGACCAAGCCACTCGATAACGGGCGCGCGCTCTTTTGCTTTAGCGTTTCGGATACCGGCATTGGTATGACTCCCAAGTTTTTAAAGCATATCTATGAGCCGTTTGCCCAAGAAGGTGACGATGCGCGCAGCAAGTTCCAAGGAACCGGCATGGGCATGCCAATCGTCAAGTCGCTTATTGAACTGATGGGCGGCACGATTGAGATTTCGAGTGAGGTTGGCGTGGGGAGTACGTTCAACGTCCAGATTCCGCTCGATATCGACAAGAACCCTCGGGCAAGGGAACGCGCGGACGAGCAAGCAGACAGCTGCTCGCTTGCCGGCATGAACGTTCTTTTGGCAGAAGATAACGAGCTCAATGCCGAGATTGCCCAGGCGCTGCTCGAAAGCGAAGGCATTGTTGTAACTCGCGCCGCCGATGGCAACGAAGCGGTCGACCTATACGTTGGCCGTCCCGCCGGCAGCTTCGATGCGATCCTGATGGACATTATGATGCCGGGCATGGATGGTTACGAGGCGACCCGCGCGATTCGTCTGAGCGAGAAGGTCGATGCAGCCGATATCCCCATCATCGCGCTCACCGCCAACGCCTTTGCCGAGGACGCCCAGACGGCACACGACGCCGGCATGAACGCCCATCTGTCCAAACCGCTCGACTTTAACAAACTCAAAAACATACTCGCCCGCATCAAGAAAAACGGATCCGTTTCGCTATAGTTTGTGCTCAACCACCACGCACGACCAGAAAGGAAGCCAACGATGTTTAGGCCCTTACGTCGAAAGAAACGCGCCATCACTGACGAGGAAGCGCGCGAACTGCTCGCTACCTGCAAGCGCGGCGTCTTTGCCGTCAACGGCGACGATGGCTACCCGTACGCCATTCCCGTCAACTACTTCTTTGACGCCGAGCACGACAGGATTTATTTCCATGGCGCCAAGGCTGGCCACAAGGTCGACGCACTCAAGCGCGACGACAAGGTCTGCTTTACCGTTTACGGCAACGAGTGGTACAAGGACGGCGACTGGGCTCCCTACGTTATGAGCACCGTCGTCTTTGGCCGCTGTCGCCTGGCGAATGACACCCCCGCGTTTATCGAGGATAAAGTCCGCCAGCTCGCGCTTAAGTACTACCCTTCTGCCGAGGAAGTCGAAGAGGAAATCGCCAAGGACATTAAGGGCGTCCAGCTCTACGAGATTACGATTGAGCATCTTTGCGGCAAGCAGATTCAGGAAAAGTAAGCCTCAAAAGCAAAACCCACAAATAGCAATATGGCCCGGTTCCAACCCACCTTGGAACCGGGCCATATGCTTATAAAGCGTCGGCAGCTATGTGCGCAAGCGCCTCAACAAGTTCCTGCGAGCTCACGGGTTTACTCAGGTGCGCGTCCATGCCCGCCTCACGCGAAAGCCTGCGGTCGTCGGCAAAGGCGTTGGCACTCACGGCGATAATCGGCGTAGTCGCGGCATCCTCGCGATCGAGTGCTCGAATCCGACGCGTGGCCTCAAGGCCATCGATACCGGGCATCATGATGTCCATCAACACCACGTCGTACTCGTGCGGTGCGCTCGCGGCAAACGCCTCAACGGCAGACTCGCCATCCTTAGCATGCGTCACGACGGCACCGGCACGGCTGAGCGTAAACTGCGCGATCTCGGCATTCAGATCGTTATCCTCTACGAGCAAAACGCGCAAGCCCTGGAGCGCATCACCATCGCCCGCATCCACACGAACTGCCTGAGGAATCTCGGAGCTCTTGCATTTCTCAAACGGCAGGCGGATGGTAAACGTCGTCCCCTGCCCCAAGACGCTCGTAAAGCTCATGGTTCCGCCCATAAGCTCGACCAGCTGTTTTGCGATAGACGCGCCCAGGCCAGTTCCCGATGAAGCGCCTTCCACCTGTTGCTCCTCTCGGCAAAACGGATCGTAAAGGTGCTGTTGGAACTCCTCGCTCATGCCAATACCGTTGTCGGCGATCGTGTATTCATAGACGGGGACGCCATCCGCTGGCTCCACCTCGCGGCACACCAGGCGAACATAGCCGCCCTGGCGGTTGTACTTGACGGCATTGCCGGCAATATTGAGCAACAAGCGCTTGAGGTGCGTCACGCTCACCCGCGCATAGGGATGATCAAGCGTCTGCTGGTCGCAGATAATTGTCACCAGACGCTCCTCGGCCTGGCGCTCCAGAATATCGCGCACTTCACAGTTGAGTGCCACCAAATTTGTGGGTACGAGGTTCAGGTCGACCTGCCCGCTCTCCAGGCGACTCATATCGAGTGCCTCGTTGGCGAGGTCGAGCAGCAGTCCCGATGCCGTCCAGATTTTTGAGCGGCACTCAGTCTGCTTTTGCAGATTGTCCGCATTGGCATCGCCAACCTCGACCATGCCGCGAATGCCGTTGATGGGCGTGCGCAGATCGTGGCTCATGCGGCGCAAAAACTCCGTCTTTGCAGAGTTGGCAGACGAGGCCTCACGCGCTGCCTTTGCCAGCTTGTCGCCATAGTCGCGCTCCTGCTGCAGCAAGTCCGTCAAACGTCGACGATCAGCGCGGCGACGCACCATCACAACAACGGCTATAACACCGCTGTAGAGCGCCAGCACGCCGGCAGCAACAGCCGCGACAACCTCAAAGTAACGCCGCGCCGGAGCATAGGTGTACACATAGAATTTGTGCGCTTTTCCAAATGTGCCCAAATACCACTCGCCGTCGGCGTTAATCAATTTGACCTTACCGGCCAGGCATCGATCCTTAATACCGTCGACAATGAAGACGTCCGTCGCAGGCAGATCGAATACGCCCAATACAGTGGGTTCAACGGCATTGGTCGCAACGACCTTGCCGTCGCTTTCGATCACGATATTGCCGCTATCGATGGTTTCATAGCCTTCGAGCAAACTCTGCAGTTTGAGTGTATTGCTTGCAACCGCCTTCGCGCTCTGATGCCTTACCGCGATAACGATGCCCTCGCCATCCTGCCGAGTCACGCAGCCAATGTCTGCGACCGAATCATCCGCAAGCGTGATGCGGGCGGTATAGGACTTAAGCGGATGAGTTGCCACCTCCAGCACGGGTGCTTCCTTGAGATACGTAGCAAGCGACTCGTAGCCCACGCCATCCGTCGAGGACTCAGACACCAAATTGCCCGATGCGTCCGTCACGATCAGTGCGCTCACGTTGAACTGGTCGGCATATTGCTCCAGCATGGCGTTATCCACCGAACCGTCGCGCTCCATATCGCGGGCAGCCTCTCCGGCAATTTCCATAACGCGTATCAGGTTTTTGGTCGTATAGGCGCTATTGAATGCATCGTAGGAAAGGCTCTGCGTCGCCACGTAATCGACAACGTCGGCAAAGCGCTGCTCGGCTTGGGCCGTCATGTAACCGTAGCTCATCATGCCGGCAACAACCGAGAGCACTATCCCCAGCAGAGCGACAAGGAGCCATGCCCCTGCCGAACGATTGCCCCGCTCCTGAGCGGCGTGGTCAGGCACATCGATCATGACAGACCCTCCACATTCAAAAATGGCGAAGGGTCATCGAAGTACTTTGACACCAGGCGTTCCATGGTGCCATCGGCAAGCATTTCTTGGTAGGCATGAGTGAGCTTGACGTCGATGCCGCGCGTATCGTTGATATCGAAAGCGGTGCCCAAACCAACCTCTAGCAGCGGCTCATCCAAAATGCGATACGTTACGCCATAGTCTTTTTCGTAGGTGAGCAGCAAGGACTCATGCGCGGCGATGGCGTCGACCAGGCCTTCGACGAGCGCCGGGTTCAGGCATGAACGGTCCGAAAAGCAGTAGAGTTCCTTGATCTGCGGAACGCTTTCATTTGTGCGATTGAGCAAAATGCCCTCGGGCTTGGTGGTGGACTGAACCGCCACGATCTTATCCTCAAGATCGGCAAGCGTGTAGATATCGCTCTGGGGATCGACCGCGACCACCTGGCGGCTCGCAAGGTACGGGCCGGCCCAACGATATTCGTTTTCGCGACCCGTCATACTAAAGCTGCCCATGACACAATCGAGTTCGCCGCTCGCCAGCAGCTCTTTCTTCTTTTCCCAATCGATCATCTGGTATTTTGGCTTGTAACCAATGCGGGCCAAAGCCTCGGTTAATATCTCGACGTCCAGGCCAACGATATCGCCGTACTCATCGGTATATACAAACGGTGGATAGAGGTCGCTGCCGACGTTGAGCGTCTTAAGGCCGTCGTCCTTTACCTGCGTGGCGTCCGGGCCTTTTGATGCAGACACCGAGGCTCTGCCATTCGACCCGGAGCAGCCGGCTATCGCTACGACAAAGGCACTCGCCACTGCAAGCGCGACAAACAACGATATGGACACCGAGCAGCGAGGTCTTTTCATCGAGCTCCAGAAGATCCTGTTTACAGACTGAAATGGCTAAAGATAATACCAAACGAAACCACTCGAGCGTCCAATGGTTACAGACGTTTTACCATGCGGGGCCTTCCAGCCGACTTGGCAGAAGGCCCTGCATTCAGCGCACACTTACCGCGTATTAAAAACGTAGCGGTCCAGGCGGTCGCACGCTTCCCTTACGCGCGAAGGCGGCAGCGCCAGATTCACGCGAATGTGGCAGGGCCCGTGGAACGGACGGCCGTCCTGATACCCCACGCCCACGCGCGCCCCCTCGTCGAGCAGCCACTGAATATCGCGGCCATGCTCGCGGCACCACTCGGTGCAGTCCAGAAACACCATGTACGTGCCCTGCGGACGTGAAAACGCGACGCCCTTCCAGTGTTTTTCTGCATACGTGCAGAAGTACTCGATATTACCGGCAAGCACCTGGTTGAGCTCGTCCACCCACTCGTAGCCTTGCGGCTGGTAGGCACCGATAAGCGCGTGCATCGAGAGGACATTCATCTCGTTGTAGTGAGTCTTGTTGGACACGGCGCACACGCGGTCGCGCAGCGTCTCGTTGTAGATGATGTGGTAGCTGCCGACCAGACCCGCCAGGTTAAACGTCTTGCTCGGCGCATAGAGGGCAACCGTGCGCATGCGGGCATCCTCGCTCACCGACTGCGTCGGGATATGCTTGTGTCCCGGCAGGATGATATCGGACCAAATCTCGTCCGAGATCACCACGCAATCGTGCTGGCGATAGATGTCCATGGCGCGCTCGATCTCGTCACGCTCCCATACGCGGCCGCAGGGATTGTGCGGTGAGCAGAACACCGCGGCATGAATGTGGTTTTGGGTGAGTTTGCACTCCATGTCCTCAAAGTCCATGCGCCACACGCCCTGGTCGTCGAGCTTAAGCGGGCTGTGGACAATGCGATAGCCCGCGGCTTCGATAGACTTGGTAAAGCCGATGTAGGTGGGGCTATGGACCAGCACCGCATCGCCTGGCTGGACATACGCGCGCAGCGTCGACACGACACCGCCCAGCACGCCGTTTTCGTAGCCGATATGCTCCGGCGCCAAGCCCTCAACGCCGTTGCGGCGGCTCTGCCATTCGATGATGCGGTCGAAATACTCGGGGCGCGGATTGAAATAGCCAAACATGGGGTGCTGGGCACGATGAATGATGTACTCCTGGACCGTGGGCACCGTGGCAAAATTCATGTCGGCCACCCACATGGGAATGCGGTCGAAGCCCTCGTCGGGTGCGTTCGGAGCCATACCGGGGATCTCGCCCCAGGAGTCAACGGCTATGGAGTCCATACCGTGGCGGTCGATAAGCGAGCTAAAGTCGTATTTCATGCTGAGCCCCCGTGCAAAGTGATTGTTTTGGTAGGCGTTATTGTCCACCAGCACGGGCGATTTTGGCATGGGGTTTGGCGCTTAATTTGACGGGTGCGGACGAATGGCTGGTTAGTCTCGCGCGTCGTTGACGGCGACTACGGTTAGCTGGGTTTTATCGACCGTAAAAGATATGTCGAGCCCGGCATAGGCCAGATGATAGACGCGGTTTGGCTCGTGCTTGCTGCCCGCGCGGCGCGGGTCTTGGCGCAGGACCTCGACCAGGCCGGGGAGCTTTGCGCTTGGGACTGTGTCTTGAAGCGCTTGCGGGAACTCGACGTCGAGCTCTTGCCACGGGGCGTCCTCAATCCAGCCGCCCGTTGCATCCGGGTGGCAGTCCGCAAACGGAATGTAGGGCTTAATGTCGTAGATGGGCGTGCCGTCGCGTAGATCGGCCCCCAGCACATGGATGATGGGGCCATCGTCGGTAAGCTCCACGCGGTCGAGCTTGACGCAGGTGAGCCCGATGGGATTCGGGCGAAACGGACTGCGCGTGGCAAACACTCCCACGCGCTCGGCTCCACCTAGACGCGGCGGACGCACGGTTTTCGACCATTTTGCGTTGGTGCCGGACCTGTCCTGCGTTTTGGCATCGGCGGCTATGTCCTTAGCCGCGCCGCCGGGCGTGCCGTTTTCGAAGCGCCAGAGCAGCCATAGGTGAGAGAAGGAGTCCAGACCCTCAACCGCTGCATTGGAGGCAAATTCCGGCTCAAAGACGATGCGCCCCTGCAGATGGGGCGCCAAAAAGCTGTTGCGCGGAATGCCGAACTTCTGCGGCAGGTCGGTATGTATGTGTGCAATAGGTTCCATGCCGGTCATTGTACGGCATGGAGGCGTGGGGCGTTGCGCGCAATTCTTCGCCGCGGTCTCCCGTCGTGCAACCAACGGTTGCTTGGAAGGGCGCCTGCCGCCGCGTATGCTTAAGCCATCAACCAGCAGAAAGGAGCCGTTATGGCCTTTGCAGAAAAGCTCATTGCCATCCGTCGCGCCCATCACCTTACCCAAGAGCAGCTCGCCGCCAAGCTCTTCGTCACACGCCAAGCCGTCAGCCGTTGGGAGCGCGACGAGGTCACCCCGGGCATCGACATGATGAAGCTCATTGCCGCCGTAACCGGCGAGCCCCTGTCTCATCTGCTCGAAATGCCCGAGCACTATTGTCAGAGCTGCGGCATGATACTCACGCCCAACGACTGCGGCACCGACGCCGCGGGCGCCACGACCGACCATTACTGCAAGTGGTGCTACGACCACGGCAAGTACACCTACGACACCACGATGGAGGCGATGATCGAGGACTGTGCCCCGCGGCTGGCGCAAAACACCGGCATGTCGCTCGACGAAGCCGTCTCGCTCATGGGCGCCGTCCTGCCGCAACTGGAGCGCTGGCGCACCGTGCAGGAAAACGAGGAGCGCTACGGCGCCGAAGCCCGGAAGCGCTACGGCGACGAGGCGATCGACGCAGCAAACGAAGCACTGCTGGACATGGACCCCGAGACATGGAACGACATGAAGGAACTTGAACGCGCTATTCTGGGCCAACTCTCGATTGCCATGGGCGATGGCGATGCGAATGGAAGCGAGGCTCGCAAGCTTGTCGCGATGCATCGTCGTTGGATTGGTCTCAACTGGGGACGCGAACCCCAGAACGAAGCGTACCTGGGCCTCGCCCACGGCTATCTTGCCGACCAGCGCTTTGTTGACTACTACGACAAGCCCTGCGGCACCGGAGCCGCGGCGTTTCTGGTCCAGGCCATCGAGTCGTCACTGGTCCGCGCATAGACCGCGGTGGCTTTGGGTATTTCAATCAAAACCGCAACCGATTGGAGACCTATGACTACTGATCACGAGCTCGTGCTTTACGTTATGACCGGCTGCCCGTATTGCATAAAGGTCAAGCGCTTTTTAGCCGATAACGGCGTGACCATTCCCGAGCGCAATATCTCGACCGATACCGAAGCCGAGCAGACACTCATCGCCGCCGGCGGAAAGCGCCAGGTTCCCTGCCTATTCATCGACGGCAAGCCACTCTACGAGTCGAGCGACATCATCGCGTGGGTCCAGAAGAACCTGCTCTAGCACGCGCACTCTGTCCATCCAAGGAGCCCCACCGACCCAAACATGTACATCAACATCCAAAGTCAACATTTTTCGACATCTTTGGATGCTGGTGTACAGTTTTTGCGAGTAGTCATGGACGGTAGCGCGCAGAGATGTGGTGTAAGAGGCGGGGCATGCCCCGCCTCTTCCCTTT
>CABPWH010000051.1 GCA_902461085.1 uncultured Collinsella sp. | reverse complement strand
GGGAAGCACAGGCGGGCCCCCGGCGGCTCCATTCGCCAGCCGGCGTCGCTGTGCGGCGTGGTGGGCTTTAAGCCCACGTATGGCGCCGTGAGCCGTTACGGTGTGGTTGCCTTTGGCTCGTCGCTCGACCAGGTGGGCCCCTTTGGCCGCACGGTCGAGGATGTCGCGCTGGCCATGAACGCGCTTACCGGTGCGGGCCACGATCCGTACGACTGCACCAGCCAGGATTGCGCCGTCGACTTTACCGAGCATCTCAACGACAGCATCGAGGGCAAGCGCGTGGGCATCATCCCTGCGTTTATGGAGGCCGAGGGCCTGACGCCCGAGGTCAAGGCCGCTGTTCAGCGCGCCGCCCAGGAGCTGCAGAACCAGGGTGCCGAGCTGGTCGAGGTCGACCTGCCGCACCTGGACGCCGCCATCGCCGCCTACTACGTCATCGGCCCGGCCGAGGCGTTCTCCAACCTGGCTCGCTTCGACGGCATTCGCTACGGCTACCAGGAGGAGGGCTGCGCCAACCTGTCCGACCAGAGCTCGCTGTCGCGCGCCCACGGCTTTGGCGCCGAGGCCAAGCGCCGTCAGATGCTCGGTGCCTACCTGCTGAGCTCGGGCGTGTACGACAAGTACTACTACGCTGCGCAAAAGGCCCGCACGCTCATCACGCAGGACTACGACGCTGCGTATGCCAAGGTGGACACCATCCTTATGCCCGCCTCGCCGCGCACGGCCTTTAAGTTCGGCGAGATCAGCGACCCCACGCAGATGTACCTCTCCGACCTATACACCATTTCGCTCAACATTTGCGGCAACGGTGGTATCTCGGTGCCGCTGGGCCTGGGCGAGGATACTCATCTGCCCGTTTCTGCCCAGCTGGTGGGACCTGCCTTTAAGGACCGTCAGCTGCTCACGTTTGCCCGCGCCCTGGAGCGCGGCTTTGCCGATGCCGCCACGGGTGCGCCCGCGCTTTCCGTCGCGCCCGATTTTGCCGGGAAGGGAGGCGAGCTGTAATGAAGGAGCTTTCCGAGGTCCTGCAGGATTGGGAGGCCGTGATTGGCCTGGAGATCCACACCGAGCTCACCGCACTCGATACCAAGATGTTCTGCAACTGCAAACTCAGCCACGATGACGAGCCCAACGCCAACGTGTGCCCGGTGTGCCTGGGCCTGCCCGGCGCCCTGCCGGTGCCCAACAAGCGCGCCATCGAGAGCATCGTCAAGGCCGGCCTCGCCACCAACTGCGAGATCCAGCGCCACTCGATGTTCTACCGCAAGCACTACTTCTATCCCGATATGGCCAAGAACTTCCAGACTACGCAGGGTCCGGTCGCCTTTGCCATGTACGGTCACCTGGACCTGGACGTGACCGGTCGCGGTGCCGCCGAGCGCCCCGACTGCGCGTTTGGCGAGGCCGAGGCTCAGAGCCTGGCGAGCGCCTCGGCCAACGCCGAGGGCCTGTCCACGTCCATGACGTCGACCATGCGCGAGGGCAACCAGCGCGCCGGCCACCTGGCCAGCTATGACGCGTCCAACCTGCAGATGCCTGAGCGTCGCGAGGACGGTTCCTACACGGTACCCATCCGCATTCTGCGCATCCACATGGAGGAGGATGCCGCCAAGATGGTGCACGTGGGCGGTGCCGAGGGCCGCATTACCGCCGCGGCCGAGTCGCTCGTCGACTACAACCGCTGCGGCACGCCGCTCATTGAGCTCGTCACCGAGCCCGATCTGCGCACGCCCGAGGAGGCTCGCCTATTTATGGAGAAGCTCCGTCGCATCTTTGTGACACTGGGCATTTCCGACTGCTCCATGGAGAAGGGCTCCATGCGTTGCGACGGCAATGTGTCGCTGCGCCGCCGCGGCGAGACCAAGCTGGGCACCAAGACCGAGCTCAAGAACCTCAACTCGTTTAAGAGTCTGCACGATGGCCTTGCCTACGAGATCTGCCGCCAGGCCGAGGTGCTCGAGGAGGGCGGCATCATCTACCAGGAGACTCGCCACTGGGAGCCCAGTCGCAAGCGCACCGTGGTCATGCGTGTGAAGGAAACGGCAGACGACTATCGTCTGTTCCCC
This sequence comes from uncultured Collinsella sp., assembly GCA_902461085.1. GTDB lineage: Bacteria > Actinomycetota > Coriobacteriia > Coriobacteriales > Coriobacteriaceae > Collinsella. The sequence continues at coordinate 12,899 of CABPWH010000051.1, read as the reverse complement.
GATCCCGATCTGGCGCCGTTCGATCCGGACGATGAGTTCATCGACCGCTGCCGCGGCGAGATCCCCGAGCTGCCCGATGCCAAGCGCGCCCGCTTTGAAGCCGACTTTGGCATTAAGGCCGCCGACGCCGAGCAGATCGCGGGCGACCCCGAGTTTGCCGACTTCTTTGAGGCCGCCGCTGCCGGTATGGCTGGCAAGGAGGCCCAGACGGTCGCAAATCTGCTGGTCAACGAGATGATCGCCTACCTTAAGGGTGCGGGTGTGTCGCTGGCCGAGTCCGGCATCGCGCCGGCTCAGGTGGCAGCCCTTGCCAAGCTGCTGGCGACCGATGCCATCAGCTCCAACCAGGCGCACGAGGTCTTTGAGGCCATGGCCCAGACCGGCGACGACCCTAACAAGATCGTCGACGAGCGCGGTATGCGTCAGGTAAGCGATGCCGGCGCGCTGCAACCGATCGTGGACGAGGTGCTGGCAAACTGTGCCGATCAGGCGCAGCAGTATCGTGACGGCAACCAGAAGGTCATCGGCTTTTTGGTGGGCCAGTGCATGAAGGCGAGTCGCGGCAAGGGCAACCCGAAGCTCTTCAACGAGTTGCTGAGAACGTCGCTCTCGTAGCTGCGAGGCCGGGGAAGCCCCGAGTCGCCGGGGTGTTTCCTCCAAATTTCAAACAGTCCTATGCAAGACGAAGGCCACATTTAGTGGCCTTCTTTGCATGCGGAACTCATTTGGAGCAAACACCCCGGCGACTCGGGGCTTCCCCGGCCAGACGACTCGGCCGTTCGGGTCAGGTGGGCTGGATTGAATTTGGTGAATGAGGGTGCCGATGGCGCCCTCATTTTTGTGGATGTGGTAAATGGGCTGTCCCTTTGCTGGCTCTTTACTGGTGCTGGGAACGCCAAGCGGTGGGGGTGGTGCCGGTGTATTGTTTGAAGGCTTGGGCGAAGGCGGCTTGCTGAGGGTAGTCGAGCCGCTCTGCTACCTGCGCTATCGTGAGCGCGCTATCGGCCAAAAGGTCCTGTGCTCGCTCCATACGGCGTCTGCGAATGTAGGTGCCCAGGGACTCGCCAGTTTGGGCCTTAAAGGTGGCGCATAGTTTGGAGCGGCTTGTGTAGAGCCTCTCGGCCACCTCGTTGATACCCACACGTCTGCCTTTGTCGAGCGCGCGCTCAATCATTGCCGTTGCTTCTTCGGCAATGGTTATGCTGACGCGTGTGTCTGCCGCCTGCCGCGCCTGCTTGTGGGCCGCGCGCGAACAGGCGAGCTCCGCGACCATGGTCTCCACGATGCCCTGCATATAGACGTGTCCGCCTACGGTGAGAGCGCGGTCCTCGTTAATCCGGCGCAGCGTGTGGCAGATGACAGACGTCGCTTCCTCGTGCCATGGCTCGGCAAACGCCTCAAAGATTCCCGCGAACTCGGTGGGATAGCGGTGCTCCAGTTCGTCAAAATATCCAGGCAAAAAGAGCACCGAGCGCGAGTGATAGAGCTCCCCCGCAAACAGCGGGCTTAATTCCTCGCCACAGTTATCTTGGATAAAGCTGCAAACGGCATTGTTTGGCCACGGTCCATGCAATGGTTTGAGGTTCGCGGGCGTTATGCCAGCCTCGGGCATGCATGTAAGTGTGGGCGCGCTGACCTCGCTCACGCAGGCATATGGCTCGGGTGTGTATTCGGCCAGGTACATATCGTGCGTCGGGGTGATGAAATGCTCCATGACGATGCAGGCAGGGGAGAGGGGCATGATCCATGCGCGCCCGTGCGCCCGATCGTTTGCCACCTCGCCGGTAAGGACAGCGCCCTTGCCGGAAAGCTCCAGGCCAAACTGCTCAAACTGTGGTGCGTAGAGCTCGGTTATGTCGGTCGCTGCCCGCCGTATTTGCAAAAGCGTCCCTTTCCTTTGCAGAAACGTCCACGCCTGGCTTGATTGTGAGCCATGGCTAACACATCAATGATAAGTTCATTACGGTTAACTCTCAAGCCGTTAGAAAGGAATCTCATGGCAAAGGGATCAAAAAGGGAAGGTGGAGGCATCGGCGAGTTGCTCGCGTATGCCGGTGACCGTAAATTCCTAACGTATTTGGGCATGGCGCTCTCGGCGCTCTCGCAGCTGCTGAGCTTTGGCCCGTACGTGTGCATTTGGCTTGTCGCTCGCGACCTGATCGCCGTGGCACCTAACTGGAGCGAAGCCTGCGACATCGCGATGTATGGCTGGTGGGCCGTGGGGTTTGCGCTGGCAAGCATCGTAGCTTATTTCGTGGGGCTCATGTGCACGCACCTGTCTGCGTTTCGCTGCGCGTCCAATATCCGCAAGACTACGAGCGAGCACCTGCTTAAGCTGCCGCTCGGCTACTTTGACACGCACGCCACCGGTGAGCTGCGCCGTATTGTAGACGGATGCGCCGCCTCCACCGAGACCCTGCTCGCGCACATGCTGCCCGATATCGCCGGCGCCGCCGCCATGGTCGTGGGCTTGCTCGTGCTGCTTTTCGCCCTCGATTGGCGCTTGGGCGCGGCATGCCTTATCTCGGTCGTCGTTTCGTTTGGCGCCATGGCCACCATGATGAGCGGCGAAGGCGCCGAGTTCATGAAGGCCTACATGGGAGCGCTGGTCAAGATGAACAAGACCGGCACCGAATACGTACGCGGCATCCCCGTGGTCAAGGTGTTTCAGCAGACGGTCTACTCCTTTAAGGCCTTCCACGATGCAATCGCCGAATACGCCGACATGGCGCAAAACTATGCGGGCACGTTCTGCCGAGGTCCGCAGGTACTCAACCTTACCGCGCTCAATGGTCTTGTGGCATTCCTGTTGCCCGTGGCGTTGCTGTTGGCGCCAGGCGAGACGGACTTCGCGCATTTTATGACCAACTTCACGTTTTACGCGATATTTTCGGCCGTGGTACCGACGGCCATGACCAAGCTCATGTTTGTGGGCGAGGCCTCTCAGATGAGTGCCGATTCGTTGGCTCGTATTCGAAGCGTCATGGATTCCAAGCAGCTTTCCGTGCCCGCACAACCCAAGCACCCTGCCGGCGGCGACGTGCGATTTGAGGACGTGAGCTTTACGTACGAAGGTGCCGAAGCACCTGCCGTTAGCCATGTAAGTTTCAGCGTTTCCGCTGGTAGCACCCTCGCCCTGGTGGGTCCCTCTGGTGGCGGTAAGTCAACCTGCGCAAGCCTGATCCCGCGTTTTTGGGATGTTTCCTCGGGTCGAGTGCTCGTAGGCGGTGTGGACGTTCGCGATATGGATCCGCACGAGCTTATGGACCAGGTCGCCTTCGTGTTCCAGACCAACCAGCTGTTCCGGCAAACACTTGCCGATAACGTGCGCGCCTCCAAGCCTACGGCTACTGACGACGAAGTGCGTGCGGCCCTCTCCGCAGCTCAGTGCGACGACATTGTGGCCAAGCTCCCACAGGGCATCAATACCATGCTCGGTGCCGGCGGAGCATATCTTTCGGGCGGCGAGGTCCAGCGCGTGGCACTTGCCCGCGCGATCCTTAAAGACGCACCTATCGTGGTGCTCGATGAGGCTACGGCGTTTGCCGATCCCGAGAACGAGGCGCTTATCCAACGTGCTTTTAGCAAACTGGCGGCGGGTCGCACGGTCATTATGATCGCGCACCGACTCTCGACTGTAGTGGGCGCAGACCAAATCGTGGTGCTCAACCAGGGCAGCGTGCAGGAGTCGGGTACCCATGCCGAGTTGCTGTCCCAAAATGGCCTGTATGCCAAGATGTGGGCCGAGTACGAACAGGCCGCGAGCTGGAAAATCACTGCAGCGACCGCGGATGCCACCGTCACGAAGGGAGGCGAGGCCTAAATGTTCGCCTCATTCCAAAAGAAGTATTTCCTATCCGATAAAGGCGTCGCCGGCGTAAAACGCGGCATTTTCTGGACCACGCTCACCAATCTCATCACCATGGCCGGCATGGGCTTTTTATTCCTGGTTATGGCCGGCTTTGTCGAGCATCTCGTCAGCGGGGCTGACCTGCCGGATGCCCTGCCGATCGTGGGCGGCCTCCTGGTCTTTTTCGTGTTGCTCTTTGCCTCTAACTGGCAGCAGTATTACTACACCTACTGCATCTTTTACGAGGAGTGCGGCAAGCAGCGTATGGAGATTGCCGAGCGCTTGCGCAAACTGCCGCTGTCGTTTTTTGGTCGTCGTGATCTGGCCGATTTAACCGAGACCATCATGGGCGACGTCCAGGCCATGGAGCACGCCTACAGCCACGTGCTGGGAGAGCTTTGGGGTGCCATCATCGCAAGCGCCATTGTCTTCGTGGCATCGCTGTTCTTTTGCTGGCAGCTGGCGATTGCGGCGTTTTGGAGCGTTCCCGTGGCCTTTGCCGTGTTGTATCTAACACGCGGCCCCATGACCCCGGTGTTCGATCGCGTGCGCGCCGAGAAGGTCAAGGTTACCGAGGCGATTCAAGAGACGCTCGACTGCGTTCGCGAGATCCGCGCCACCAACCAGGAGGCCCATTATCTTGAGAGACTCAACGCCGTGATCGATGCCGAGGAGCGCGAGACCACCAAGGGCGAGCTCGCTAACGGGCTTTTGGTCAACTCCGCCTTTGTCATCCTGCGTCTGGGCATTGCCACCACGCTGGTTACGGGTGCCGCGGTGGTCGCCTCCGGGCAGGTCGACTTTTTGGTGATGTTTGCCTTCCTGCTTATGGTGAGCCGTATCTATGCGCCCTTTGACCAGGCGTTAATGTTAATGTCTGAGCTGTTTGTCGCCGAGTCGTCTGCCAAGCGCATGCGTTCCATCATGGAAGAGCCTGTGGCGCGGGGCAGCGAGAAATTCGAGCCCGCGGGCCACGATGTGGTGTTCGATCACGTGGCATTTGGCTATGGTGCGGGCGAGGACGGCCGCGCCGGCGAGAAAGTTCTTACCGATGTGAGCTTTACCGCCAAGGAAGGCGAGGTCACGGCACTAGTCGGTCCTTCGGGCTCTGGCAAGTCTACGGTGAGCCGCCTGGCCGCGCGCTTTTGGGACGCCACCGAAGGCACGGTCACCGTGGGTGGCGTGGATGTTGCGAGCATTGATCCCGAGGTGCTGCTGCGTGATTACGCCATTGTGTTCCAAGACGTGCTGCTCTTTGACGACACGGTGATGGGAAACATCCGCCTCGGGCGTCGTGATGCCACCGATGAGGAGGTGCTTGCGGCTGCGCGTGCCGCCAACTGCGACGAGTTTGTGGGCCGCATGCCGCAGGGCTATGACACCATGATCGGCGAGAACGGCTCCAAGCTGTCCGGCGGAGAGCGCCAGCGCATTTCCATCGCCCGTGCGCTGCTCAAAGACGCGCCTATCGTGCTGTTGGACGAGGCGACAGCGAGCTTGGATGTGGAGAACGAGACCGTAGTTCAGCAGGCGCTCTCCCGTCTGCTTGCAGGCAAGACGGTTATCGTTATTGCCCACCGTATGCGTACGGTGGAAAATGCCGACAAAATCGTCGTGCTCAAGGATGGTGTGGTTGCCGAGCAGGGTGCTCCGGCGCAGCTCAAGGCGGCAGGCGGAGAATTCGCCCGCATGGTTGCGCTGCAAAAGGAAGCGGCTGCCTGGCAGCTGTAGGAATATGACAAAGGGACAGTCCCTTTGTCATATTGAGTCCATCCCCATAGTTTCCAAAAAGTTAGCCATTGTTGACCAAATAGTTATACTAAACTGTTCTCAAAAGCGTGCTCGAGCAAACTAATGAACTCGGGTGCTAAGGCACCATGCCGCGCTTATGCGGCAAAAGGGAGAAGCAACATGAAGAAGTCGACGTTTAACACCCTGCTTGTCGGTGGCGGTTTTCTGCTTGGTACGGCCGGCATCAAGCTGCTCACCAGCGCTCCGGTAAAGAACGCCTGCGTGCAGGGTATCGCGTGCGGCATGCGCATCAAGAACGGCTACCAGGACATGGTCGAGCAGGCCAAGGCCAATGTCGATGACATGGTTGCCGAGGCTGCCTACATCACCCAGAGCGAGGCCGCTGCTGACGAGGCAGCCGAGTAGCACTCCAGGCATAAACAATGAGATTCTCGATTATTAGCGAGATCCCCGGCAGGACCCGTCTTCAATTGGCGGGTCCTGTGCCAGAGAGCGATCTCGATGCACTTCTTAAGCTCAGCGGCGACATCGACGGCGTGCACAAGGTGTGTGTCTACGGCCGTATTGGCCAGATGGCGCTCGAATATGACGAGCAGCGTCGCACGGTCGTGCTCGATGCCCTGGGTGCACTCGATGCTCAAGCTATCGCCGATGCCAAGTCGGGTTACGTGATGCAACTCGAGCCGCGCAGACACAAGCTCGTCATGGATCTTGCCACACTTATCGGCGCCCACTACGCGCGCCGCTGGTTTTTGCCCACGCCCCTACGTGCTGTGTTTGTCGTGGCCGGTTACATGACCTTTTTGCGCGCCGCCCTCCGTGAGCTCGCGCAGCCGCGCCTGACCGTTCCCGTGCTCGACGCTTCGGCTATCGGCATTTCGTTCGTCAAACGCGATTTCGACACCGCGGGCCAGACGATGTTCCTGCTCAACGTGGGCGAGCTGCTCGAGGACTACACCCGCGCCATGAGCGAAAACGAGCTCATAAACTCGCTGCTCGACGTGCCCGATAAGGCGCAAAAAGTGGTCGGTGACACCGAGGTAAGCGTTGCCGCGACCGAGCTTGAGCCCGGCGATCTGGTCGCCGTGCGCACTGGCATGTCCATTTGCATCGACGGTGTTGTCGAGCAGGGGAGCGCTATGGTCAACCAGGCGACCCTGACCGGCGAGCCGCTGGCCGTCGAGCGCAGCGTGGGCGACGACGTGTTCGCCGGTACCGTCGTGGAAGACGGCGGCATCTTGGTGCGCGTGCGCGCCAATACGGCGCAAACCAAACTGCGCTCAATCGTCTCGCTCGTGCAGACGGCCGACTCGCTCAAGTCCGAGGGCCAGTCGCATATGGAGGACCTTGCCAACAAGATCGTCCCGTGGAACTTCTTGCTTGCAGGTCTTGTCGCTCTTACCACCCGCAGCCTCATCAAGACCTCAGCGGCGCTGATGGTCGACTACTCGTGCGCACTCAAGCTCACGGGTTCCGTCGCCGTCATGACTGCCATGAGCGATGCTGCCAAGATGGGCGTCATGGTCAAGGGCGCGAAGTACTTTGAGTCGTTTGCCAAGGCCGACACCATTGTGTTTGATAAGACCGGCACGCTTACCGAGGCGCAGCCGCGTCTTGCCTGCGTGCTCACCACCGATGGCTGGAGCGAGGACGAGGTTCTGCGCCTTTCTGCCTGTCTGGAGGAGCATTTCCCGCATCCGGTGGCGCGCGCTGTGGTCAACGCCGCCCGCGAGCGCGGGCTCGAGCACCGCGAGCGTCACGCTGCGGTCGAGTATATTGTGGCGCACGGCATCGCTTCGTCCATTGAAGGGCGTCGCGCCATCATCGGTTCCGCGCACTTTGTATTTGAGGACGAGGGCGCGCAGCTCGAGTCCGACATCAAGGAGCAGATCGAGTCCCAGATGCAGGGCCTGTCGCCGCTGTATCTGGCGGTCGACGGCATCGTTGTGGGCGTGCTCGGCATCGAGGATCCGCTCAAGCCCGGGGTCCGTGAGGCCATCGCCGACTTGCATGCGTTGGGCGTTAAGCACGTGGTCATGCTCACGGGCGACTCGGAACGCACGGCCGAGCGCATTGCGCGCGAAGCGGGTGTCGACGAGTTTAAGGCCGAACTGCTGCCCGAGGACAAGTACGCGTATGTAGAGCGCATTAAGAGCGAGGGGCGCCACGTTGCCATGGTGGGCGACGGCGTCAACGACTCGCCGGCGCTCGGTTTGGCCGACGTGGGGCTGGCCATGGGCGGCGGAAGCGACATTGCCAAGGAGGTCGCCGACATCATCCTGGCCGACACGGATCTCGCTGCGATCGTGCGCCTGCGCCGCATGAGTCAGGGCCTCATTGATCGTCTGACGAGTTCGTATGCCAAGGTCATGCTCACCAACTCGGCGCTGCTGGCATTGGGTATTACCGGCATGATCACTCCGCAGACGTCGTCACTGCTGCACAACGGCTCAACGATCGCCTACAGTCTGGGCAACGCGAAGGCGTACCTGCGTTAGCGTTTTCGATTGAGTATATGGCCTGCATTCGGGCGGCACCGCAGCCGCCAGGGTGCAGGCCTTCTTTTGTTTGACGAGATGTTAGCTCGGATATATGCTTGTGCTAGCACCGCTAGCAAATGCTGAAGGTGAGGTTGAGATGGCTACCGTTGGCAGCATGGCGCAGGTGAATGTTCGCGTAGATCGCTCGGTTAAAGAGCGCGCCGAGGAAGCGTTGCGGCTTTCGGGTGGAACGCTGCCCGACCTTATTAAAAAAGTCGTGGCCAAGGTTGCGCAGGGTGGCGGGCAGTGCGAGGAAGTGCTTGCGGCCGTCGACGACCGGCAGCAGACCGTCGCGCCCGATACTCCGTTCGCCGCGTCGTGGGCAGCGGCGGATCAGCTTTACGCGGACCTGGGCATCGCTACGTCGTCCGTGTCCGACGATCGCGATTGGGACGCAATCTATTCCGAAGCCATGGACGAGCATTATCGCCAAAAGGGGATGATCCAGTGAGTGGGGCGCCTCTCAAGATCATGGTGGATGCCAACGTATGGGTTGATTCGTTTTGCGTCGACCATGCCGAGTCGCTTGCCGCGCGTGCGTTTATTGGGCGGGCGACGGAGACGGGGGCGTTACTGTTCTTCCCGGTGCATATCGCTAAGGACGTGCTGTACGTTGTCCAACACGAGCTGAAGCGAAGCGTTCTTGCCAGCGGGGGAGCGCTCGACGAGGCTTCTGCCCGCGCGATTGGCGATGCGGCGTTGGCGTTTGTGCGGAACATGACCGAAAACGCCACGGCCGTGGGTGCAGATGCGTCGGACCTTTGGCTTGCCGACAAATACTTAGCGCTCCATCGCGATTACGAGGACAACTTGGTGCTCGCTGCGTGCAAGCGCGCACAGGTCGATTACTTGGTGACTAACGATCGCAAGCTGCTCGAACATGCCGATCTTGCAGCAAAGACCCCGCGCCAAATGATGCCGATTCTTGCTTTGGCCGAACGCGGCGACGCGGCTATCGGTTGACGCGAACTGTTTGCGGGCCTCTTGGACGACGATGCGCCAAGGGACCCGCGTCTGCTATTTACAAAAGCTCGGCCATGATGGCGGGGCTTTCTGCGAGCTGTTCGGCTGCCTTTTCGTCGGAATCGTTTAGTGCTGCCAGACTGCGGTAGACCCACTCGTTGACCTGGGTGTTCTTGACGCCTGCGGTCTGCATAAGGGCGCCTACCTCGCGGATTGCTGCGAATAGATTGGCCTTGGGCCCCGCGAGCTCGACCTCGATACCGTGGTAGGCGGCCACGCCGCGGTTCTCGCTCACGTGGTCGATAAAGCCCTCGACGGTCTCAAGCTGCTGGGCGAGGACGCTGTCGTCATCGGAGCCCAGCGCGACGAGGGCATTCGACACTGTGAGGGCGGGATGTCCGCAGGGGACAAAGCCTTCGATGACATCCATAGCTTCGGTAATGGTTGAGCCCAGGCCTGCGAGGGCATTGACGAGTTGCTGCTTGGTATCCATAACGGTCCTTTCGACGGGTCAATTTTGCTTGGCGAAAATATACGTGACGCGATCGGTAGCAAAAGTGCGAAGTGCGGCGCACATTGGGGTCTTCACAGCTCGTGCATAGAACAGCTGTCTGCCTTTAGAACGTGGTAAGATAACACTCCACAAGCGGGGCTCACCCCGCATGTTCCTTGAAAAGTCGACGGGTGTTGGGCGCTCGTGTCCAATGCCATCCAGACTTTCCCGACATTCGGGGGCGACTGGTTTCGACACGATAGCTCTGAGAGAGGAAGCAAGCCGAGGTCTCCTCGCCTCGTTAAACAGGGGTACCGTCAAATTGAATTGACAACAACTCTTCTTTTGAGCCTATGGCTCTCGCTGCTTAGTTTATAGCGGCGCGTCAACCCGGTGATTTCCCCGACACCGGCGCGACGTCATGTTAGGGGAATGCTCCCGCGCACGTAATCGGTATGGCGCAGGCTAAGACCGAACCGGTTAGGACGCCGCGAGCGTGTCGCTGCGCGCAAAGCGTCCGAGACTAAACCAGCGACTGAGCTTGGAGATGCCAATCAGGGGGCTTTCGTGGACCGGAGTTCGATTCTCCGCGCCTCCACCATAAGTAACAGGCAGGTAGATACTCATATCTACCTGCCTTTTTATTTCTAGTCCGTACCGCGGAGAATCGAACTCTATGCAGGGCGCGGGCGTAAAGAAAACGCGTAAGCGTTTTTAGCCCGCGGGCGAGGGCGCCGGCAGGCGGCGTCCTAAGCGCCGGCGGGGGGCGAAAGCGGGTGCGTATTTGCGAAGCAAATACGCGGATTCTCCGCGCAAACTTCCGACTCAAAACGGATGCGATGTTTATCGAATCTCAGCCGGCCATGCGCCGCATTAACGGATCCCTCCACCCGCGGAGAATCGAACTCTGAGCAGGGCGCGGGCGTAAAGAAAACGCCTTGGCAACGCAGACCGGGACACGCTTTCCCAATGGCGGCCCAGGCGGAAAGTCCATCCCGGAATCCGCGCTCAGACTGGGACGTAGTTTCCGGATGACGCCTCAAGCGGAAACCGCATCCCGGAATCCTCATTCGGAATGGGATGCAATTTCCAAATGAATGGCTAGCGGAAAGTTCATCCCGGAATACGCGCTCAGGATGGGACGCGCTTTCCCAGCGGCGGTCCAAGCGGAAAGCGCATCCCAGAATCCCGCCTCAAACTGGGACACACTTTCCGCTTCACCTGCCGCCTCAAAACCCATGCGCTCTCCATCCCAAAACTGGGTAGAAGAAGGCCAAAACGCAATCGCAGGAGGTCAATATGACTGCAGAAGATAAGGCAAAGAACGCCGGCAAGGTCGCGCTCGTTTTGGAGGGCGGTAGTTTTCGCGGGCAGTTTACCGCGGGCGTGCTCGACGTTCTTATGGAGGCCGGTGTCGAAATCCCGGCTGTCTACGGTGTATCGGCCGGCGCCCTCAACGGCGTGAACTATAAGTCGCACCAGATCGGCCGTGCCAACCGCATCAACCTGGCTTTCTGCAACGACAGCCACTTCATGGGCGCCGCATCGTTTGCGTCCACGGGCTCCATTGTGGGTTACGACTTTATCTTCAACGATGTCCAGGACCGCTTGGATCCCTTTGACAATGAGACGTTCGACGCGAGCCCCATCGAGATGTACGCCGTCGCGACGGACATGCTTTTTGGAACCGCCACGTACCTCCCGGTCAAAAGCGCCGTGCTCGATCTCGACGCCGTACGCGCCTCGACGTCGCTGCCGCTGGTGACGCCGCCGGTCGAGATTGACGGGCACAAATACGTCGACGGTGGCGTAGCCGATTCGATCCCCATCGAGCACGTGCTGGAGGAGGCGGGCTTCGACCGTGCGGTCGTCATCGTCACGCAGGACCGCTCGTACGAGAAAAAGCCTTACGAGTTTATGCCTGCCGCGCGCGCCCGCTATGCCGACTACCCCTATCTGCTCGAGGGAATCGAGACGCGCCACGACCGCTACAACATTCAGCGCATGCACCTGTGGAAGTATGAGCGCGAGGGCCGTGCGTTGGTCGTCGCTCCGCAAAAGCCGGTCGAGGTCGGCCACGTTGAGCACGATTCGGCAAAGCTCCTCGACCTGTATATCCAGGGCCGTCAGGAGGCAAAGCGCCTGCTCGCGGAAATCCAAGAGTTCGTTGAGCGCTAACGACGGCGAACCCTCAAAAAATGACAACAGCTAAAGAGCTGGAAAAATCACGGCTCGTGGACGACATGTGCAGAAACTCTGGTCGGAGCCAAAATACCTGTTGACTCGTACGGCGAGCGGGGTAATATGGACGGGTTACTTGCAGAGCCCCGTGAATCTCTGTAACAACACGTACTGTACATGGAGGAGTCTAAGTGATTTCGAAATCGACTCACTACGCCAAGCAGGGCGAGGTCCAGCGCAACTGGGTTCTCGTCGACGCCGATGGTGCTGTCCTGGGCCGTCTTGCCACCCAGATCGCAATGATCCTGCGCGGTAAGAACAAGCCCCAGTTCACGCCCAACAGCGACTGCGGCGACTTCGTTGTCGTCATCAACGCCGATAAGGTCCAGCTTACCGGTAACAAGGCCGACACGAAGACCTATTATCGCCACAGCGGCTACAACGGCGGCCTCAAGGCTGAGAGCTTCCGCCAGGCTATGGAGAAGCACCCGGAGAAGGTCATCGAGCGCGCCGTTCGCGGTATGCTGCCCAAGACCACCCTCGGCCGTGCCCAGATGACCAAGCTTAAGGTCTACGCTGGCACCGAGCATCCGCATGCTGCCCAGAACCCCACGAAGATTGAGCTGGAGGCTTAAAGATGGCTGAGAACACCGTTGTCTACCAGGGTACCGGCCGTCGTAAGAACGCCGTCGCCCGCGTCCGTCTCGTCCCCGGCACCGGCAAGGTGACCATCAACAAGCGTGACGCCGAGCAGTATTTCGGCCGTCATCAGCTCGTTGAGAACGCCCTTGCTCCCTTCAAGGTGACCGACACCGCCGGTCAGTTCGACGTTATCGCTCTGTGCGATGGCGGCGGCATCTCCGGTCAGTCCGGCGCTCTGCGCCTGGGCATCGCTCGCGCTCTTCTGAACGCTGGTGACTACCGTGCTGACCTCAAGAAGGCCGGTTTCCTTACGCGCGATGCTCGCGTGGTCGAGCGCAAGAAGTACGGCCTCAAGAAGGCCCGCCGCGCTCCCCAGTTCTCCAAGCGCTAAGGTTTTATCTCCTTTCGAGATACAATGTACAAGCGGGGCCTGCCGATTCCTCGGCGGGGTCCCCGTTTTCTTTTTGGCGGCGGTCAG
>CABPWH010000050.1 GCA_902461085.1 uncultured Collinsella sp. | reverse complement strand
CCGGGGACGGACAAACCTACTCCGTCTCGCCCGGTCGAGCGCCGCGGGCCAGGGCGTCCTGGTACTCCTTGACGGCCTTGATCCTCTGCATCGGCTTCAGTCGCTCGAACATGGTGTTACCGTGCAGGTGATCGATCTCGTGCTGCAGGCACACGCAGAACAGATCGCCCGTGGCCTCGTAGCGAATAAGGTTGGCATCCAAGTCATACGCCTCGACGACGACATGGTCGGGACGCTCAATCTCGCAGCTAATGCCGGGAATGGAAAGGCAGCCCTCGCTAAACGGCACCAGATGGTCACTCTGCTCAACAATGACAGGGTTGATGAGCGCGTACGGATCATAATCATTCTTGTCGCTGTAGTCGCAGTCGATGGTGACGAGCTGAATGAGCTCGCCGATCTGCGGGGCAGCCAGGCCGCAACCGCCGTTCTCGAACATCATCTTCTTCATCTTCTCGGCAAGCGCCTCGATCGCCGGGGTGATCTCCTCGATGACGGCGCACTCCTGGCGCAGACGAGGGTCGGGCGACAGTACGATTCCGTTGGCTTCCATGGCCATCCTTTCGGGTTGTTACATCAAATCATAGGCGTCGACGTCAACGCTCACGCTCACGCCGCGCACAGAGCCCACCTCTTTGAGGCAGGCGTCGATATCATCAGAGACATGGTACCCTACCGGCGACTTTACAAGCAGATGGAAGCGGTAACGGTCCTTGGCTCTCTCGATTACACATGAAGCCGGGCCCAGCACCTGAGGCACGGCGCTCCCCGCCCGCAAAAAGTCGGGCGCGGCGGCATGCCAGCGGCGCTTGAGGAGCTTCGCGATGCGGCCGATGTAGTCCTGCGCGTCGTCTCGGTTCGCCGACCATACCAAGATGTTGACCAGGCGAACAAACGGCGGGTACAGCGCGTCGCGGCGCTGGTCCAGGTCGTAGTCGGTAAAAATCGAGCGGTCGTGCTCGGCGACGGCGCGGATGACCGGGTCCTCGGGCAGGTAGGTCTGGATGATAACCTCGCCGGGGCGATCGCCGCGGCCGGCGCGGCCCGCAACCTGCTCCAGCAGATCGTAGGCGCGCTCCCCTGCGCGAAAGTCGGGCAGCTTGAGGGCGAAGTCGGCATTGACCACGCCTACGAGCGTGACCTCGGGAAAATCGAGACCCTTTGCGATCATTTGGGTGCCCAGCAACACGGCACAATCCGCCGCATCGAACTGCTCGAGCAGCTTTTTGTGCGCATCCTTGCCGCGCGTGGAATCGGCATCCATGCGAATAATGGCGACATCCTCGGGAAGCATCTGATGCAGTGCGTCCTCGATCTGCTGCGTTCCCAGACCCATTTTTGCCAGGTAGCGACTGCCACATTTGGGGCATCGGCTCGTGGGCGCGGGATACGGCTGCACGCGCCAAGACGAACCGCAGGTGTGACATTGCAGCGTGTGCGTGCGCTCGTGATATGTAAGCGCCGTGGAGCAGTGGTTGCAAGTGGGGACGCAACCGCACTCGCGGCACATCAAAAACGGTGCAAAACCGCGGCGGTTGTGCAGCAGCACGGCCTTCTCGCGGCGCTCGACCACGCGCTCGAGGCCTTCCATGAGCGGTTTAGAGAACATTGAGCGGCTACCGTGCGAGAACTCGCGACGCAGGTCGGCAATACGCACCGTAGGCAGGACCGCGTTCCCCGGACGTTCGGGCATGTCGACGCGCGTCCACGTGGCACCATTGAACGTACCGCGGCGGCAGCGGTCGAGGGCCTCGGCAGAAGGCGTGGCCGAGCCCAACACGAGCGGGCAGCGATAGCGACGCGCCATCTCGGCCGCTACCTCGCGCGCATGGTAGCGCGGGCTAGAACCCTGCTTGTAGCTGGTCTCGTGTTCCTCGTCGATGATGATGAGACCAAGGTTGCTGAGCGGGCAAAATAGCGCCGAACGGGCTCCCACGACCACACGCGCGGCACCGCTGGCAACCATATCCCACTGGTCCAGGCGCTCACCGGCCGAAAGGCGCGAATGGAACACGGCGACCGTCTCGCCAAAGCGCGAGCGGAAGCGGCCGACGGTCTGGGCCGTCAGCGAGATTTCGGGCACAAGCACGCACGCCGAGCGACCGGCCGCGAGCACGCGCTCGATGACGGAGAGATAAACCTCGGTTTTGCCGGAGCCGGTGACGCCGTCGACCAGCACCACGTCGCCATGAGCGTCCAGACGGGCGCGCTCAATCTGCGCGAGCGCCTGCTGCTGACCGTTGGTGAGTGCGACCGGTGCCTTGCCGCTTGCCGAGGAGAGCGTGGTCTGTTCATTGCAGCCACGCCACGCACGGCGCTCCTCCACCACCACGACGCCGCGTTTTTCGAGCGCCTTGATGGTAGCCGACATGCTGTTATAGAGCAGGTTGAGGTCACGCGTCGTGACCGGGCCGCACCGCAGTGCCTCGATGAGCTGGCGCTGGCGGACCGCGGTCTTGGGCGGCGTATAGTCAAAGCCCTCGGGCGTGAGCATGACCCAGCGGTTTTGGATAGGCTTGACGGCGGGACGTTCAACCGTCCACACG
The DNA here is from genome assembly GCA_902461085.1 of uncultured Collinsella sp. Lineage (GTDB taxonomy): Bacteria > Actinomycetota > Coriobacteriia > Coriobacteriales > Coriobacteriaceae > Collinsella. Next base: position 12,575 of record CABPWH010000050.1, on the reverse strand, counting down.
CCGTCGTCGCCCTTGACCACGCGCGGGCTTCCACCCGGAGGCAAAAAAGGGCGCAGGCACTCGGAAAGCGTCGCGACATACTCGCGGCTCATCCAGCGTGCGATACGGGCGGCCCCTGCGGTAAAGAGCGGCTTGCTGAGGATAGCCTCGATAGGCTTGATATGCGCGGGATCGAGAGCGCTGTTGCCCTGCAGGTCACCCAACCCAGACGCAATGTCGACGATATAGCCCGCGGCCGCACGGTTGCCAAAATGGACCAGGACCGTGGATCCGATCTGCGCCTCGTTGGCAAAGGACCGGGGAATGCCATAAGCAAACGGCTCAGACAGCGCACGCGTCGGGATGTCGAGGACCACGCTCGCATAGGCGGTGACGGGCTCGGGTGCAGGCTTAGGCTGAGCCGAGGCAGCGGCAGGCACAGACTTCACCGGAGCCTCCTCCGGTTGCGGCGAACCAAACAGCGACAGTTGCTCGGCCATGGTCCCTGTACCTCCCATCCCATACGTCTACAGAAACAAGAGCCCCGCTCGGGGTGAACGGGGCTCGGATACATACGTTTGCGCAGCGATTACAGCGCCATCGTGCGGGCGCGGTCGATGCGCGCCAGGCAGTCGTCGCGGCCGACGAGCGCCATGGTCTCGCCCAGCGGAGGGCTCACCATGTTGCCGCAGACGGCGACGCGCACGGCCTGGAACACAACACGCTTCTTGAGGTCCATCTGCTCGGGCAGCGGCTCAAGCGCGGCGTCGATGTTGGCAGCAGTCCACTCGGTAACACCCTCGAGCGCGGCCTTGGCGGCATCCAGAATGGCACCCATGCCTTCCTTGGCCAGGCCCTTGTTGACGGACTTCTCGTCATATTCGAGCGTCTCGGCCGTAGCGAAGATGGGAGCGGCGACGGTCACGGCGTCGACCGGCATCTTGGTGCGCGGCTTGACGATGGCGGCAAGCGCATCGATCCAATCCTCGCCGTACTCGACATTACCCTCGATGAGACCCGCCTCGTGCAGCTCGGGAACCATGATCTCGTCGGCAAACTGAGTATCGGACATGCCATTGATGTACTCGGCGTTGACCCAGTCGAGCTTCTTGGGGTCGAAGGTCGCCGGGTTCTTGGAGATGCGGTCGAGCGAGAACTTGCTGGCCAGGACATCGCGCGGGATGATCGTGGTTTCGCCGTCGAGCGACCAGCCGAGCAGCGCCAGGTAGTTGACAAAGGCGTCGGACAGGTAGCCGGCGTCGCGGTACTCCTCCACCGAGGTGGCGCCGTGGCGCTTGGAGAGCTTTTTGCCGTCGGCGCCCAGGATCATGGAGATGTGAGCGAACGTGGGCACGGGAGCGCCGAGGGCCTCGTAGACCATGACCTGACGCGGGGTGTTGGACAGGTGGTCGTCGCCGCGGATAACGTGGGTGATCTTCATCATGGCGTCGTCGACGACGGTCGCGAAGTTATACGTGGGCGTACCGTCGGAGCGGAAGATGACAAAGTCGTCGAGCTCCTTGGCGTCGAAGGTCACCTCTCCGTGGACGGCGTCGTGGATGACGACGTCGCCGCGGTCCTCGGGCACCTTGATGCGCAGGACGTAGGACTCCCCGGCCTCGATGCGGCGGCGGGCCTCCTCGGGATCAAGATCGCGGCAACGGCGCTGATAGCCCTGGAAGGGGTCCTTGCGCTCCTGCGCGGCCTTGCGGTCGGCGTCGAGCTGCTCCTTGGTGCAGAAGCAGGGATAGGCCTTGCCCTCGTCCCAAAGCTTCTGGGCGGCCTGCTTGTACAGGTCCAGGCGCTCGGTCTGGGCGTAGGGGCCAAAATCGCCGCCCACCTCGGGCCCCTCGTCCCAGTCCAGGCCTAGCCAACGCATGGCGCGCAGGATGATCTGCGTGTTCTCGTCGGTGGAGCGGGTGGGATCGGTGTCGTCGATGCGCAGGATGAACGTGCCGCCGTTTGCGCGGGCGAAAGCCCAGTTATAGATAGCGGTGCGGGCGCCGCCGATGTGCAGCTTGCCCGTCGGTGAGGGTGCAAAGCGGACGCGAACGTCTGATGCCATGGAAATCTCCTCGATTGCAGGATGGATGTCTAACCGCATCAGTATAAAGCATCAGAGCAACCTCCGCACAAAGGGCACCGACCTACTCATTGGGGACAGACTAAAATGGCCAGTCGTTGGAGACGTTCTTAGTTTAAGGCTGGTCATTTATGTCTGTCCCCAATGAGTAGGTGCGGAAAGGGTGTGAATGTTTGATTTACGCGCTATGATGTGCCCTTGCATAGAGAGCCCGGCGGAATGGTAACGGTCGCCGGGACACGTTTTTGAAAGGACAATCATGTCAGAAGAACTTCGTTCCATCCCGCCCCAACACGGGTCCTTTGTTTTTACGTCGGAGTCGGTGACCGAAGGTCATCCCGATAAGATCGCTGACCAGATCAGCGACGCCGTCCTCGACGCAATCCTCGCCAAAGAAATAGAGCTCCAGGAGCAGGGCTACATCGCCCCCAACGGCGTGCCTGCCAACGTGGAGAACGTCCGCTGCGCCTGCGAGACCCTCGTGACCACCGGCACCGTCATCGTCGCCGGCGAGATTCGCACCCAGGCCTACGTAGACGTTCAGGAAATCGCCCGTGGCGTTATCCGCCGCATTGGCTACAACCGTGCCAAGTTCGGTTTTGACTGCGACACCTGCGGCGTCATGAGCCTCATCCACGAGCAGTCGCCCGATATCGCCCAAGGCGTTGACGAGTCCTTCGAGACCCAGACCGGCGCTACCACCGACCCGATCGACCTGATCGGTGCCGGCGACCAGGGCATGATGTTCGGATATGCCTCCAACGAGACCAAGACCCTCATGCCCATGCCGCACTACCTGGCAAGCCGCCTAGCCGAGCGCCTGGCCGCCGTGCGTCACGACGGTACCCTCGCCTATCTGCGTCCCGACGGCAAGACCCAGGTCACCGTGCGCTACGAGGAAGGCAAGCCCGTCGAGGTCACGACCATCGTCATCTCCACGCAGCACGCCGCCGAGATCGAGGACATGGGCAAGATCAAGGCCGACCTCATCGAGCACGTCATCACCCCGGTCATGGCCGCCGAGAACATGCCGTGGGACAACGCGGACATCTACGTGAACCCCACCGGTCGCTTTGTCGTGGGCGGCCCCATGGGCGACACGGGCCTCACCGGCCGCAAGATCATTGTCGACACCTACGGCGGCTACGGCCGTCACGGTGGTGGTGCCTTTAGCGGCAAGGACTGCACCAAGGTCGACCGCTCCGCCGCGTATGCCGCGCGCTGGGTTGCCAAGAACGTGGTCGCCGCCGGCCTAGCTGACCGCTGCGAAGTCGAGCTCGCCTACGCCATCGGCGTTTCCAAGCCCCTTTCAATCATGGTCGACACCTTTGGTACCGCGCATGTTGCCGAGGACAAGATCGTCGAGGCCGTAGAGAAGACCTTCGACCTGCGCCCGGGTGCAATCATCCGCGACCTAGACCTGCGTCGCCCCATCTACGAAAAGACGGCAGCCTACGGTCACTTCGGCCGCGAAGACGCCGACTTCACCTGGGAAAAAACCGACCGAGTCGAAGAACTCAAAGCAGCCTGCGGCCTGTAAGCTAACGGCAAAAGCTACAGCCAAGAAACAACGCACCAAAAGAAGTACCGGCTCCAACCGGTACTTCTTTTTTATATAAACGGTGGTGAAGACGTCTCGATAAGCAAGGTCAGACAAGTTCCCAGCTAATGAATTTTGCCATCTGGCAACTCCAACCATGTATCCTTAGTCCCGAGGGGCGGGGCATAAGGTCGATCGCGAGTTCCGCACGAGCCGGAGGCCACTTAATGTGGCCTCCGTGCGAGCAGGACTGTCCGAGCAGGCGACCAAATACTAAAGCCCTCGGAACGGCGGGACAGAGTATGCCCCGCCCCTCGGGACGACGGGATAGAACAGGAGCGCATATGGCAGGCAAGCCGCAAACACTAGCTACGACCTCTGCATTCGAGATCTTGGGGCCCGTCATGGTCGGCCCCAGCTCATCGCACACCGCCGGCGCCCTGCGCTGCGCCCAAGTTGCCGCCAGCCTGCTGGAAGGCCGCATCACCAAAGTCACCTTTGGGCTGTGGAACTCCTTCGCCCACACCTACCGCGGCCACGGCACCGACCGTGCGCTCGTCGCGGGCATCCTGGGCCTCGACACCGATGACGAGAACATCAAGCAGGCCTTCGACCTCGCACGCGAGCAGGGCCTCGAATATCACTTTGACATCAAGGGCGACGACGCCTCTATTCACCCCAATACCGTCGACATCGACATGGTCGACGACACGGGCGCCACGGCACAGGTTCGCGGCGAGAGCCTGGGCGGTGGCAAGATGCGCATCAGCCGCATTAACGGCGTCGGCGTCGACATCTCGGGTATGTATTCCACGCTCTTCGTGGCGCACAAGGACGTTCCCGGCGTGCTCGCCGCGCTCACGAACCTGCTCGCCTACGCCCATGTAAACATCGCGTTTTGCCGTACCTACCGCACCGAGGTGGGCGGCCAGGCCTACTCCGTCTTTGAGACCGACGGCGCGCCCGACGACACCGTCGTCCCCATGCTGCGCAAGCTCGACAATGTCGATTACGCAACGTTTATCGAGCTCCCCGGTTCTGCCTCGTCGCTCTCTCCCGGCGTCTCGGCCAAGGAGATCTTCGACGACGGTGAGCAGCTGCTCGATGCGTGCGAGGAACTGGGGCTCAGCATCGGCGCCGTTATGGCCGTGCGCGAGGCGCGCCTGACCGGCGAGGCGCACGCCGTCGCCGCCATGCGCCACGTGCTCGACGTCATGCGCGAGGAGACCACGGCCCCCATCGCCAATCCGCAGCGTTCGCTCGGCGGGCTTATCGGCGGCGAGGCGAAGCTCGTCGAAGCAACCCGCTGCAACGATTTGAGTGCAAGCCTGATGGGCGCCGTCCAGACCGGCGCCGTTGCCCGCGCCATGGCCGTGCTCGAGCGCTCCGCCACGATGGGTGTGATCGTCGCAGCTCCGACGGCAGGATCCGCGGGTGTTGTGCCCGGCTGCGTGCTGGCGCTCGCCGATCGCCTGCAGCTCGAAGACGAACAAGTCATGGACGCGCTCTACTGCGCAGCCGCAATCGGCCTCAACCTCACCACAAGCGCCTGTGTTGCCGGCGCCGAGGGCGGCTGCCAAGCGGAGGTGGGAACCGCCGCTGCCATGGCAGCCGCCGCGTTGGTGCAGATGCTCGGCGGCACGCCCGAGCAGGCGCTCGACGCCAGTTCCATCGCGCTGAGTAACCTGCTGGGCCTCGTTTGCGACCCCGTCGGTGGCCTCGTGGAGGTGCCCTGCCAAAACCGCAACGCCATTGGCGTGGCAGCGGCCTTTAGCTCGGCACAACTCGCCCTCGCAGGCATTAAGAGCTTGGTGCCGTTTGACCAGATGGCACATGTCATGCTTTCGGTGGGCCACGCGTTGCCGGCCACGCTGCGCGAGACGGCAAAGGGTGGCATCGCGCAGGCTCCGGCCGCACTTTCGGCCTGTGCAAAATGCGGTGTGTGCGGATAGCGGCAAAGAATGACTCAAAGGTTGGACAAATGTCCCACCTCTTTTGAATGCCACCGTTTCCGTACCACAAACAGCAGGGCAATCGCTATAATGCAAGCCCAGTAAAAACACGATGAACCGCAAGGCGAAAATCGAAGGATATGCATACGATGTCGCAAAACGATCGAACTCAACTGATTCCCGATCCGCAGCAGCCGAGCAGGCACACCGGCGGCGTTCAGTCACCGCGTCCTATCGCGCCGAGCCACGGTCAGCAGCGTGGTGCGGCAAACGCTTCCCAACGCCCGAACCAACAGCGACAGCAGCGTCAACAACGTCAGCAGCGCCAGGCAAACGGCAATGCGCCCAAGCAGACCCCCACGCACGCTCGAGGCGATCGCGGCCCCGCGCGCAAGTCCGCCGGCAACAATAAGTCGGGCAAAAAGACGACGCTCTTTGTCGTCCTGGGTCTTATCGTCATTGTCTATATCGTAGGCGTCGTAGCGTTTTCGCAGTTAGCCTACCCCAACACCACCATCGCCGGCGTGGATGTCTCGTTCTCCAACGCCACGTCTGCCGCCACCAAGGTCAACTCCGCGTGGAAGCACTATAAGCTCGCCGTGACAGGCGATGACTTTAGCTGGACCTATCAGCCCGAGTCCGATGAACCCATCGTCGACGGTGAAGCTGCCGCAAAAGAGATTATCAGCCACAACGAAGCCTTTGTATGGCCGGTCCGCCTTGTGGAATCCTTAAGTGGCAAGACCAAAACAACCGCTACCTCCAACGAAGTCGATCTTGATCAAGGCGTCGACCTGTCCATGCTCTCCGACACCTTTGACCAAAAGAAGTTTGAGAAGAATCTGGGCGCCGCCATCGACGAGTTTAACGAGGGGCGTTCGGGCACGTTCGAGGCCAATAGCTCCTATGACGAGCAAGCGGGCAAGTTTACCGTCGAGAAGGCGCGCTCCAACGAAAAACTCAACCGCGAGCATGTCATTAAGTATGCCGAGCTCGAGCTTGCCTCGCTGGCCGAGACCGTAGATCTTTCGAAGCTCGGCAACGATGCCTATGAGCCGCTCAATGGAACGCTGACCGATGATCAGATTCAGGTCGCATGCGATGCCGCCAACAACTTCCTGGGCGTCAACGTGACCCTTAAGCTCAACGGCGAGGATGCCGGAAAGGTCGACGGCAGCTCCGTATTGCAGTGGATCAGCTTTGCCGATCCGGCCAACCCCACGCTCGATACGTCGCAGATCAGTAGCTGGGCAGCCGAGCTCGCCAACGGCTTTAATACCGTGGGCTCCACTCGCTGGTGGACGCGCGCCGATGGCAAGCAGTGCGCCGTCGAAGGCGGTGACTTTGGTTGGTCCATCGACAGCAGCTCGCTCGCCAAGCAGGTCGAGGACGCCATTAACAACAAGCAGACCGGCGAGATCGAGATCAAGTACTCCCAGAAGGCCGACACCTTTACCGCAAAGGGAGAGCCCGACTGGAAGGCGTATATCGACGTCGACCTGTCCGAGCAGCACGCGCGCTACTATGACGAGAACGGTAATATCGTTTGGGAGGCCAACTTTATTTCCGGCAAACCGGGCGAAGACGCCACCCCCGAGGGCGTGTGGCAAATCAACAGCAACGACGGCGGCAGCACCCTGATCGGAGCCAAGGACCCCGAGACCGGTAAGCCCAAATACGAGAGCCCGGTGAGCTACTGGATGCCGTTCGAGGGCAATATGATCGGCTTCCACGATGCCACCTGGCAAAACGACAAGAGCTTCGATAATGCCGAGTCGTACAAGTGGTGCGGTAGCCACGGCTGCATCAACCTGCGCCTGGCCGATGCCAAGGCACTGCACGATTGCATCAAAGTCGGCCTGTGCGTGGTTGTCCACTCGTAGTGCAACGCGCGCATTCCTACAACGTGGAGCTGCTGCGACCAATCTAACAGTTCCGAAAGAAACCGTCCTATGCGCCCGCCCCAACCGGTAGGCGCATATAATTATCGAGGTTCTTTCTATAAAGGAGACGCTATGCCGAATGTCCCCACCATCACCCCGGGCCCGGATGATACCGAGCACACGCTCGAAGGTCCCACCGAAACGATTCCTCTGATTACAGACGTACATGCCGATAAGCAGGACGGACGCGCGAACGATACGGCCGAGATTTCCGATGAAGAGGCATATACCAAGCTCAAGGCAAAACGTGCCGAACGTCGACGCAAAAAGCTGATTCGACGCGGTATTGCCGCTGGCGTCGTAGGTGCCATCGCGCTCATTGCCGTTATCGCAACCCTGGTTATCAATGCGCAGCCTCAGGGCGCTAGCGGACCTGTGACCGACATGGTGACCGAGGGCACGTTTACCACAACGGTCGAGGCGAAAGGCCAGCTCAAACCCATTTCGTCCTCAGTGGTCTCCCCTTCTGTCGACGGCACGGTCGATTCTATCAACGTGCAGGCAGGCCAATCCGTCAACGAGGGCGACGTGCTTCTGACCATTAAAAACGACGAGCTCAATCGCAACGTTGCCGAGGCGCAGCGTGCAGTTGCAGCCGCTCAGGAAGACCTCGCCAACGCGCAGAAAGCCGCAGCTGCCGCACAGGCCACCCCAACGACGGACGTCGATGGAGCTTCCGCTGCGGCTGGCATCACCGCCGCATCAGCGGACATAAACGCCGTATCGGCCGCGCAGCGCAGCCTCGCTTCGGCCCAGGCAAACCTCGATCAGGCGAACGCCAAGGCAGCCAGCCGTACGGTCACGGCCCCGAGCTCGGGCAGCATCGTGGAGCTCAACGCCAAGGTGGGCGCCACGGTAACAGGCGGCATGATCATGGGCGAAAGCGATACGAGCGGCGGCAAGCAGTGCATGCAGATCGCCGACCTATCCAAAATGAAAGTGACCGTGCAGGTGGGCGAAAAGGACATCGCCAAGATCGCCGTTGGGCAGAGCGCCAACGTCACGTATCCCGCGTTTCCCGATATCGTGAGCCAGGGCACCGTCACGGCTATCGCGTCGGTGGCAAACTCCGACGCCGCCAACGGTGGCGGCGGCAGCGTAACCTTTAACGTCGACATTCTCATAGAGGCGCCCGACGCGCGCCTGAAGCCGGGCATGACGGCCGAGGTATCGGTGGTGACCGAGCAGCTCGACGACGTGGTGATGGTGCCGACGATGGCGCTCATGACCGAAGACGGCGAACACTATTACGTCAACGTGGCGACTGATGACGAGGGCAAGCAAACCCGTCGCGTGAAGGTGACCGTCGTGACGCAAAACGACAACGAAGCCGTAGTCGGCAAGACACAGGTCAAGCGCGACGACCAGGGCAACGAGATCAACCCCAACGTGCCGGTTACCAAGCTGCGCGATGGCGACACCCTCGTCATGGACACCGGAGCTGACGCAACAGCTGACGGCGGCCACAACGCGGATTCGGGCAGTATGTCTGACGATGAGGGCATGTAATGCGTCCCGTTATCGACATCCGCAACGTGCACCGCATCTTTGAGAGCGAGGCGGGGTGCGCCCACATCCTGCACAACGTGAGCCTGGCGGTAAATCCCGGCGAATTCGTCGCTATCACTGGCCCCTCGGGCTCGGGCAAATCAACGCTCATGAACATCCTAGGCTGCCTGGATAAGCCAACGGCAGGCGACTACTACCTGCAAGGGCTCAACGTGGCCGAGCTCGATGATGACGAGCTCACCGAAGTCCGCGCCCTGAGCATTGGCTTTGTCTTTCAGAGCTTCAACCTGCTGCCGCGCCTGTCGGTTATCGAAAACGTGATGCTGCCGCTGGCCTACACCAATGTGCCCCGTAGCCAGCGCGAGATGCGCGCCGTGCACGCGCTGCAGGCCGTCACGCTACCGGTCGACCACTGGGACCACCGCATATCCGAGCTCTCGGGCGGCCAGATGCAGCGCGTCGCAATCGCGCGCGCCCTCGTCAATGACCCGCCCATCATCCTGGCCGATGAGCCGACGGGAAACCTGGACTCCGCTACCGGAGCGCTTGTAATGGAGACCTTCCATAGACTTCAGGAGCGCGGCAAAACCATCGTGCTCATCACACACGACCCCGGCATCGCCGCCGAGGCCGACCGTGCCGTGACCATCCGCGACGGTCGCATTCACGACGGCGCATATATTCCACATGCACCGCGGACCCTGCGCAGCGCCGTGGATAGCCTGCCCAGGATTTCCGCCTCCGCCAACCCGCCGAAAGGAGAGATGGCATGAGCGCCCGCGATCTCATCCAGGAAGCCCTTCACTCGCTCGAGGCCAACAAGGGGCGCAGCCTACTCACCATCCTGGGCATTGTCATCGGCATCGCCTCGGTTATCGCCATGACTTCGCTCATCGGCGGCATCCAAAACAGCCTGGTCAACAGCCTGGGCCTCAATGCGGCACGCATGGTGCAAATCTATTCGTCGCAAGAACTCACCGAGTCCGACATCGAAAAGCTTCAAAAACTGGTGCCGCAGATAGAGCAGATCGGCATTGTCGACAGCGCGTATACCGAGTACAAGACCGACGATAAAAGCTATACCGTCATGGCACAGGGTGTCGATAGCGACATGCTCGACGCCGTGGGGGCCAGCAAGCTCGTTGCGGGGCGCACCTATTCACAGGCCGAGTCCCAATCAGGCTCGCGCGTGGCGCTCATCAGCCGCAACGGCGCCGATCAGCTTTACGGCAACGAACAGGATGCGCTGGGGAAAACCATCAAGGTGTCCAACGGCGAGGTGCAGATTGTAGGCGTGATTGATGGCGGCAGCGACTCCATGGGCTCGCTCACGCTGTATATGCCACGCGAAACCATCTCCGGGCTGTTTAGCGGCGAGAATCCTTCATTCCCCAGCGTGACGGCACTTGCCGCCGAGGGCACGGACATGGATGAGCTTTGTAAGACCATCGAGTCCAAGGTGCGCGCGATGAAGGGCATCGAGGAGGAGGATGAGTACGACAGTGTATCGGCGACATCCATGAAAAGCGCCATCGATGCACTCAACTCCTTTATGGGCGCATTCTCGCTCATCATGGGCGCTGTCGCCAGCATCTCGCTGCTTGTCGGCGGTATCGGCATTATGAATATGATGCTCACCAACGTGACTGAGCGCATCCGCGAGATCGGTATTCGCCGTGCTCTGGGCGCAAGTCGTCGCGATATCACCGCGCAGTTTTTGGCCGAGTCCTCGGCGCTGTGCGTCACCGGCGGACTTTTGGGTGTCCTGATTGGCTATCTGCTGGCATGGGGACTCACGTTCTTTGCCGCAAGTTCGGGCATCATGAGCGAGTTTGGAGCTACCGGGACGATCACGCCAAGCTTCTCCATTACAACAGTGTTGATCGCGTTTGCCGTCTCCGTCGGCATCGGCGTAATCTTTGGCTTCTACCCCGCTCGCCGCGCAGCAAAGCTCGACCCCGTCGAGTGCCTACGCTACCAGTAAGCCAACACCAACAAGTTGCGGTGAATTAGGGACTAAATATGCTATCTAGCAGCAAAAACAGACACTATTTCACCGCAACTTATTGAAGGGCTGCTTGCGCCGGTTCCGGGCTTCGTCCTCGAGCTATTGGCGGATGACGGGCTTGTACGGGTCGAGCTTGCTCGGGGCGCTCCTCCTCGCGGGCGAGAGGGCGCGCAGGCGTGGCGAGCGCCTAGCGCGCGAGCTCCCGTAAGAGCGCGTCTTCCACTTCCCGAAGCGAAAGGGCCACGCCTCCCTCGGCGGGACGGGTGACCACGATGCAGCGCGCTCCCGCGTCGCGCGCGGCGGCGAGCTTCTCGGCCGTGCCGCCTACGGTTCCCGAGTCCTTGGTCACAAGCCACTGGGCGCCCACCTGCCGAAGCATCGCCTCGTTGAGCTCGCGGGTGAAGGGCCCCTGCATGCCGATGATGTGCGATGGCGAAAACCCCGCGTCGATGCACTTCGTTATAGCACCGGGCAGCGGGAGCACACGCACGAAGAAGCGCTCCGCGTAATCGGCGACGCGCGTGTAGGGAGCAACCTCCTTGCTCCCCGTCGTGAGAAGCGCGCGACCCGGGTTCTCGGAGAGAAAGCGCGCCGCGCAGGCGATTGACGCGACCGGCACGACGCCTTTGGGCAGCGTCTCGACCGGGCGCGCAAGGCGCAGACATCGTGCACCCACGGCGAGCGAAGCGGCCCGGATGTTGCCGCTTGCGAGCGTAGCGAAGGGGTGCGTGGCGTCGACGACGATGCGCACGCCGGAAAGCTCGCGCTCCATGTCGGCCTCATCGAGCCTGCCCGCATGCACCTCGATGCCCGGAAGCTCGCCCAAAAGCTCGCCTCCGTACTCGGTTGCCGCGTAGGCACGGGCGGGGATGCCCGCCCCGCTCGCCCATTCGCACAGAAGGCGGCCCTCGGTGGTGCCGGCGAAGATGCGCAGCGCCGGCGCGGATGCGGGGGCCGTCACTTCGGGCCGCCTGGGCGCGTGATCTGGTAGAGCAGCGCGTTCATAATGGCGGCCGCCACGGTCGAGCCGCCCTTGCGACCCCTCGCGACGATGGCCGGCACGCGTCGCGCGAGTAGCTCCTCTTTCGCCTCGACCACGTTCACAAACCCGACCGGCACCCCAACGACGAGCGCGGGCGCGATCTTCCCCGCGTCCATGAGCTCGGCGAGGCGCAGAAGTGCTGTGGGAGCGTTGCCGACGGCCACGACGAGCGGACCCTCGATACCGCAAGCTTTGTCCATGCTCGCAAGGGCGGGCGGGGCGGGGCGGGCGCCGGGGCGGCGCGCAGCCGCGGCGACATCCGGGTCGGCCATGTAGGACACGGCCTTGCAGCCGAGCTTCGCGAGCGCGGGCTTGCTTATGCCTGCGAGCGCCATGTTCGTGTCGGTGAGCACCGTGGCCCCTGCGCGCAGTGCGTCGAGCGCACGGTGCGCGGCATCATGGGTGAACACGAGGGAATCGGCGTACGAGAAGTCGGCAGTGGTGTGGATGACGCGCTTCACGACGGGCTCTTCGAGCGGCGGGGAACGGCGGGGCCCGGGCCCCTCCGGTCGAAGGGGC
>CABPWH010000049.1 GCA_902461085.1 uncultured Collinsella sp. | reverse complement strand
GAGCTGGTTGGGAAAAAGGGGGGTGTTAGCCGTAGCGGCTGCCACCCGTTTTTGTTTTGGACATGGAACCCTGAGATAATGAACATGTGTTGCCGTTCGCCGCAAATTACCGTCCGTTTATAGAACCCACCCCCAGCGCGCGTCATCCTTACGGTTGAATAAATACACATCTATGGAATTACGTAAGAGAGGACCGTTCCATGAGCTACAAGACCGTTTGCGTTGCCGGCGGCGGCGTGCTGGGAAGCCAGATTGCCTTTCAGGCTGCCTACTGTGGCTTCGATGTGACGATTTGGCTGCGCAGCGAGGGCAGCATCGGCCGCACCCAGCCCAAGATCGATCATGTGCGCGAGGAGTACATCGCGGCTATCGAGGGCATGGCGGACGGCACGGGTGAGTGGTGCGCCGGTATCGCCGATAGTGGCCAGCCCTTCGACAAGGAAGCGGCGCTCGCCGCCGTTGAGCGTGCCTACTCCACACTCAAGCTGGAGCTCGATCTTGCCAAGGCAGTGGCTGACGCCGACCTGGTTATCGAGTCTATGGCTGAGGACACTCAGGCGAAGATCGACTTCTACAAGAAGCTCGCCCCGGTTCTGCCGCAAAAGACCGTCATCGTGACCAACTCCTCCACGCTGCTGCCGAGTACCTTTGCCAAGTACACCGGCCGCCCCGAGAAGTACCTGTCGCTGCACTTTGCCAATTCCATCTGGAAGAACAACATGACCGAGGTCATGGCTCAGGACCAGACCGACAAGCGCTATTTCGATGAGCTCGTCGACTTTGCTAACGATATCCGTATGCTTGCCCTGCCCGTCAACAAGGAAAAGAACGGCTATCTGCTCAATTCCATGCTGGTGCCATGGCTGCTTTCGGGCCTCGACCTGTATGTCTCGGGTGTGAGTGACCCCAAGAGCATCGACCTCGCGTGGACGCGCGGCACCGGCGCTCCCAAGGGCCCGTTCCGCGTATTCGACACCGTGGGCATCCAGACGGCGTACAACATCGTTATGCAATATCAGAAGGTCCCGGGCCTGGTGAGCCCGCTGCTCAAGAAGATGATGATGCCCTACAACTTTAAGGCCATGGCGTCCGTCCTCAAGAAAATGCTCGACGAAGGTAAGCTGGGCGAAAGCTCGGGCGAGGGCTTCTTCAAGTACTAAAAATGATCCCTCGGGGTCGGAGGAAAACGGATCATTTCCGGCCGCCAACAGTGAGAAGATGGACCCAGAAATAGAAAGGAGTGGCAATGGGCCGGCTCGGGCTTTGAGGACAAGCTGCTGCAGGCCCAGGGCGATTTCTCGCTCAATGCAGGCCAGCACAGCGTGACGTATCTGCCGAGTTCTGACACGGCAGCGACTGGTCGCTACCAGGTGCTGCTATACGACAACAACTTTGGTGCGACCGAGCGCTATCCCAAGTTCGACTGGGGCCAGCTGGGCGCCGCGGTGGTGACCGACTACACCAAGGGAACGCATTCGTTTGGGCGCATCTTTACGGTGGACGAGGCCGCGCGCACCTACGAGCTTGTGGACCAGATCGCAGTGCCGTTCTCGGGTTATGTGAGCAGCGCACAGCGCGTCGGCGATTCGAATAGTATGCTCGTGGCATCGGGCCAGGCCAAGACCTTTGCCGAGTACGATCGCTATGGACTGCCCATCGCCACCTACGAGATGGAAGCCGAAAAGTATATCTACCGCGTGTACAAGTACGAGCTGTAGGGCTGCGCTTAGGTTTGACCAATGGAGTATGAAAACACGCCGTTCGCCGATGCCCCCTCCGCGAGTGGCAGCCATATGGTTTGATGTCAGAAACATATAGTTGTCGCCAGCCTGCTGGCGACGTTCCCCCTGATATCGGAGGTTCCAGGTATGTTTCGCGCTCCGTTAAACAACTATCGGTTGGGCTAACATGGGTCGCCGTACTATTTCGATAACCCTTGCAGTGGTCTGCCTGGCTGTGCTCCTGGGCGCTACAGGGCTGTTTGCTATAAGTCGAGAAACGTCCTATATGCAGGAATGCGCTTCCGAAGGGTTTGCCATTGACGGTTACTATCGGGATGACAAAACGAGTCGGGAAACCCTGGCTTTTCTTGAGGAGGACAACTGTCGATGGCAGCTGGTCGACCAAGACGGAAGCTGCACAAACGGGCAGTTTAAGCGTACGGACGATCCCAATATCCTGGTATTAAAGAAAGAAAACGGCGAAGAATTCGGCACGGTTCACGTTGCATATATATCGCGCCGACGCAATCAAGGGCAGATTTACCTAATTAGAAATACTGAGGTGACCCGATTTTATCTTGTGAGCACCGATCCGGCGTTTACGGTGGAGTCTGGCGAGGTCGATTCGGACAGTTGATTCACGGCAATAAAAAAGCGAGCGGGGCGCGGGTGTGAACTGCACCCCGCTATTTGCTCGTGTCCGTATCGCGCCTGCGCCTCGTCGTAACTTGCGTCCGTGCGAGCATTCATCCCGCGCTCTGCATCACTTCACATCGAACTCCACGCGATCGAGTTCGGGTACGTTGAGGTCTATGAGCTTGCGGGCGACGTGGCGGTCGTGCGCCCCGAGCGCCTCGCTTGTCGTCACGTGGGCGACAACCTCGCGCTCGACGATGCCCTCCTCCTCGCCCTCGGCAGCCGAGGTCTCGACGGCGACGGTGTAATCCTTAAAGCCCGGCAGCACCGCGGCAAGTTCGCGCGTAGTTTCGGTGACACCGTAGCCGTCCTGCACGCCGGTCTGCGCCGAGCCAATAGACCCCGCCGTCATAACGATGCAGGGGATGGCAAAGACTACCGTACCCACAATGATGCGGCGGCGCACCTTGCGCGATAGCTCGTCGACCTCGGCATCTTCTTCGGCGGTTACAATGCCGTCGCCGTTGAGGTCGCGCTTGAGCGGCACGCGCAAGATAAGTAATACGGCTTCGGCCGCGAGTGCGATAAAGACCACGTTGATGCCAAACTCGTAGAGGGCTGAGAGGAACAGCGACCCGCTCGCGATGGCAATGCCATAACCCGCCGCGCACAGGGGCGGCATGAGCGCGGTTGCCACGGCCACGCCGGCGATGAGCGTGGCGGGTTCCTGGTCGCGCGAGTTGCCCAGGCCACCCGCAAAGCCGCCCGCGAGCGCGACGGCAAGGTCCCACACGGTGGGCGTCGAGTTGTCGATAATGGCGGCCGTGGTGGTGCCGAGGGGCGAGAGCTTAAAGTACAACGTGGATGTGACCAGGCAAAAGGCCATTTGCAGCGCAAGACTGGCGACGGCTTCGACGGTAATCTCGCGGTCGAGCGTGGCGATGCCATATGCCATGGCAAGGACCGATCCCATAAGCGGGCAGATGAGCATGGCGCCCACGATGGCGATGTCCGAGTCGATATCGAGGCCGATGCTTGCGATGAGCATGGCGATGATGAGGATGCACAGGTGAGAGCCGGTCAGGCGTGCCCCGTTTACAAAGCGCTTGCGGATTACGTGGTAGGGCGCGCGACCCTCGCGAATGTTGAATGCGCGCTTTAGGAAGCGGGTGGCGTTCTCCATGGCCTCGCTATGGGCGGGGCGGATGCCGTGGCGCCGGTGATGGCGTTCGCGTAGTCGCTTGATCTGTTGTTTGTCGAGTTCCATGTCCACCTCGTTCCAGCGCGGTCCGCGCAACGCGCCCGTTGTCCTAACTCTACACCGTGGCGGGCAGGGCGTCTGTTGGATGTGGGATTCGATAGGGCAGATGACGCGGGAGCAAATGCAAATCACAGGCTCAATTCGATCCCGCAAGAATATGATGCGCCAGCTCCTACATATGTGACGAAATTGTGAAGCACGAGAGCGCGAATTTCAAAAAATCCGCTGGTGACCAATGTTGCGCAACAGAATTCAAAAATCAGCTCCTACATTTTGAGGTGTGTGGATACATCCGTGTCAAAGGGAGAAAGCCATGGCAAACTATAGCCCACAGCACTTTGAGCCTCGGGCCAAGGCCGTCAACGTCAAGGGCGTTGCCAACCGCGCCGTCGCAACCGTTTTGACGGCGGGCCTCATCGCTCAGCCGCTCATGTCGCCGCTGGCGGCAATCGCCGCACCGACGGCAGATAACGGTGACGCCACGAAGGGCGACAACACTATCGAGAACGTCGTCGCCGCCGGTAGCCAGGCAACCGCAAAGACGGCTGCCCAGTTGGCCGAGGAGTCGGCAAAGCAGCTCAAGGACGCTCAGGCCGCCTACGATGCCGCCCAGAAGAAAGCCGACGCGGCGGGCCAGTCTCAAAAGCAGGCGCAGCAGCAAAAGAATCAGGCCTCGCAGGCCGTGACCGATAACGCCGCCGAGCAGAACGAGGCCGAGGCAGCCGCGCTTCAGGAGAAGATCGACGAGCTTAAGGCGGCTGTTGACAAGGCCGAGCAGCAGCAGAAGAAGCTGGGCGACCTGAACGATCAGCTCGATCAGGCCAACAAGAGTGTCGAGGATAAGACCCAGGCGCTCAAGGACGCCAAGGCAAAGCAGGATGAGGCCAAGAAGGCCCTCGACGATGCGCAGGCCAAGCTCGAGGCCATGGGTATGGACGAGTACGAGGCCGCTAAGAAGGCCGTCGAGGACGCGCAGGCCAAGCTCAATGCGGCGAATGCCGATGTGAAGACGGCCGAGGGTGAGCTCGATGCCGCTAAGACCGCCGCCGACAATGCTGAGCAGGCAAAGAGTGATGCCGAGTCTGCTCTGACGACTGCCCAGGCCAAGAAGCAGGAGACCGCCAATGCCCTTGCTGCTGCGACCACCGCGTGCGGCAACGCCCAGGATAAGCTGAACGACGCCCAGAAAGCGCTCGATGCCGCCATCTCGGGCACGGGCATCGATCTAAAAGCGCTTGAGGCCGCCAAGAAAGCTGCTGCCGGTGAGCTCAAGGACGCGCAGACCGAGCTTGATGCCGCGAAGGCTGCCGACGCCACCGCACAAACGAACCTCCAGGCCGCACAGACTGATGCCAGCGCCGCGCAGGAAAAGGTCAACGCCGCCAACGCTGCCGTTTCGTCAGCGCAGACTGCATACGACGAAGCCAACGGCAAACTCGGTGATTTGACCAGCAAATACAACACCGCCAAGGCTGCTTACGAGCAAGCTCAGCAGACCGAGGCCGACAAGAAGACAGAGTACGACCGTCTGGCAGAGGTCGCAAAGCAGAAGAAAAGCGCTCTTGAGAATGCTACCAGCGACTACAACAAAGCGAATGATGAATACAACACGGCCAGCGCAAACGTCAAAGCTCTTGAGCAGCAGATTTCTGAGCTAAAAGCAAACATGACGGTGGATACGGATGCTGTCAAGGCTGGCCTGCTTGGCTTTATGAATCACATCGCAAGTAGTACGTCGTTTACTGCTGCTCAGCGTGCCAACGCGAGCGATGCGGCGAAGTTACTTGATGGGTCTGCTAGCAAGGCGGCATGGTATGACGACTATGTCAACTTGGATGCATCTGACGCTGACAATGCTTTTTCGCTCGTGAATCTGCAGAATACCTTGACCTACATGAATGCGGTCAATGGAATTCGTCGCGCAAATGGCTTGAGTGACATGAAGGTCAGCATTGTCTCTATGGCGCAGTCGGCGCTCGATGTTTGCTATTCGTCGAATGTTTGGGACCACGCGGGGAACAGTGGCGAGGGCTTTTATATGTCCTATAACGAAAACCTTGCCGGACGTGCTGGCGCCTACAAGGGGTCAGATAATCCTAAAGATTGGGAAACATCCTTCGATAACGGCGACAAGTACGGCGATGATTGGCCGTTTATCGGTTGGTATACTGCGGAAAAGCGCGACTATGACAGGGGTGACTATAGCAACACCGGCCACTATGAGAACTTTATTGATTCAGGTGCTAATTCCTTTGGGTTCGCCGTCGGCTACGGTAAGGATGGCAACCGCTCAACGCCCGAGGATGACGGTGCACCCAGTCCTGTTTCAATTTATCAGGGAAACTGGGCCGAAGGCGATTTTACGGTTGACGAGTTCAAGAACCTGGTAAACACGTACGTAGACTCCGTTTATCATGCCGGTGGTACCGCCGCGCAGAAGGCGCAGCTGCAAGATCAACTTGCGGCAGCACGGAAGGCGCGCGATGTGAAAAACGATGCGCTTGGCTCTGCGGAGTCATCCCTCTATGCTGCCAAGAGTGCCGCGAATGAAGCGAACGGTAACGTTGCTGCTGCCAAGAGCGACTATGAAGCTGCACAAGAGGCCACCGCTATCGCGAAGGCGGCATATGGCGCTGCCGATGTCAATTTGAAGAATGTTGACATCGAAACTCCTAGGGCAAATCTCAACGCTGCCAAGGACGAGGCGACCGTCGCGCAGGCCGCGCTTGACGACGCTAACTCCAAGCTCACCGAATGCCAGACGAACGCCTCCAAGGCTTCCGCCCGCAAGGCGAAGGCACAGGGCGATTACGATACCGCCAAGACAAAGTCCGATAAGGCCAATGAGGCGTATGACAACGCCACGGCTTCGGTCAAGGACCTTGCCGCCAAGCGCGATGCCGCCCAGGCGGACCTTGCGAATAAGCAGGGCTCGCTTGACGATGCCAAGAAGGCCGACGACACTGCCCAGGCTGGCGTTGACAAGGCTCAGGCCGCAGATACGCACGCCGCGACCGCTCTTTCGGACGCCAAGCAGGCAGTTGCCGCCAAGAAGCAGGCCCTGTCCGACGCACAGGCGAAGGCCAAGGCCGCCGAGGGCGAGCTGGCCGGTGCAAACAAGGCCTTCGAGCGCTTCGCCGGCGCCCAGAAGGCGGTCGACGACGCCAAGGCCGCCTATGACGCCGCCGTCGCCGGCGTCGCCGATGCCCAGAAGCAGCTCGAGGCCGCCAACGAGGCCGTCGTCGATGCGAACTTCGAGATCGTCAAGGCCAAGGCCGAGCTTGCCAGCGATGAGGCACTCAAGGCCGATCTTGAGGCTGTCGACCACAAGGCATCCCTTGCCGCGGGCACGACGGGCAACGAGAAGCTGGTCAAGCTGAACGCTGCCTACGCTCGCTATAAGGCCGCCGTCGATGCCGCCGCTGGCCTCAAGGCTGCTCTGAGCGATGCCGATGCCAAACTGTCCGATGCCAACGACGCCTATGCCGCCGCGCTGGCTGAGCTTGGCGATGCCAAGGATGCCCTGGCTGCCGCGCAGGCCGAGTACGACAAGTATCATCCCAAGGCTGAGCCGCAGGCCAAGCCTCAGGTTGCGCAGGCTGCTGCAAAGGCCCCCGTTGCCAAGAAACAGGCTGCGCCTGCCGCGCTCGCCCAGACTGGCGACAATTCCGCTCTTGCGGGCGAGGTGTTCGTCATCGGCGGTATCACTCTCGTGGCCGCTGGTGTGACGCTGAGCGATCGTCGTCGCAAGCAGATGTAGCGTTTCGAGCGTAGTTTCTGCAACGAACTTCGGTTCATAGCAGGAACGCTTCGATAGCTTAACCGATAAGGCCGGCGCGCTGTCATACGCAGCGCGTCGGCCTTTTTTGCGTTGGTATCAAAAAGCCCGGTCGGTAGCCGCAAAAGCTACCGACCGGGCAAGCCGTAGGCAATATGGTTGCTGTCGAGCAGCTGCTCGACTTAGCCCAGCAGGCTTAAGCCCACGGAGACAAACGCCAGGATAACGCCGACGATGGACTCGCCGCCGAGCAGGCCGCTGGCGACAACCAGGCCCTGTTCCTGGAAGGCGGCGTCCTTGGCAGCTCTCTCCTCGTCAGAAAGACCAGCGGTGGCGTCGCGGTGGGCGGACCACTTGTCGTAGGCGAGCTTGACGCAGGAGCCCAGGAATGCCGTGAGTGACATGTAGAATGGCAGGGACACGCCCAGGCCGATCATCATGGCCGGAATGCCGAGCCAGTACATGACGATGCCGGCGACAAAGCCACCTGCGAACCACGGCACGCTCGGGATGCCCGAGACCATGGTGGCGACGACGCTTGCCTGCGCGGCCACAAAGCTCTTGTCGGGGCCGAAGGCGTCCGGGCCATAGGCGGTGACGAGCGCGACCATGACAGCGGCAGCGACCAGGGCACCCACGATGCCGCCGATGGCCTGCCCGACCCACTGCGCACGCGGGTTGGTGCCCAGCACGGCGCCGGCCTTAAAGTCATTCATGACGTCGCCCGCAAGGCCGCACGCCACGGCTACGATGCCGGCGATAAAGAACAGCTTGACCTGAGCGATCTGGGCGCAGGCTGCCACGATGAGCATGACGATGAGGCCGAAGATCTCCATGGGGTCGATACCCGTCTGGCCGCAGCTCTGCGCGCTCATGATGGTGGTGACAAAGGTGAACAGCGTCACGATGACGGCCGGGACGGGACCAAGGTCGAGCACGATGGCGACGATCACGGCGATGGCGGCAGCGCCCAGGCCGATGATGCCGGCGTCGAGCTTAAGGGAGCCCGAGATGAGCGACTGCTCGTCGGTGTCGGTGGAGCTGTCGGCGGCAAGACCGCGGACGATACCGGCGACCTGCGGCAGGATGTCCTTGAGGACGACGGCGACGCCAAAGCCCATCATAAGGCCCATACCGAGGGACTTGACGATACCCTGCGCGGTCACAATATCGAACAGGCCGGCAGCAGTGCCGCCAACGATGATGCCAAAGTTGCCCAGTAGTGCGCCGGCAAACCAGAACGCGACGGGGGCGAAGCCCACCAAAAAGCCGATGGACAGCAACATGGGCGAATTATAGATGGCAAAGGTCACGCCGGGGATATTGAGCGTGCACAGCATGCTGGGCATCACGCCCAGAGCGTCGCGCAGCACGCTGTAGATGCCTGCGATGGCCATGGAGCCAAAGAGCTGCTTGCCGGTCTTGCCTCCGGCCTCGGTGGCGCGCAGGGTCTGAGCTGCGGCGTTGCCGGTAGGGAACTCCAGCGCGGCGTCCACGATAAAGTGACGGTGGATGAGCGCTGTCGCCAGAAGGCCCAAGATGGTGCCGGCGAGTGCCACGATAAACATGTCGAGCCAGCTGATCTGGTCGGCATAACCCAGCATCCAGGCGCCCGGGATGGTAAACGCCAGGCCGCCGGCGACCATGGCGCCCGCAGACATGATGGTGTGGGTGACGTTGGCCTCGTTGAGGCTGGCGTTGCCCATGAGCTTCAGGAAGAACAGCGAAATGACGGCAGCGAAGATGATTGGCCAGGGGAGGGCGCCCATCTTGAGGGCCGTGTAGGCCGAGCTTGCCGTGATGATCACGCAGCCGAGGACGCCGATTACGACGCCGCGCAGCGTGAGTTGACCGCGCATCGAGGTGCGGTTCGAGGGATTGCTCATATAGAACTCCTTTGCGTATATCCGCTTCCCCCGGGAGCGCCGCTACGGATACGGCGCGGGAAGTCGGGTTACCAAGGGCCGCCGCGTGAGCTCGCGCGCGACCGCGCACCAGTATAGCCGCAAGCTAGTCATTTTGGGATGACTGGTTTAGGTAGGCGATATACTGCTGGGCAGACGAAAGGAGCGCCGACGATGCTTAATGGGTGCGCATATATATTGACGGTCGACGTGGGCAACACGTTCATTCGCTTTGGCCTGTTTGCCGAGGATTCGGCCGCGGCGCAGGAATGCCCGCTTGCGACGTGCGAGGTCACGACGCCGTCGAGCATTACGGCCGACGAAGCGCGCATGAGGCTCGCGCAGGTCATGGGCGCACTGGCAGCCGATGCGGGCATGCCGGGTGCACTCGTTCCCGCGGCCGCAGTGCTGAGCTGCGTGGTGCCGGCGCTCGAGCGCCCATGGAAGGCGGCGCTTTCCCGCACCTGCACGGGGCGCGTGCTCACCGTGGGGCCGGGCCTCAAGACCGGCATACCCGTGCACTACGATGACCCGGCCGAGATTGGTCCCGACCGCATCGCCGACGCCGTGGCTGCCCGCGCCGTCTACGGCTCGCCGTGCATTGTGATCGACCTAGGCACCACAACCAATATCGAGGTCATCGACGCGCGCGGCACCTTTGTCGGCGGCGTTATCGCGCCGGGCCTGGCCCTCGGTGCCCGCTCGCTTTCGGCGGCAGCAGCGCGCCTGCCCCAGGTTGAGCCCTCGGCGCCGACACACGTCATCGGCCGCAACACGCGCGAGGCCATGCGCTCGGGTGTGGTTTTGGGCGAGGTGGCGCGCATCGACGGCATGCTCGACATGGTGCTTGCCGAGATGCGTGCGACCAAGGCCGCAGGGGAGGGCGATGTGCCCATCGTCATTACCGGCGACGATGCCGAGGCACTTGCGGCCCTTGTCGGCCATAGCCTGACGGTCGATGACGCGTTGACGCTGCGGGGTCTCGCCGAGCTCTACCACATCAACCAAAAGCCCCGCCGCGCGTAGGACGAGGAAGTCGGTGGGGTAAGCGCCCCTATCTTTCACCTGCTACAATGGGTCAAACTATTGCGATTTCGGAGGTGTCTGCCATGTCGGACGATCTTCATCAAACCGCGTCGGGCAAGCGCCGCGACGTCATTAGCTGGGATGAGTTCTTTATGAGCGTGGCCATTGCCGCGCAGCGCCGCAGCAAGGACCCCAACACGCAGGTGGGAGCGTGTATCGCCAGCACCAACCACCGCATCCTTTCGGTGGGCTACAACGGTACGCCCTCGGCGCTCAACGACGACTTTTTCCCGTGGGGCACGAGCGATGACCCGTTGCAGGATAAGCACAACTACGTGGTCCATGCCGAGGCAAACGCCGTGCTTAACTACCGTGGCTCGCTCAAAGACCTCGAGGGTTCCACAGTCTACGTCACGCTGTTCCCGTGCCACGATTGCGCCAAGATTCTGGCGCAGGTAGGTGTAGGCGAGGTTGTCTACCTGGACAACAAGTATGCCGATACCGACGACGGCCGTATCAGCCGTCGCATTCTCGACTCCTGCGGCATCAGCTACCGCCAGGTCATCGTCGATGTTCAGATTGGTACCGGGGGACAAGCTCAGCAGTAGTGCGTGCCAACGCCAGCTGGCGGCAAAACAGCCAAAAGAGCCCCGTCCCAAATTGACTACTCGTGAAAGTCGCGTCTGCGCGCATGGACGGCTCGTGAGCGGGTACATGGCTGTAGTAACATAGCTTCTGTCCGCGGGCGTGCCCGCGTTATTGTGAGAAAGGAGCCCCTGTGGCTGTTAACGAAGAGCTGCTTAAGAAGGTTCTTGAGGAGATCCGCCCCAACCTGCAGGCCGACGGCGGCGATATGGAGTATGTGGGCGTCGACGATGAGGGTGTTGTCAAGCTGGAACTGCAGGGCGCCTGCGCCGGCTGTCCCATGAGCTCGCTGACCCTGTCCATGGGTATTGAGCGCATCCTGAAGGAGCATGTGCCCGGCGTTACCCGAGTTGAGCAGGTCAATGCTTCCGGCGAGGCCGAGGACCTGTACGACGAGTACGCGCCGTTCTAAGATGCGAAAGCTGCGGACGGCACGCTCCGCATAGACGTTACGCCCAGATATGCGGCTGCGAGCGCAAGGCCCGCGGCCGCATTTGTATGTAGGGAGCAGGGGATCGATATGCTCAACGACCTCTACCACATGCTTGACCCCGTCGCGATCTCGGCGGGCCCCATCACGATCTACTGGTACGGTCTGGCCTATGTGGTCGGTGCCCTGCTCACGGCGGTCGTTATGTACCGCACGCAACGTCGTTGGGGCTTCGACATTACGATTGATGACCTGACGAGCGTCGTGGTCGGCGCGGTCTTTGGCCTCATCATCGGCGCGCGCCTGTTCTACGTCGTCTTTTACGGCGATGGCTACTATTGGACTCACCCGCTCGAGATCTTTGCCACCAACGAGGGCGGCATGAGCTTCCACGGTGGCCTGGTGGGCGGCATCTTGGGCGGCATCATCGTGTGCCGCATGTACAAGCTTGATGCATGGACCGTCGCCGACCTTGCCGTGATCGGCGCCCCGCTGGCCCTGTGCCTAGGCCGTTGCGCCAACTTCGTGAACGGTGAGCTGTGGGGTAAGCCGACCGATCTGCCTTGGGGTGTGGTCTTTGGCGGCACCGCGGGCGATATGCCGCGCCATCCCTCCCAGCTCTACGAGGCGTTTCTTGAGGGCGTCGTGCTCTTCTGTATTTTGCAGGTACTCAGCCGCAAAAAGCCGCTACTGCCCCAGGGTACGTTTATGGGCGTGTTCGTGATGGGGTACGGCATCGTCCGCTTTCTCGTTGAGTTCGTGCGCGTGCCCGATGCCCAGCTGGGCTATCTGCTGGGAGGCGTTATCACCATGGGTCAGCTGCTGAGCCTGCCGCTCGTAATCGCCGGCCTGGCGCTCATCATCTTCGCCCGACACCGCAATCGTCCCCAGCGCGTCTACCTGGACGCCTAACCAAAACCACCACAAAGGGGACAGGCACCTTTGTGGTGGTTTTGCCGAGTTTGATAGGTTTCTAGAAAGGCTTTCGGACTGTGAAGGATCCCGACCTCTCCACAACGGCTGCGCGCGACGCTGCCCGCATCGTCTGGTTTAAGCGCTACCCCGCCAAGCAGACGCTCATCGCATTTTTGCTTGCGCTGTTGGCGACCACGGCGTTTTCCATCGATCCCGCCCCGGTGTCGAGCAACGCAGTCTTGGCGATTGACCCCAAAGCCTCGGGCATGCTGTACGTGTGCTACGAGGTGCTCCTCTCGTTTGCCGGCCATACCGACGCGGTCATGCTGCTTGCGCTTGCCTGCCTGCTCACGCTGCCGTTTCGCTACGTATTCTTTGGCCGCGGCGACGCTTGGCGTCCCTCGGTGATCCTTCCGTCGCTGTTCTTTGCCGTCTGCATGGTGTTTGGCCGCAGCTACGACCTCACCGATTCGGCCGAGATCGTGCTCGGCGACAAGGCCCGCATCATCTGCGCCTGGATAGGCGGCGCGGGCTGGATGCTCTTGGCGGTCGTTGCCTTCTACCTCGCCTTTGAGTGTCTAGATTGGCTGAGCTCTCGGCGCATTCCGTTTTCCGAAGCGCACTTTGGCCGCGTATGGCGTGTGGCTCACGCCGTGCTCTCGGTCCATCCCTTTGCCGGGCCCTTCCTGGTGCTTATGATCGCCTGGGCGCCCACGCTCATCGCTTCGCTGCCTGGCCTTTTTATGGGAGATACGGGTGCGCAGATTCGCCAGTGGTTCAACTACCCCAACGGCACGAGTGACTACTTGCGTCTGCTCAATCCCAATGTGTTGCTCAACGGACATCACCCCGTGGCGCACACGGCTATCATCGGTTCGTGCGTCCAGCTGGGGCTTTCGCTGTTCAATAGCGCCAACGCAGGTCTTGCCATCTACACCTGCGCCCAGTTCGTCATTACGGCCGCCTGCATGGCCTATTCCATCTCGTCGCTGCGCAAGCTGGGCGTGAGCCTGCCGGTCCGCGGCGTGATCTTGCTGTTCTTTGTGTTTATGCCCATGTTCTCCAACTACGCGGCGCTGCTTACCAAAGATGTGCTGTTTGCCGACGCGTTTTTGGTGCTGTTGGTGCAGACCATGAAGCTCGTGGCCTGCGGCCTGCCCCGTCGCGATGCCAATGCCGAGCGTGCGGGCGAACAGAGGCCCGTGCTCTTTGCGCGCCATGACTGGCTGCTGCTCGCTCTGGGCGCCATGGGTTCCACGTTTCTGCGCAACGGCGGCCTGGTGTTTCCCCTGGCGGCATGCGTAATCGCGGCGGCGTTTTGCGCATGGGACGCGCATGTGGTCCATCGTGCAGCCAAGCAGACTGGTGCTGCGCCTTCGGGCGCCATCCCGCGTTTCCGCTGGGTGGGAGTTCTTGCGGTGCTTGCACTCTGCCTTGCCTCTAATATGTACTTCACTAAGGTCTTTATGCCGGCGCACGACATCACGCCTGGTTCCAAGCGCGAAATCCTCTCGATTCCGTTCCAGCAGACGGCTCGTTTCGTCCAAAAGCACGATGGCCTCAACTCGGGCGTCAACCCCACGGTTAAGGAGGACGGCACCATCGTGGAGGCTCCTTGCGACGGCTTGGTGACCGATGAAGAGCGTGCCGTGATCGACCGGGTACTCAAGTACGACAATCTGGGCCACCGTTACGACCCGGATAAGTCGGACGCCGTCAAAAATTGCTTTAACGAGTACGCCTCGCAGGAGGACATCAAGGCCTATTTTGAGGTGTGGGCCCAGATGTTCAAAAAGGATCCCGAGTGCTATATCTCGGCGCTCATCAATAACTACTACGGCTACTTTTATCCGAGTGCCCGCGATGCGTGGGTCTACAGCACGGCGCGCAGTGCCGAGATTATGGCACGTCCCGATAATCTCAAGTACTTCGACTTCCATCCGGTCGATAGCAAGGTCGTGCGCTGGTGCGACCACCTGAGCAACCTGTATCGCGTGGCAGTACAACGCGTCCCGTTTATCTCGCTCACCATGAGCTCGGCCACCTATGTGTGGATCATGATCGCCGTGGTGGTCTATCTGTTACGTCGTCATTCGTGGCGCGGGCTGGCCATTTGGGTGCCGTTGCTGGGCGTGCTCGCCGTGTGCCTGATCGGTCCCTGCAACGGCTCGACCTACATGCGCTACCTGTATCCGGTCATCGTCTGCATGCCCTTTGCCATCGGCGCCACCATCACCCGCGGCGACCTCCTCTGGTCCTAATGTGGTGCAAAGGGGACAGGTTACTTTGCACCAAGGGGTTGTATCATCACGACGCCTTCATTTTGGGGTTTATCTCGCAGGCCAGTAGGTATATCATAACGACGTTTGTTTATATTGCCCCGGCATCTGCGCTGGGCTTTAGGTCGAAACCGATAGGAGACACGTATGTCCGGACACTCTAAGTGGGCCACAACCAAGCATCGTAAGGGCGCGCAGGACGCCAAGCGTTCCGCCCTCTTCTCCAAGCTGAGCCGCAACATCACCGTTGCCGCCCGTCTCGGCGGCGACCCGCTGCCCGAGAACAACGCCAGCCTCGCCGCTGCCGTTGCCAAGGCCAAGGCTCAGTCTATGCCTAAGGACAAGATCAAGTCCGCTATCGACAAGGCTTTTGGTTCGGGTGCTGACGCCGCCGTCTACGAGAACATCGTGTACGAGGGCTATGGTCCTGCCGGCGTTGCCGTCTACGTTGATTGCCTGACCGATAACCGCAACCGTACCGCCGCCGATGTCCGTTCCGCCTTCTCCCACGCTGGCGGCAACCTGGGCACCTCCGGCTCCGTCGCCTTCCAGTTTGAGCGCAAGGGCCAGATCGTCGTCGCCAAAGAGATCCTGGACGAGAACGCCAAGAAGGAGATCATGATCGCCAACGGTGCTGCCGGTGACGAGGATGAGTTCATGATGGCCATCGCCGAGGCCGGCGGCGAGGACTACGAGGACGCCGGCGAGGAGTGGATCGCCTGGGGCGCCCCCCACGTTATGCCCAG
>CABPWH010000048.1 GCA_902461085.1 uncultured Collinsella sp. | reverse complement strand
CACCGGCCACAACGGCGGCTCCGGTGCTGCGGCGCGCGATTCGATCTGGCACGCCGGTCTGCCGCTGGAGCTTGGCCTTGCCGAGGCTCAACAGACGTTGCTGCAAAACGGCCTGCGCTCGCGCGTGGTACTCGAGGCCGACGGCAAGCTCATGGACGGCACCGACGTCGCCGTCGCCTGCCTGCTGGGTGCCGAGGAGTTTGGCTTTGCGACCATGCCGCTCATCTCCATGGGCTGCCTTATGCAGCGCGACTGCCAGCAGGATACCTGCCCGGCCGGCATCGCCACGCAAAACTGCCGCCTGCGTCGCGGCTTCCGCGGCAAGCCCGAGCACGTCGAACACTTTATGCTCTTTGTTGCCGAGCAGCTGCGCGAGGTCATGGCGAGCCTGGGCTTCCGCACCGTCGACGAGATGGTCGGCCATCCCGAGTGCTTGCGCCAGATTGAGGTCCCGGGCAACCGCAAGGCCAACCTGCTCGATCTGTCGCCCGTGCTGGCAAGCGCGACCTGCGAGTTCGGTGCCCATATTCCGGGCGCCGACGGTCGCCACTTCCTGCCGCAGATGGCCGCGGACAGCGAGCTCGACAAGACGCTCGACTCCACGTTGTTTGTGCCCTATACGGCCGACGCCCGTGCGCATCTGCGTCCGATTCGCTTCCGCGCCGATATCGCCAACGTCAACCGCTGCGTGGGCACCATCTTGGGCAACGCGGTGACCAAGGCGCATCCCGAGGGCCTGCCCGCCGGCTCCATCGCCATCGATTGCGATGGTTCGGCCGGCCAGAGCTTTGGCGCCTTCCTGCCGCGCGGCATTACGCTCAACGTGTGCGGCGACGCCAACGACTACTTTGGCAAGGGACTTTCGGGCGGCGAGGTATCGGTGCGCCCCAACCCGCATGCGACCTACAAGTTCGACGAGAACATCATCGTGGGCAACGTTGCGTTCTTTGGCGCCACGAGCGGCCATGGCTTCATTAACGGTCTGGCCGGCCAGCGCTTTGGCGTACGCAACTCCGGTGCCACGGTGGTGGTCGAGGGCTGCGGCAACCATGGCTGCGAGTACATGACGGGCGGTCTGGCGCTCATCTTGGGCGAGGCCGGGCAGAACTTCGCCGCAGGTATGACGGGTGGCGTGGCTTATGTCTTCGATCAGTACGGCACGCTCGATGCCCGCGTGAACCACGAGAGCGTTGAGCTCAAGGCCCCGACGGCCGGCGAGCTGGCGCAGATTCGTGCGCTCATCCAGGAGCACGTGGACGCGACGCAGAGCCCGCGCGGCATTAAGCTGCTCTACAGCTTTGAGACGATGAGCAAGCACTTTGTGAAGGTCATTCCGACCGAGTACGAGCGCGTGCTGGCGATTGTCGCTGCGGGTGAGGCCGTCGGCAAGACGCATGAGCAGGCCGAGGAGCTGGCGTTTGACATCGTGACCGGTCGCGCCGACGCCGCCGATGTCGCTCGCTTTGATGTGGCGGGTGGTGTCGCTGGCGCTGTGCCCGCCGCCAGCTCTGTTGCTTCGACCAAGAAGGAGGCGTAAGTGCCATGGGTAAGCCCGGTGCTTTTCTTGATATCGATCGCGTGACCCACGAGCTGCGCCCCGTGGAGGAGCGCAGCCGCGATTTCGATCCGCTGTACGTGGAGCTCGATGACGATGCGCGCCGTGCCCAGGCGAGCCGCTGCATGACGTGTGGTGTGGCGTTTTGTCAGATGGGCGCGAGCTTTGGCAAGGCACGCCCGAGCGGCTGCCCGCTGCACAACCTGATTCCCGAGTGGAATGAGCTGGTGTACCGCGGCCGCTGGGATGAGGCTGCCGAGCGCCTGTCGCTCACCTCGCCCATGCCCGAGTTTACGAGTCGCGTGTGCCCGGCGTTGTGCGAGGCCGCGTGCAACCTGGGCTCGGTCGATGGCCAGCCCACGACGATCCATGACAACGAGCGCGCGATTAGCGACCATGAGTGGGCCAACGGCGGTCCGCACCGCTTTGAGCCGGCAGGGGAGGGTGCACCCACGGTTGCCGTGGTGGGCTCCGGTCCCGCTGGTCTGGTGGCAGCATGGGAGCTTGCACGTCGCGGTGCCTGTGTGACGGTATTTGAGCGTGATGACCGCCCGGGCGGCCTGCTCATGTACGGCATTCCCAACATGAAGCTCGAGAAGTCCGTGGTCGAGCGTCGCGTGACACTTATGCGCGAGCTGGGCATTGTGTTCGAGCTGGGTGCTGACGTTACGAACCCTGCGGTGGCGGCCAAGCTCAATGGCTTTGACGCCGTCGTGGTGGCTGCCGGTGCTCGCGCCCCGCGTGGGCTGGCTGCTGAGAATATTGACGCACCCGGCGTGGTGTATGCCGTGGACTACCTGACGGCCTCGACCGTCTCGGTGCTCGATGGCGGGGAGCCTGTCATCGATGCACGCGGCCTGGACGTCGTGGTCATCGGCGGCGGCGATACCGGTAACGACTGCGTGGGCACCGCGGTACGTCAGGGTGCGCGCAGCGTGCGCCAGTTTGAGTTCTTGCCGGCGGCGCCTGATACGCGCGCGGCGAGCAACCCCTGGCCGCAGTGGCCCAACGTGAAGAAGACCGATTACGGCCAGCAGGAGGCCATCGCTGCCATGGGCGGCGAGATGCGCGCTTGGGGCGTGGATACGCTCGAGGTGCTGCTGGACAAGAAGGGCGCGGCCGCGGGCCTGCGCGTGGTCGATCTGGATTGGTCGGCTGGCAAGCCCGAGCGCATCGCGGGCTCCGAGCACGAGGTGCCGGCGCAGCTGGTGCTCGTCGCCTGCGGCTTTACAGGCCCGGAGCACGGTGTGTTCGACGCCGTTGGCGTGCCCGTTGCCACTGCTGGTCGTCCGCTGCCTGTGATGGCTGCCGAGGGCTCGCATCTTGCGGCGCGTGTCGGCGGCGTCGCCGCGGATGCCGCGCCGGTGTATGTTGCCGGCGACGCTCGCAACGGCAGCTCGCTCGTGGTGAACGCTATGGCCGATGCCCTGGCCTGCGTGGCCGAGGTCGCCGACGCGCTGGAGCTGTAAAGTAGTCATTTAAGAACGTCCCCAATGACTAGTCATTTTTTTTGTCTAGTCGTTGGGGACACTCTTTGCGAGCGATTTGCTCGTTTGTCGACGTACGGGTGTTCATTTGTCGACTTCTTGGGCTGTGGTCACCTGTTGTTTCTGTGGTGGCTGTGGGTATCTGGCTCAAAAGGGCGGGTTGGCCGTCTATGTTTACCTGCGGTTTTGTTGCGGTGCGCATTTTCGGTCAAGCTTTTCGTCAAGTGTTTGGTCAGCATCTGGTTTGCAGCCGGAGGCCTATTTTGCCCGCGCTGGTCGTGGCTGCCCACCCTCCTCGTAAGCTCAAATTGAGGTTCATCAGTTTGAGGAGGATGCCGTGACTGACCACGTTTTAGACCGAGCGCAGCTGGCCGAAGCCGTCGGCAACGATATTGCCGACATGGCCCATTTTTGGATGCTGCGGAAGTTCCAGTTTTTGGAGCCGGCACGCGAACAGTTCGAGATCATTGTCGACCCGTGGCTCAGCTATTGCACCGAGCCTTCGCAAAACGAAATCATGGCCTACAACATGGCATTTACCGATTGGCTGCTCTTCGAGCGCCCCTATCGCCATGGCAAGACGCTGCTCGAGCTGTATGTTGACGAACCGCCGGCATCGCTTTCGCCTGCCTCGCTCAAGCGGCTCGAGCAGGTACGCGACACGCAGTATTTCTCGCGCTTTGGCATTTTGGACAAGGATCCTGCGAACGGCATGGTTGCGCTGAAGGATACGCGTGCCGACCGTCGCTTTGATGTCTACGACCCGCATATCGTGCAAAAGGAGCATTGGAGCGACGGCGCGATTGCGGTGCGCCTCGCCTGCGTCGACGATGTCTGGCTGGCGGCGGGACAGCTCTATCTGTATGACATCGCGCGCCTGAGTGACACGGCGGTCGATGGACCGGGCGCGGTGCATCCGGAGGACCTGCAGGATGGCTTTGACACCTCGTGCATCAGCTTCTTTTTGCGCCTGGTCCGCGACATCATGGGCGCCCAGGGGCGCTACGTAAAGTCCCTCAACATCTACGAACAAGAATGGGAGTAGGGGATGTGACTGGTGTCGCCCTACAGCCCTGACTTTGTCTCAATCTGTAACGTTTGGCGGCTGTTTGAGCCCGTAACTGTTACAGATCGAGATATTTCCCTGGTGTTGCTGGGGTGGGACTGCAGCATATTCCGTCTCCCACATCCCCTCTTCCCTCCGTTAACCGATGCGTCTGCAGCAATCCAGCGGGACTAGGTGATAATGGACAAATGTTCAAGTTAATCGTGAGGGAGGAGCTCGATATGGCGTCTGCCGATCGTTCCACGTTGTTTATCAATGCGACCATTCTGGATGGCTCGGAGCATATGGAGCCGCAACCCGATATGGCCGTGACTGTTGAGCGCGGCGTCATCACCTGGATGGGGCCGAGTGCTGTGGCGCAGGCGCCCGCGGGTGCCGAGGTTATCGACCTGGGCGGTGCGTATCTCATGCCCGGTCTCATCAATATGCACGTGCACCTGTGCGGCTCGGGCAAGCCTGTCTCGGCCGGCGATGCGGGCGCGCTGATGAAGAAGCTCGATAATCCCGTGGGGCGCGCCATCGTGCGCCATATTCTTAAGGGCAGCGCCCAACAACAACTGGCAAGTGGCGTGACCACGGTGCGCGGCGCGGGCGATCCGCTGTTTGCCGATCTGACCGTGCGCGATGCTATCGATGCCGGCAAGTATCAAGGTCCTCGCCTGGTGGCGCCGGGAACGGGCGTCACGGTGCCGGGCGGCCATGGTGCGGGCTTGTTCGCCCAGGTGGCCAACAGTCCCGCCGAGGCAGCCGAACAGGTGCGCGACCTGTATGCGCGTGGTGCCGACGTCATTAAGCTGTTCGTGACGGGCGGCGTGTTCGACGCTACCGAGGTGGGCGAGCCGGGCGTGCTGCGTATGCCGGTGGAGGTTGCCGCGGCGGCGTGCAAGGCTGCGCACGAGGTGAGCCTGCCGGTTATGGCCCATGTCGAGAGTACCGAGGGCGTGAAGGCCGCGCTTGAGGCCGGCGTTGACACGATTGAGCACGGCGCTCCGTTGACGCCCGAGATTCTGGAGCTGTACCGTGGCGCCGCGGGCACGCAACTCGAGGGGCGTGCGCCCAGTGTTACCTGCACTATCAGCCCGGCGCTGCCGTTTGTATTGCTCGACCCGAAAAAGACCCATTCGACCGATACGCAAAAGAAGAACGGCGACATCGTGTGCTCGGGCATCATCGAGAGCGCCCGTGCCGCACTGGAAGCTGGCGTTAAGGTGGGCCTGGGCACGGACTCGAGCTGCCCGTTCGTGACGCAGTACGACATGTGGCGTGAGGTGGCCTATTTTGCCAAGTATGTCGGCGTGAGCAACGCCTTCGCACTGCATACGGCTACGCAAGTCAACGCCGAGCTGCTGGGGCTGGACGGCGAGACTGGCACGATCGAGTGCGGCAAGGCCGCCGATATCTTGGTGACGCGCGAGAACCCGCTCGATGACCTGTGCGCTCTGCGTGAGCCGATGCACGTGATGTGTCGCGGCGATCTGGTGCGCAAGCTCAAGGTGAAGCGTATTCCCGAGGTGGACGCCGAGCTCGACGCGATTATGGCCATGCCTGCCGAGGCGTTGGCCGAGGAGCTTGCCCGCGATGGCGTAGCATAGGTGTGACAAAGGGACGGTCCCATTGTCATAATCAAAAAAGCCGAGGTCTCAGCGCGAGGCCTCGGCTTTTATTATGTCCTATGGTGTAGCGGCTAGGAGCGCGTCTCCATCTTGGCGTGGCACTTGGGGCAGGTGACGCGGATCTTGCCCTTGCCCTTGGGGACGGAGAGCATCTGGCCGCAGTTGGGGCACTTGAGGTATGCCGTGGTCTTGCGACCCTTCCACATCTTCTTGGCCGTGCGCTTGGCGCGCTCAAAGTCTTCCTTGCTGGTGCCGGCCGCGCGTGAGGTGCTGGCCGCTGCAGCGCCGCCGCCCAAGCTAGCTACAAACTTGCCCAAGCCGGGTACGTTTGCAGTCGCGGCGACAAAGGCCTCGTTCTCCTTGTGACGTGCGTCGATATTTTTGGACAGGCCGCGCAGCACGCCAATCACGATTACGGCGATGGCAATCCAGCTGAGCCACTGGATGCGGGCTATCGATCCGATCATCGCGATGACGATGCCGGCAAAACCCATCACGATGGTGAGTTCATCGGCACCATTGCGACCCTTCATAAAGTCATTCATGCAAATTGCCTTTCGTTCGATATGCTGCACGCCTTTATACCCGATTTAGAGCAAGGGGGACAGGTTAATCTGCACCAATGTGGTGCAAACATACCTGTCCCCGGAATACCAAGACGGTGCAAAGAAGTCTGTCCCCAATGCCCCAATTACTTGGAGAGCTTGTCGACGACGCGTTCGATTTCGGCGAGCTTGGCGGCTTTGAGGTCTTCGTCGCCCGATTCGATTGCCGAAGTCACACAGCCCTCGATATGCGCCTTAAGCACGTCGGCGTTAATGCGCGCGAGGAGCGCCTGTGTGGCCATGAGCTGCGTGGAAATATCGACGCAATAGCGGTCCTCCTCGACCATCCGCAAGATGCCGTCGATCTGACCGCGTGCCGTCTTGAGCATGCGGGTCACCGATTTGTGGTCTGCCATCATGGCGGGTCCTCGTTTCTGGTCGATCTTCCGGATGCCCCCGTCAGTTGCGGTGAAATACGGACTGTTTAAAGGCCTAGGGCGGCTCAACAGTCCGTATTTCACCGCAACTTCTGAGGATTGAGTAGGCAGCGACTGCTATGCGGCGGTCACCGAAAGGGCGTGGAACTTCTCGCCGGCGCCCTCGACGGCGGCAGCGAGCTGCTCAGCGGTCACGGTGTCGGCGCACTCCACCTGGACAGTCTGGGTCTCGTGATCGGCGTCGGCATCGGTCACGCCGACCACGTTGAGCAGCGCGGTCTCGACGGTGGCATCGCAATGGCCGCACATAAGGCCGGAAGTCTTGATTGTGTAACGCATGGGTATTCCTCTCTGTTGTGTCGGCTTTCCCAGGCACCCGACCTTGACCTTCAAGCCGTCGCTTGCGTACCAAAGTACGCGTCGCTCCTCTTTCAGGTCAATCTCGGGCACCTGGAAAACCCGTTCTAAATGGACTTAATGGTGAGCTTATTTTGCCACTTTTGGCTTAAAGGATTTTAAGCGCAGAGCGTTGCTTACGACGCACACGCTCGACAGGCTCATCGCCGCGGCGCCAAACATCGGCGAGAGCTGCCATCCGGTGAGCGGGAAGAACACGCCCGCGGCGAGCGGAATGCCGATGCCGTTGTAGAACAGTGCCCAGAACAGGTCCTGTTTGATGTTGCGGATCGTCGCGCGCGAAAGTTCGATGGCCCGCGCAACATCCATAAGGTCGCTGCGCATGAGCACCACATCCGCCCCCTCCTTGGCGATGTCGGCGCCGGTGCCGATCGCAAGGCCCACGTCGGCGCGCGCCAGGGCGGGGGAGTCGTTGATGCCGTCGCCCACCATGGCGACCTTGCTGCCCGCATCCTGCAGCTCGCGCACGTGGCGTTCCTTGTCGGCGGGGAGGACGTCGGCGATGACCTGCTCGCTGCTCAGTCTCACGCGGCGGGCGATCGCTTCGGCTGTCACGCGGTTGTCGCCGGTGAGCATGCGCACGTCGATGCCGAGCTTGCGGAGCGCGGCGATGGCCTCGGCGCTCGTCTCTTTGACCTCATCAGCCACGGCGATGGTACCGACAAGCTCGCTGTTCTTGGCAAAGAACAGCGGCGTCTTGCCCTCGGCCGCGAACTGTTCGGCAAGGCCGGCGGGCACCTTCGCGCCCAGCTCGTCCATCAGACGCACGTTGCCGGCGGCGATGACATTCTGCCCCTCGCGTGCCGTAACGCCTCGCCCGGGCACGGCGGCAAAGTCCTCGACCATGCGTGCGACGATTCCGCGCGCCTTGCACTCGGCCATAATCGCCTCGGCCAGCGGGTGCTCGCTTGAGCGCTCCAGCGCAGCGGCCAGCTTGAGCAACGCCTTTTCGCTCATGGTGGGCGAGCCGTCAGCGCGCGTGGCTACCGTGATATCGGTCACAGCCGGCTTGCCGCGGGTGACGGTGCCCGTCTTGTCGAGTACTACGGTGCCCACGCTGCGCAGGTTCTCCAGCGCTTCGGCGCTCTTAAACAGAATGCCCATCTCGGCGCCCTTGCCGGTGCCGACCATAATGGCGACGGGCGTGGCCAGGCCCAGCGCGCACGGGCAGCTGATCACCAGCACGGCGACGGCGGAGGTAAGCGCTTCGTTGATGCTTCCGGTCAGCACCATCCACACCACAAAGGTCACGGCCGAGATTGCGAATACTACGGGCACGAACACGCCGGCGACCTTGTCGGCCATGCGGGCGATGGGCGCCTTGGTGGCGTTGGCGTCCTCGACGAGCTGGATAATCTTGGCGAGCGACGTGTCGGCGCCCACACGCGTGGCGCGGAAGGTAAACGAGCCCGTGCGGTTGACCGTGGCTGCGTTGACAGTGTCGCCGGCGGTCTTCTCCACGGGAATGGATTCGCCGGTGAGCGCGCTTTCGTCCACGGCCGAAGCGCCCTCGAGTACCACGCCGTCAACGGGGATGGACTCGCCGGGGCGCACACGCAGCACCTGGCCGGGCAGAATGGCATCGACGTCGACGGTGGCCTCGCTGCCGTCCTCTGCCACGACGGTCGCGGTCTTGGGTGCTAAGTCGATGAGCGCCTCGATAGCGCCGCCGGTCTTGGACTTGCTGCGCGTCTCGAGGTATTTGCCCACGGTGACGAGCGACAGGATGGTGCCAGCGCTCTCAAAATACAGGTTGTCCATGCTCGTCATCATGGCCTCGTGCACCTGACCTGCGGCTAGCTGGTCGGCCATGATGAACATGGCGTAGAGCGACCAGGCGATGGAGGCGGTGGCGCCCACGGCAATAAGGGCGTCCATGGTGGGCGCGCCGTGCGCGAGCGATTTAAACCCGTTGATAAAGTACGCGTCGTTGACGTAGACGATGGGGATGAGCAGGACGAGCTCGGTGAGCGCGAGTGTCATACTGTGGGTATGGTCGGTGAAAATACCGGGCAGCGGCCAGCCGAGCATGTGCCCCATGCCTATGTAGAACAGTGGGATGAGGAATACGATCGAGATGATGAGGCGGGTGCGCATGGCGGAGGCGGCGGCCTCCAGCTTTTTGGTGGGCGACTCCATATGGGCGGCGCCGGACCTGGCTTGCGTACTGCCGTTTTGGGAGGCGTCGATGCCCGTGCTGACGGGCGAGGCCGAGTAGCCCGCGCGGTCGACAGCGGTGCAAATGTCGTCGGGGGAGACCTGCGCAGGGTCGTAGTCCACCAGCATAGAGCCGGCGAGCAGATTGACCGCGACGCTTTGGACGCCGTCGAGTTTGCTGACGGCACGGTCCACGTGCGCTTGGCACGCGGCGCACGTCATGCCGCCCACGTCAAACTTATCTTGAGCCATGGCTTCTCCTTTCTGTGGTTCGGTGTTGGAATTGTTAACCTGCTGATACTATACACCCATACCCCCTGGGGGTGTACAGTGGAGATTGAAATGTATGCCATTCTGTTATTGGCCGAGGTGATAGCCAGGTCGGCGGACCGTAGCCGGTCTAATGTCTCAATCTGTAACAACTAGACCCGTTTTTGTCGAGTAACTGTTACAGATCTAGATATTTCATCGAGCCACAACTTAACGTCTCAATCTGTAACATCTGGGGACTGTTTTGCCTGCTAGATGTTACAGATCGAGACAAACCATTCGAGGGTAACCTGAACATCTCGATCTGTAACAGCAAGACCGATATTTGGGTCCTAGTTGTTACAGATTGAGATGTTGTCTCGCGGGGTTGGGGTTTGTCTCGTTCTGTAACATCTAGACCTGTATCTGCCGAGCTAGTGTTACAGATCGAGACAATTGCCGGGGAGGGGTCCCGTCACGGCAAGACGCCCGCTCTCTAGATACAGAATCCGGGGATCACACAGGTTCGTTTGTTTGGCTTGTCCGCAGGCGTTGCGTACGTAAAGACGTCGCCGTCGTGTCCAACGCGATTCAAATAGAGCGTGCCTTCGGTCTCCGATGAGTCGGGGCTCACCGTGCGCTCCCACCAGCAGGTGTCCTTGCCCTTCCACTGGCGGACCATCGTCTCGTTCGTGGAATACGGGCTCACCTTGAGCTCGCGGAAGAGTTGGTACCCCTTGCCCTCGCCGTTGTAGATGTCTGCCAGGTAGTGATAGTCCTTGGCAAACGAATCGGGCGGTTGCGTACCGCACAGCTCGACCATGGCGGGCAGCCAAAGGGTTGCGGGCAACTCGCTCAGACACGATGCACTGTTGGCGGCGCCAGCGTTATTCGAGATCTTTTTGACAGATTTGATGAGTGCGCGCAACTCGTTGGGCAGCAGCTTAAGGCCGTCGCCGTTGAGCCATTTCCGCAGCTCGCAATCTGCCCAGCCGGCGCTCGGCGGTTCAGCCGCAGCGTTGCGCTCGGCAATACCCGCGTCGAACATAAACGTCAGTCCGGCCTTGCCCGTCCCGTCCAGAAGCTCATCGTGGCGGATGCCCACAAGCTGCGCGCCAACCTGCAGCCCGTTGGTGAGCGTGACACGCTTGGTACACGGATAGGGGATATGCCCATCGGCATCGAGCAGGTGATAGCGCTTGGCAATCTCGCGTGCCTCGCTACGGGTCTCGGCGGCCTTAATCTTGAGCGAAATCTCCTGCAGCTGATCCCAGGTGTAGTCGTCAAGTGAACCGCGGATGCCGTCGAGGTAGTCGGGGATGCCAAAGCCATGGGTTGCCGCCCCGATAACGCTGAGCCCCGCAACGGCTGCGATAGCGCCGCCGATAATAAAGCGGCGGCGGGTCATGGCATCGTGGCGGGCCTGATTCAGGATCTCTCGTGCGCGCTCGCCGGCGACGTCGACCTTAAGGTGCGTGCCAGAATCGATATCAATTGCGGCCTCGTCTCCTGCACCTTCGCGGCCTTCGGATTCGGCGTCGGTGAGGTATGCCGAGAGCACCTCGAGCATCTGCTGCTCGGTGGGACGATCGCACTGCTCGACTGAGAGACCCTTCATGATGATCTGGACGAGCGCCTCATCGCCCTCGCAGCGCGGCTCGAGCGGTGCCGGCTTGGTCTTGGTCTTTACGAGATAGAACGAGCCGGTTGCAGCGGCGTCCGTCGACTCAAAGTCAAACGGTTTGCGACCGCTGTAGAGCTGGTACAGAATGCTCGAAAGCGCATAGACGTCGATTGCCGGCGAACGGCGAAGGGCCGCGATGCCTTCGATATCCTGCGTGAGCATCTCGGGCGCGGCGTATGCGGGCGTGGCAAAGCGCCAGATGTCGGCGCGCCGGGTGATCGTGTCGTCGCCGAGAGCCATGGTCGCGGAGCCCATGTCGATGAGGCAGGGGTCAAAGGAGCAATCGGCAATCTGCTGCTCGAGCGTTCGGCTGGTGGTGCTGAACATAATATTGGCGGGCGACAGATCGCGATGGATGACCGGGTTCACGAGGCCTTGGGTCATCAAGAGCGCACGAAGCACGGCGTTTCCGACGCGGCGACCATCTGGGTGGTCAGCCCGCCCGAGGCGTCGTGCGGAAGCAGGGGCAGCGCCTGCTTGAGCGAGGTGCCCTCGACCCACTCCATGAGGATGAGCGGGTCATCCTCGCACGATCCGTAGCCATAGACGCGCGGAAATCCGCGCAGGTGCGAGACGGTACAAAGATGACGGTACTCCTCGAATAGCGCGGCGGTGTTGGCCAAGTGAGCGGCCGATTGCTCGGCGGAGCGGTCGGGGGCTTGGCCGGAAAGGATAGCGTTGTCCTTGAGTAGCTTGACGGCAAAGACCTCGCCGCTCGTGTTGGTCGCGCGCAGCACGTGCCCGATGTTGCCGTTGTTGCGGTGGGCCGTCTGGAGAATAAGCGTCATAAACCGACGTTTGGCGTCGTCCTCGGCGCTGGGGTCGACCGCCACGGCGGTATCGAACGTATCGAGACGGATGAGTTTGTCGCCATAGGCGCTATCGGTAGTATCCATGGCGTTCCTTTGTCTGGCATGGGTTGCCGCACGTATACGCGAGCAGTGCGGATATCGGTAAAGTACCATGATAGCCGCACTGCCCACGTATACCGCTGAGCATTGTCGTTTACGACGCAGAAGGTAGAAGACGAAAGACGGACGGCGACCGTCTTCCGATCGCCGTCCGCGCTAGTCCACAATGACAAGGAATGTCGTGTAGAGACCCAGATGGAGCCTGTCGCTGTTTTCGATTTTCACTGGGGGATAGATCTTGCCGGGCTCGCGTTGGTCGCGCGGCGGCTCAATCACAATATCGCCGTCGCCTGCACCCGATTCGAGTACCGTGCCGTTGGTCGATCCAAGGCCCTGGGCGTACCAGTGCTCACCCTCAAGCCAAATGCGAAGATGCTCGCGCGATGCGTCGGCGCCCACATCGGTGATGCTGGGCGAGGTTTTGGGCAAAGAACCAATTACGGTGCCGCGCGGATCGCGTGTGAGGGGATGGATTTGCATGTCGGCGCAGTTGTCGGCATGGGTTCTGAGCAGACCGAGGTTGGGGGCGACGGTGCGCGGCTGCTCCAGGCTGCTCATAAAGCCACGTCCGACGGTAGTTTCGGTGGTGCCAAAGTGCCCGCCCGTTTTGCTGTCGCAAAAGCGCTCGACGGTGGCCACGCCCTGAACGGGATCGGCGAGCGCCCCCGTTGCCACAAAGAGCATCAAGAAGAGCGTGCTTTTTTCGCGCACGGCATTGCCGTCAAAGTTATCGATGCGATTGAGGGCATTTGCATATAGGCGGCTGTCCAGCTTGTAGCTGGCGAGAGCCGACATCATTTCGTTGGCGGCCGGACCGCGATAGTGCTCGGCGATTGCCCGATAGGCGGACTCGCCGCCGCCGAGCTTGCTGCAGATTGCCGCGGAAAGGTTGAGCGTGGTGACGGTAAAGTCGCTGTAGATGGCGGGCGCGCACTGGTCAGGCTTGCGATGGACGATGTAACGGGTGAGATACGAGCGGTTGGAAGAGCATTTCTCGAGCAGGGTACTGCCGAGATAAGAGTTTCCATTGATGAGCATTCGGGCGATCTCGAGATGTTTAAGACCGCCGAACGAGCGAATATCGTTATAGAGGACCGAGCAAGGCGTCTCTGCTGCCACGGATACCTCCTTTGATTGCTTCCTAGCCAATATGGCGATAGGAATTAATGGCTCCCGGTGGGCGACGTATTAAATGGCTGCGCAATATATAGCGTAACCAAAGCAACATTATAGGCCACATGTTCGAAATTGCAGGAAGAGCGAGAGATTTGGTTTGGACTGAACGGAAATCCCCCTCTGTCTTGATCTATAACAATTAGGGCCGATTTTACTCGATAACTGTTACAGATTGAGACGTTTGTGAACCGTGTCGACCGTTTGTCTCGATCTGTAACACGTAGAGGAAGATTTGCCCTGTAGATGTTACAGATTGAGACAATCAGCCGGGCCCGCCGCGTCCGCCTCGTCATCTGTGGTTTACGTGGGGGCATGCGAAGCACGGGTATACTAACCCGCGGCGAATCTGCTCCATCGCTTAGAGCTGCTGCGTC
Organism: uncultured Collinsella sp.; assembly: GCA_902461085.1. Classification (GTDB taxonomy): domain Bacteria; phylum Actinomycetota; class Coriobacteriia; order Coriobacteriales; family Coriobacteriaceae; genus Collinsella. The sequence continues at coordinate 1,880 of CABPWH010000048.1, read as the reverse complement.
TGGACGGCGCGTGATAGGGCTGCCAAAGCGATCGCCAGCGTGCTGAGCAACGTCCTCTCTGTGCGCACCTGTTTTTGTATGTATTAGCGCACTACCAAGCACGCCCGCGCGGCCGCATGCCGTGCCCATTGCGCGTGCAGATAAGGAACAACAACATATGCGTAATTCTGTATCCGACGTCACCGACGCCGAGATTCTGGACGAGGCCCGCGAGGCCATGACCCAGGCTGCCTTCGATGCCGCCGATGAGGCAAATGCCGCCCAGGCCGTCGAGTCTGCTACCGAGAGCCTGCCCGCCTTTGACGAGCTGGGACTTTCGGACGAGATGCTTCGTGCTATCGAGAACCTGGGCTACACGGCGCCGACGCCCGTGCAGGCCGGCTCGATCCCCGTGGTGCTCGAGGGCCGCGACCTGCTTGCCGCCGCCCAGACCGGCACCGGTAAGACGGCCGCCTTTTTGCTGCCGACCATGAACAATCTGGAGCATATCGCTCCTCCCAAACCCGTGCGCGAGCGCGGCGGCCGCAACCGTCGTCGCGGTGCTAAAAAGCCCGAGGGCAACGGCCGCGGCCCCGTGATGCTCGTCATCACCCCCACGCGCGAGCTTGCCCAGCAAATCGACGAGGTTGCGAGCAAAATCGCCGACGTCACCGGCCATGTCGCCGTGACCGTCGTGGGCGGCGTGAGCTACAAGCCGCAGACTGCTGCCCTCAAGTACGGCTGCGACATCCTGGTCGCCACGCCGGGCCGTCTGGTCGATCTGATCGAGCAGGGCGCCTGCCACCTGGACGAGGTTAAGGTCCTGGTGCTCGACGAGGCCGATCGCATGCTCGACATGGGCTTTTTGCCCGCCGTCCGCCGCATTGTGCGCGAGACGCCGGCCGAGCGTCAGACGCTGCTGTTCTCGGCGACCCTCGACGAGGAGGCCGTGGGCGAGATCACCGACCTGGTGAGCGACCCGGCCCGCGTGGAGATCGCGCCTGCCACGTCGACCGCCGACACCGTCGACCAGTTTGTGTTCCCGGTGTCCATCGAGGCCAAGAACAACCTGCTGCCCGAGTTCCTCAAGAAGGAGGGTCCGGAGCGCACTATCGTCTTTATGCGCACCAAGCACCGCGCCGACAGCTGCTGCCGTCGTCTGGAGCGCAAGGGCATCAGGGCCGCCGCGATTCACGGCAACCGCAGCCAGGCCCAGCGCGAGCGTGCCCTTTCGGCCTTCCGCGACGGTACCGTCGACGTGTTGGTGGCGACCGACGTGCTTGCCCGCGGCATCGACATTAGCGACGTGCGCTACGTCGTAAACTTTGACGTGCCGGCCGAGCCGACCGACTACATCCACCGTATTGGCCGTACGGGCCGTGCCGGTGAGCTGGGCTGGGCCATCACGTTTGTGACCGAGCAGGACGTGGACGAGTTCTACGAGATCGAGAAGCTCATGGACAAGACCGCCGACATCTACGAGGCCGGCGACCTGCATGTGGGTCCCAACCCGCCTGCGGTTGATCCCGAGCGCGATCCTGCGGCCTTTAAGGTGAAGAAGAAGACCAAGCGCGGCAAGTCCAAGAGCAAGAAGAAGCTTGAGCAGGCACGTCGCGACGGCAAACGCAACGGCGACGATTACGGTGATGTGGCCGGTCGTTCCAACCGCGGTCGCGACGAGCGCCGTGGCGACGGCGAGCGTCCGAGCCGCCCTAAGCGCGGCGGCAAGACCCGCGTGCGCGAGGGCGTTCAGGCTCGCGTGGACGAGGCCGTGGAGAGCGTGGCCCGCGAGGTGGCTGCCGAGGAGCGCGGCGGTGCTGACGCCGTCAAGCAGGCCCCGCGTGGCAACCGTGCCGAGCGTCGTGCCAAGCAGTTCCAGGGCGAGGCGCATCGCCGCCGCC